>CALRZT010000398.1:0-4069 GCA_943372725.1 Pseudoxanthobacter soli DSM 19599
GCATCTCGGCGCTGACCGGCCGTCGCTTCGGCGATGAGGAGAACCCGCTGCTCGTCTCCGTGCGCTCCGGCGCGCGCGTCTCGATGCCGGGCATGATGGACACCGTCCTCAATCTCGGCCTCAACGACGAGACCGTGCAGGCACTGGCGAAGTCCTCCGGCGACGCCCGCTTCGCCTACGACAGCTACCGCCGCTTCATCCAGATGTATGGCGACGTCGTGCTCGGCGTGGAGCACCACGCCTTCGAGGAGATCCTCGAGCACGAGAAGGAGACGAAGGGCTACGTCCTCGACACCGATCTCACCGCCGCCGACTGGCAGGGGATCATCGAGCGCTACAAGGCGGTCGTCGAGGCCTCGATCGGCAAGCCCTTCCCGCAGGACCCGCACGCCCAGCTGTGGGGCGCCGTCGGCGCCGTCTTCGGCTCGTGGATGAACCAGCGCGCCATCACCTATCGCCGCCTGCACACCATCCCCGAGACCTGGGGCACGGCGGTCAACGTGCAGGCGATGGTGTTTGGCAACATGGGCGACACCTCGGCCACCGGCGTCGCCTTCACCCGCAACCCGTCGACCGGCGAGAACGCCCTCTACGGCGAGTTCCTGGTCAACGCCCAGGGCGAGGACGTCGTCGCCGGAATCCGCACGCCGCAGTCGATAACCGAGAAGGCCCGCATCGAGGGCGGCTCCGACAAGCCGTCGATGGAAACCGTCATGCCGGCGGCGTTCACCGAGTTCGTGGCGATCTGCGACACGCTCGAGCGCCACTACAAGGACATGCAGGACGTCGAGTTCACCATCGAGCGCGGCAAGCTGTGGATGCTGCAGACGCGCTCGGGCAAGCGCACCGCCAAGGCGGCGCTGCGGTCTGCCGTCGACATGGCGAACGAGGGCCTGATCACCCGCGAGCAGGCGATCGCCCGCATCGACCCGGCCTCCCTCGACCAGCTCCTCCACCCGACCATCGACCCCTCGGCCGAGCGCACCGTGCTCGCCTCCGGCCTGCCGGCCTCGCCGGGGGCGGCGACGGGCGAGATCGTCTTCTCCTCCGACGAGGCGGAGCGCCTGAAGGGTCTCGGCCGCAAGGTCGTGCTCGTCCGCGTCGAGACGAGCCCTGAAGACATCCACGGCATGCACGCCGCCGAGGGCATCCTCACCACCCGCGGCGGCATGACCAGCCACGCGGCGGTGGTCGCCCGCGGCATGGGCAAGCCCTGCGTCTCGGGCGCCGGCGGCATCCGCGTCGACTACGCCAAGGCGACGCTGACGGCGGCCGGCCGCACGCTGAAGGCCGGCGACCAGATCACCATCGACGGCGCCTCCGGCCAGGTCTTCCTCGGCGCCCTGCCGATGGTGAAGCCGGACCTGTCGGGTGACTTCGCCAACCTGATCGCCTGGGCCGACGACGTCCGCCGCATGAAGGTGCGCGCCAACGCCGAGACGCCGGCCGACGCCCGCGTCGCCCGCGAGTTCGGCGCCGAGGGCATCGGTCTCTGCCGCACCGAGCACATGTTCTTCGACGAGGGCCGCATCGTCGCCGTACGCGAGATGATCCTCGCCGACAACGAGCAGGGCCGCCGGGCCGCGCTCGCCAAGCTCCTGCCGATGCAGCGCTCCGACTTCGTCGCGCTGTTCGAGATCATGGCCGGCCTGCCGGTGACAATCCGCCTGCTCGACCCGCCGCTGCACGAGTTCATCCCGCACGGCGACGAGGAGATCGCCGAGGTCGCCGCGGCGATGGGCGTGCCGGAGGACAAGCTGAAGGAGCGCGCCGAGGCGCTGCACGAGTTCAACCCGATGCTCGGCCACCGCGGCTGCCGCCTCGCCATCTCCTATCCGGAGATCGCCGAGATGCAGGCGCGCGCCATCTTCGAGGCTGCGATCGAGGCGGCCGAGAAGTCGGGCGCCCCGGTCGAGCCCGAGGTGATGGTGCCGCTCGTCGGCCTGAAGGCCGAGCTCGACCTCGTCAAGGCGACGATCGACGCCACAGCGAAGGCCGTCGAGAAGGAGACCGGCAAGACGCTCGTCTACAGCGTCGGCACGATGGTCGAGCTGCCGCGCGCGGCCCTTCGCGCCGCCGAGATCGCCGAGGCCGCGGAGTTCTTCTCCTTCGGCACCAACGACCTGACGCAGACCACCTTCGGCATCTCGCGCGACGACGCCGCGAGCTTCCTCGGTGCCTACCAGACGAAGGGCATCATCGAGCGCGACCCGTTCGTGACGCTCGACGTCGACGGCGTCGGCGAGCTCGTCAAGATCGCCGCCGAGCGTGGCCGCACGACGCGGCCGGACATCAAGCTCGGCATCTGCGGCGAGCACGGCGGCGACCCCGCCTCGATCGCCTTCTGCGAGACCGTCGGCCTCGACTACGTCTCCTGCTCCCCCTTCCGCGTCCCGATCGCGCGGCTGGCCGCCGCCCAGGCGGCGCTGAAGGCGAAGGGCTGAGGCGAGCGCGGAGGACCGAGCGGGCCGGGAAGACAGAGTCCCGACCGTCGATCCATCCTCGACGTGAACCCTCCCCCCTCGCGGCGACCCTGGCGGCGCTGAAAGCGGGGCAGACGGCAGCCCCACCCTCGACGCGAACCCTCCCCCCACGCGGGGGAGGGCAGGGAGGGGGGCGCCGCGGGTAGAGACGGCGGCTGCCAGGACCGGGGGGGCCCCGCGGGTATCAAGGCGGCCCTTCAGGATCAAGACGGCCTGACGGGGACCTAGATCACCCCATGGGGTCCCGGAGGGCGCGGGATCACACCCGTTTGACGTTCGCACGATCCTGATTTCTGCTCTCCTGCCGGCCGGGGCCACGGGAGCTCACGCCATGGCGCCATCGCCGCTCGACACCCCGGAGGGCAAGCGCCGCGCCGTGCGGACGCTTCTCTTCGTCTCGCCCTTCGGCTTCGCACTCGCCTACGTCCTGGCCTACGTTCAGGGCGCCGAGCCGAAGCTCGCACTGCTGCTCGGCGCCATCACGCTCGCCGGCTGCCTCGTCGCCGCCGCCCTCATCCACGTCGCCGGCTCGAACGCGCGCCACGCCCTCTGGGCCATCGCCATCCTGCGCCTGTTCATGCGGCGGTAGGCGCACGCCGGCCACCCTCGGCGCCCGGGCGAACCCCTGAATTCCGGTGCTTCTCCGCGCCGTGGTCCCGTGCGAGACTGCCCGCGCGCTGCTGCTGCTCCGCCGGACGGACCCGCTTCGGCGCACGGGGGGCGCGGATCGGGGGAGTCCCAGCGCAATGACGACGGTGGCCTTCGCGTATCATTACGTCATCGACTACACCGGCAGCGGCCAGATCACAGAAGTGCGCGGCAGTGGCTTCCTCGACTTCGACAGCGCCGATCTCGCCGTCGGAGACCCGGTGCTCTTCGTCGACAATCCCTGGATCTATGCCGGCCAGAGCAACCTCGGCGAGCCCTACCTGACGGACACCGCGGAGAACGCGCCGCTCTTCCTTCTGTCGAACACCCTCTACCAGGTCGGCGACTATCCCGACGGCTTCAACGAGACGACCTACATCCCCTGTTTCCTCGCCGGCACCCGCATCGCCACGCCTGACGGCGACGTGGCCGTCGAGACCCTGAAGCCTGGCGACCGCGTACTCACCCACGACGGGCGTGCCGTGCCGGTGCGCTGGGTCGGTCGCCGCACGCTCGCGACGCTGTTCGTACCCGAGCCGGGCCGGCCGGTGTGCATCGCCGCCGGCGCCCTCGGGGACGGCCTGCCCACCCGCGACCTCTGCCTGACGGCCGACCATGCCCTCTTTCTCGACGGGCTGCTCGTGCAGGCCGGGGCGCTCGTCAACGGCGGCACGGTTCGCCGTATCGGCGCGGGCGAACTCGGCCCCCGTTTCGAGGTCTTTCACGTCGAGACGTCAGCCCATGAGCTCATTCTCGCCGAGGGCGTGGCCGCCGAGACCTTCCTCGACCACGTCGGTCGCCGCCGCTTCGACAACCACAGCGGGGCCGGAGCGCCTGCCGATCAGCCGGTGATCGCCGAGATGTGCCATCCGCGCGTCAAGTCCGCCCGGCAGCTGCCGCGGTCGCTGCGTGCCCGCCTCCGGCTCACGACTGCGAGC
>CALRZT010000399.1:0-4047 GCA_943372725.1 Pseudoxanthobacter soli DSM 19599
ACCAGCGCCACGACGAAGACGATCTTCGCGATCTCGACGGCGACACCGGCGATGCCGCCGAAACCCAGAACCGCCGCGATCAGTGCCACCACCAGAAAAGTCAGCGCCCACCCGAACATGTCGTCCTCCATGCCGCCACCGGCGTTCACGCGAAACAATTCGCCATCCGAGATTTGGTTCCCGCGTGTCGTGACGCCCGCGCGGCCGAGAGCGATGGTCGTCGGAGGCACGACCGCCGGCTCTCCGGCCGGCGGCGTCGCCACCTTGCCGATGTCGTGAAGAACGACGACGGAACAAAAGCTTGCAGCCGGAGTTGATGGTCGGTGGCTGCCCGGCAGATGCCGGCCTCATCAATCGGGAGGGCTCAAATGACGTTATCGACCATTCTCATCATCATTTTGATACTGCTGCTGATCGGCGCGATACCGAACTGGTCGTACAGCCGAAGCTGGGGCTACGGGCCGTCGGGTATCCTCGGCGTAATCCTGGTGATCATCCTCGTGCTGGCCCTGATGGGCAGGCTGTAGTCTTCCGAACGCGAGCTCGCGCGAACGGAACGCGCGGGTTCAGGCCCGACGGACAAAGGAAAGGCCCGGCTCGCCAGCGAGCCGGGCCTTTCCTGTCGGGCGTGTTCACTCAGAACACGGACGATCCCGCCCGCCGTGTCCGCATCACGGGTTCGGCGTCGGGACGCCGACGTAGATCGCAATGAAGGCGATCACCACCAGCACGAGGCCGATGCCGAGGATGTAGCGGACGCGATTGTCGGCCCTGCCCTGGCGCGCCGGCGTCGCGGTCATCACCGGGGCGGAATCGTGGGTGGGCGGCCGCGGATCGCCCGGCTCACGAGTGTCATCCAATCGCTCAGCCGACATGGTATGCTCCCCTTCAGTCGCTTCGAGGCTTTAGAACAACGGCATCCTCGAGATGCCGAGCCGGCTCACGGTGCGAGCCGGCTATCGGTCGGAGAACGAGCCGGAGCCCCATCCGTTCCCCGCCTTCCGGCAGCCCGGCGGGAACGGCAGCCGGTGCGGCGGCGTTCGGTGGGTTGCAGCCTCTGCAGGGAGCAAGGGTCCGATGTCGACGATCAGCGAAGACGAAATCCGCGAACGCGCCCACAAGATCTGGATGGAAGAGGGCTGCCCGCACGGCCGTGACCTGGAACACTGGGAACAGGCGCGCCGTGAACTGGAGCAGGGCGAGGGCGCCACGGACGGCGACCTCGACGACGCCCTCGCCGAGAGCTTCCCGGCCAGCGACCCGATCGCCTTCACCCCGGTCGCGGGCGTCGGTGCGACGGCGGAGGACGAGGAAGACGAAGGCAAGGTCGTCGAGGCGAAGTTCGCCGGCGCGCGCTGAGCGCAGCCGCCGCACGCCTCACCGCCGACCCCCGACCGCCACGGCGGTCCGCACCCGAGCCGGCCGCTCCGCGGCCGGCTTCTTCGTGGTCGGTCACCGTTTTCGTAGGCCGATACACGTTCATCGGCGCCGGCAAAGGGTCCCGCGCCTCAGCGCCCGGGTTGCGGGATGCGTCGACCCGCGGCGAGGCCACGCCGGCTGCGCCGGCCGAAGCCGTTGCGCCGGGACAGGGCTTCGACGAGCACGGCGGAGATGACGAGCAGCGGCACCGCGACGAAGGCCCCCACCGGCCCCCACAGCCACATCCAGAAGGCGATGGCGAGGAAGATCATCAGCGGGTTCATCGTCAGCCGATGGCCGAGAATTCCCGGAGTCAGGATCTGGCCCTCGAGCGTGGTCAGCACGATGAACGCCAGCGGCGGGATGAGGGCGGCGGTCATCGAATCGAGGCTGACGAGCCCGACGCCGAACAGGATCAGGGTGAGCAGCGCCGGCCCGACATAGGGCGCGAAGTTGAGGACGGTGGCCAGCGCGCCCCACAAGGCCGGCGTCGGCAGTCCGAGGCCCCAGCACAGCAGGCCGGTCGCGATTCCGAGGCCGACGTTGACCACCGTGATCACCGCGAAATAGCCCGATAGCGCCTCCTCGACGCGGGCGAGCGTGCCGGCGGCGAGCAGCCGCGCGGGACGCGTCAGGCAGATGCCCAGCGCCGCAGCGCGCAGGGAGCGGCGCGTCGCCAGGAAGAAGAACAGCGCGCCGACGAACAGGACCGTCTGGGCGATCACCACCGGGGCGAGCGCGGCCGCCGAGAGCAACATGCCGAGGCTGCCGCCGCTGCCGCCGGCCGCATCGCCGCCGAGACCCGACGCCTTTTCGACGGCGGTCGTGAGCTGCTGCACCTCCGCCATCAGCAACCGCAGCGGGGCGAGCTTGTCGCGCATCGTCTCGACGATCTCGGGGGCCCGGTCGATCCATGCGATCAGCGGCAGTGCGAAGACGGCGATGGTGAGATGGACCACCAGCAACACCGCCAGAACGATGAGGGTGGCGGCCGCATAGGCGGGGATGCGGCGCTTGATCATCAAGTCGACCATGGGCCCGAGCGCGAGACCCAAGACGACGGCAGCAGCCGTCGGCACGACGACGTCCTTCGCCGCCCAGATGGCGAAGACGAAGACGATCCCGAAGATGCCGATGCCGGCCGCGCGCGACAGCGTATCGAACGAGAAGGGGTGGCGCCGGATCGCCGCCGCCGACGGCGCACCCGGCACGTCGCGGATGGCGATGGGCTCCGCGGTCGTCGTCGGAACGGGCGAGGCGAGGATCGAGGCGGACATGTCGCTCCGGCGAGACGGTCGGGGTCGCGAAGGCCCGTGGGAGTCGGTCCGACGATGGCTCTCGATGAGGGCTCTCACGGCCGATCGAACCGCTGCGGTCCGCGAAGGTCGCGCGCCCCTGTCTTCCCCGTCGCGGCAACCGGCAGCCCCTCTCAACGCTCGAGAGGCCCGCGCAGTTGCGCCGTCGCAGAGACCGGCCGTCAGAACACCAGGCTGGAGGCGAAGCGGGCGGCGACGGTGAGCAGGAAGATGCCGAAGCCGATCTCCAGCCGCCGCCGCGGCCAGGAATGGGCGAGGCGGACGCCGAACGGTGTGGTCAGCAGCGCCGCCGGGATGATCAGGGCGACGCCGAGCAGGCTGACGAAGCCGATCGACAGCGGCGGCAGGCCCGGCGCGCCCCAGCCGGCGGCCATGTAGCCGATCGTGCCGGGGACTGCGATCAGCACGCCGACGCCCGCCGAGGTGGAGATCGCCTGCAGGAGCGTGCGCCCATAGAGCGTCATGTAGACCGTCGACATGACGCCGCCGCCGATGCCCATCAAGGTCGAGATGAAGCCGATGACGGCGCCGAGGATGGCGTTCGGGACGCCGCCCGGCAGGGTCTCGCCGAGGCGCCAGTCGGCGCGGCCGAACAGCATCTTGGCAGCGAACAGCGTGGCGAGCACGGCGAAGATGCCGCGCAGCCCGGCGCTCGACAGGCTCGCCACCGTGACGGAGCCGAGCACGACGCCGACGGGAATGGCGATCACCCAGGGCCGCAGCACGTCCATGTCGACGGTGCCGCGTTTCCAGTGGCCGCGGACCGATCTCACCGCGGTGGGCACGACGACGCCGAGCGACGTGCCGAGGGCGACGTGCATGCGGATGCTCTCGTCGACGCCGGCGACGGCGAAGATCTCGTAGAGCACCGGCACGATGATGGCGCCGCCGCCGATGCCGAACAGGCCGGCAAGGACGCCGACGACGGCACCGGTGACGAGCACGGCGAGGGCGAGTTCGGCGAGCGTCCAGAGGTCGCCGCCGGGGCCGACGAAGTCGGCGAGGGAAAGGCTCATGTGCGGGCGATTGCTCGGCGTTGCCGAGACTGGCGAGCATCGCCTCGAGCCAGCCGGTGTCCCCGGGCCGCGTCGGTGGTCGGATCGGTCATGGGCATCCCGTTCGGCTCGTCGCGCGGCTCGCCTGTTACGGCGCGAGGGAGCGACCGGTTCAGAGCCTCTCGCCGATCCTTACGGTGAGCGACCCGAGCTTGTCGATGGCGCGGACGGGACCATCGCCGGCACGACTGCGCCGCCGCCCGGGCGACAGGCCGCCGCACCGACCACTGCACCCCGGCGCTCGACGTCATCGAGGG
>CALRZT010000400.1:0-4041 GCA_943372725.1 Pseudoxanthobacter soli DSM 19599
GCATCATCGCCACCTCGCGCCGCGTCTCGGCCTCGGGACAGCCCCGCCGCGTCATGCGCAGCGGCAGAACGGTCACCCCGGCGCCGCGCGCCTCGTAGCGGCCGGAGAAGGCGTTGCAGCCGGTGGAGCCGGAGACGGCGCCGTCCGCCGTGAAGGTGACGCTGAGGCCCGCCTCGGCCGCGACCGCCTCGTTGCCGATCGCCAGCACCGACCACTCCCCGACGACCGCCGGCGCCTGCGCCAGCGCGGGGCAACAGGGCGCGCCGGCGATCAGCACAGCGGCGGTCATGGCCGTCAGTCGGCGTCGCATGATGGGCTCCGTTCGACCCGCGCGGGTGTTCGCCGGGCCCCCTGTCTTAGACCGAACCGCGCGCGGCCGCGACCCGGCGGCCAACATGACGGGCGACGGGCCGGTTTCGCGGCAAGGCTCGGGGAAGGCTCAAGGGTCGAAGATCAGCACGACGTAGACGAGGAACAGCACGAGGTGGACGGCACCGAGGAGGATGTTCGTGCGGCCGCTCGAGAAGGTGAGCAGGCTCGAGACCAGCGTCAGCGCCAGAAGCACCTGTTCCTGCGGATCGACGCCGAGCTCGACCTGCTGCCCGAGAAAGAGCGCCACGATCAGCACCGCCGGTACAGTCAGGCCGATCGTCGCCAGGGCCGACCCGAGCCCGATGTTGACGGCGCGCTGCAGCTCGTTGGCGAGCGCCGCGCGCAGCGCACCGACGCCCTCCGGTGTCAGCACCAGGATGGCGATCAGCAGACCGACGAGATCGGGCGGAGCGCCGGCGGCGGCGACGGCGCGCTCGACGAACAGCGAGAACTCGTGGGCGAGGAACAGGATCGGCACGAGCAGCAGCACGAGGAGCAGCGTCGAGAGGCCGAGGGGCAGCGCGTCCGGCTGGCCGTGATCGTGTGCAACGGCCGGCTTCGGCAGCGCGCGATCATTCGCAACCATGCGCGGCGGGTCGGCGAAGTAGGACGCGTGGCGGATGGTCTGGATGCCGAGGAAACAGGCGTAGAGCAGCAGAGTCAGCCCGGCCGTCATCACCGCCTGCACCGAGGACAGTGTCGGCCCGGGCGTCGTGACGGTGTGGTTTGGCAGCACGAGCGAGATCACCGCGAGCGGGATGATGACGGCGAGGAAGGCGCGGGCGCTCTCGAAGTTGTAGCTCTGCTCGTGGTGGCGCAGGCCGCCCAGAAGCAGCGATAGCCCGGCGATGCCGTTCAGCGTGATCATCAGCACCGCCAGCACCGTGTCGCGCGCAAGCGTGCCCGAGCTGCCGGCGATCATCACTGCGGCGATGAACGAGACCTCGATCACCGTCACCGACAGCGTCAGCACCAGCGTGCCGTAGGGCTCGCCGAGACGATGGGCGATCGTCTCCGCATGGCGGACGACGCCGAAGGCGCCGGCGAGGATCGCCGCGAACAGCCAGAGGAAGAAGATCGTGCCGAGCCACACGGGCACGGAGTGGTCGAGCCATGCCTCGCCGAACACGACGAACAGCACCGCCGTCACCCAGACCAGCCCGAGCGGCCACTCCCTGCCGAGCCTGCTCAAGCACCCCTCCCCGCCTGTCGCGATCCGGCCGACTCACATCGCGGCGGCGGCCCTGGCGGCCTGATCGTACTGGCCGGAGAGAGCGCGGAGAAGCGCGGCGAGCCTCGACAGTTCGGCGGTGTCCAGCCCGGTTTCCACCACCGAGGCGACGAGCAGACCCTCGCGGATCGCGCGATAGGCCCTGCTCGCCTCTTCTCCGGCGGCGGTGATCGCCACCGTCTTCTCCTTGCCACGGCGGCCGGACTGCACGAGCCCCTGCGCCTCCAGCTTCTTCAGGGCGTAGGTGACGGTGTGGGTGTCCTCGATCGCCAGCACAAGGCAGAGGTCGGCCAGCGTCTTCTGGCGTTCGCGGTGGTGGACGTGGTGGAGGACCAGCACTTCGAGCGGCGACAGGCCCGGCACCCCCGCAGCCGCCATGGCGCGCACCATCCAGCGATGGAAGGCGTGGTTGGCCATTGTCAGCGCGAACTCGAGCTCCGAGAGCGGCGGCAGGCGGCCATCGGCCAGGTGAGCGGCCGAGACGACGGGGCCGACGCCGCGATCCGCCATGAGGTCCGTCATCCTCGCCACCTCCGCGCCGGGCGCCGCCTGCACGGCTTCTCGCAAATTATCGACAAATTCTCGATGACAGGCTAGGGGTGATCGCAGACGGCCGGACGGAGTGTGCCTCGATGAGCGCGACGGACCCCGCAGACGCACCCGCTCCGGCGTTGATGGTGGATCCCGTCGACGGGGCCGGTCGCTGGAGCTTCTGGATCGACCGTGGCGGCACGTTCACCGACATCGTCGCCCGCCGCCCCGACGGCAGCCTCGAGGCCGCCAAGCTGCTCTCGGAGAACCCCGAGGCCTATCCGGACGCCGCCCTCGAGGGCATCCGTCGCTTCCTCGGTGTGGCGACCGACGCGCCGATCCCGGCCGACCGGATCGAAGCGGTCAAGATGGGGACGACGGTCGCGACCAACGCCCTGCTCGAGCGCAAGGGCGAGCGGACGCTGCTCGTCGTCACCTCCGGCTTCCGCGATGCCCTGCGCCTCGGTTACCAGGCGCGCCTGGACATTTTCGCCAAGCGCGTCGTCAAGCCGGAGATGCTCTACGAGAGCGTCGTCGAGGTGGCCGAGCGGGTCAGGGCCGACGGCACCGTCGAGCACGCGCCCGACCTGACCCTCGTCCGGCACGACCTCGAGCGCGCGTTCGCGACCGGCATCCGCTCGGTCGCGATCGTCTTCATGCACGCCTACGCCTACCCGGCGCACGAGAAGCTCGTCGCGGCGCTCGCCCGCTCGATCGGCTTCACCCAGGTGTCGACGAGCCACGAGGTCTCGCCGCTGATGAAGTTCGTCGGGCGCGGCGACACCACCGTGGCGGATGCCTACCTCTCCCCCATCCTGCGCCGCTATGTCGACCGCGTCGCCGCCGATCTCGGGGCCTCGGGTGCGCGGACCGACGGCGACGCGCCGCGGCTGATGTTCATGATGTCGTCCGGCGGTCTCACCGCGGCGAGCCTCTTCCAGGGGCGGGATGCCATCCTGTCGGGTCCCGCCGGCGGCGTCGTCGGCGCCGTCGAGACCTCGCTGACCGCGGGGGCGGACCGCGTCATCGGCTTCGACATGGGCGGCACCTCGACGGACGTCTCCCACTATGCCGGCGAATACGAGCGCGCCTTCGACACCGAGGTCGCCGGTGTCCGCCTGCGGGCGCCGATGATGCGCATCCACACGGTCGCCGCCGGCGGCGGCTCGATCCTGCATTTCGACGCCGGCCGCTTCCGCGTCGGCCCGGATTCGGCCGGTGCCGACCCGGGCCCGCGGGCCTACCGCCGCGGCGGCCCGCTGACGGTGACCGACGCCAACGTCATGGTCGGCAAGCTGGTGCCGGCACAGTTCCCGGCGATCTTCGGGCCGGATCAGGACGAGCCGCTGGACGCCGACGCCGTCCGGGCCGGCTTCGAGGCGCTCGCCGCCGCGGTCGGCGGCGGACGGTCGCCGGAGGAGATCGCCGAGGGCTTCCTCACCATCGCCAACGAGAACATGGCGAACGCCATCAAGAAGATCTCCGTCGCCCGTGGCCACGACGTCTCGTCCTATGCGCTCGCCTGCTTCGGCGGCGCCGGCGGCCAGCACGCCTGCCGCGTCGCCGACCGGCTGGCGATGACGCGGGTGCTGATCCATCCCCTGTCGGGAGTGCTGTCCGCCTACGGGATGGGGCTCGCCGACGTGCGCGCCAACCGGACGCGGACGATCGCCCGCCCTCTCGACGCGGCCGGCTACGGCGAAATCCGCACCCAGGCGGCCGTGCTCGCGGCGGAGACTGCAATCGAGCTCGAGCGGCAGGGCATCGCGCCGTCGGACGTGGAGACCGAGATTCGCGTTCATCTGCGCTACGCCGGCACCGATACGCCGATCCCCGTGGCGCTCGCCGAGCCGGAGGACATGGCGGAAGCCTTCGCGACAGCCCACAGGCGCCAGTTCGGCTTCGTC
>CALRZT010000401.1:0-4037 GCA_943372725.1 Pseudoxanthobacter soli DSM 19599
AGACCGAGATGGCGCTGGTGCTGATCACCCACGACATGGGCGTGGTGGCGGAGACCGCCGACCGCGTCTCCGTGCAGTATGCCGGCCAGCAGGTGGAGCTGCAGGACACCCTCGGCCTGTTCCGCACGCCGCGCCATCCCTACACGGCGGCGATGCTGGCGGCGCTGCCGGAGCGGGCGACCGAGCGGCGGCTGCCGGCGATCGCCGGCGTCGTGCCGGGCGCCTTCGACCGGCCGGCGGGCTGCCTGTTCTCGCCGCGCTGCGCGTTCGCGACGGAGTATTGCCGCACCGTGCCACCGCAGCCGGCGCCGCCCGAGCTCGGCTACGCGCGCTGCCATTATCCCCTCGTCGACGGGCGGCCGACCCCACTCGCCCGCATTCCGGAGGTGGTGGGATGAGCGCGGTCGCCCGCAAACCCCTGACCGCGACGGCCGAAGCGCTGGTGGTGGCAGACGATCTCGCCCGCACCTACCGGGTGGCGCGCGGGCCGTTCCGCGGCGACGCGTTGGTGCATGCGCTCGCCGGTGTGTCGTTCCGGCTGTCGCCCGGACGGACGCTCGCGGTCGTCGGCGAATCGGGCTCGGGCAAGTCGACGCTCGCCCGCGTCGTCACCTCGATCGAGCCGCCGTCGTCGGGCAGCCTCGTCATCGACGGCATCGACATGGTGACCGCCGGCCCGGCCGAGAAGGCGACGCTGCGCCGCGAGGTGCAGATCGTCTTCCAGAACCCCTACGGCTCGCTCAACCCGCGCCAGACGATCGCCACCCAGATCGCCGAGCCGCTCGTCATCAACACCGACATGCCGGCGGCGGAGCGCGCTGAGGTGGTGCGCGACCTGCTCGCCCGCGTCGGCCTCCGGCCCGAGCATGCCGACCGCTATCCGCACATGTTCTCCGGCGGCCAGCGCCAGCGCATTGCGATCGCCCGGGCGCTGGTGCTGAAGCCGAAGGTGCTGGTGCTCGACGAGCCGGTGTCGGCGCTCGACGTTTCCGTGCGGGCGCAGGTGCTGAACCTGCTCGCGGAATTGCAGGAAAGCCTCGGGCTCGCCTACCTGTTCGTCAGCCACGACCTGACGGTGGTGCGCCACATCGCCGACGAGGTGATGGTGATGTACCTCGGCCGTGCCGTCGAGCAGGGGCCGCGCGAGGCGATCTTCGAGGACCCGCGCCACCCCTATACGAAGGCGCTGCTCTCGGCGACGCCGTTCGCCGACCCGGAGCGGCGCAAGGAGCGCATCGTCCTGCAGGGCGAACTCCCCTCCCCGTTCAACCCGCCGGTCGGCTGCGCCTTCAACCCGCGCTGCCCGGCGGTGATGCCGCGCTGCCGCGTCGAGCGGCCGCCGATCGAGCGGGTCGCCGGACGCGACGTCGCCTGCTTCGTCGCGAGCGGTACGGCCTGACATCCACCGCGAAGTTGCACAGGACGTTGGCGTGCCCGATTTCGCTGCACTAGGATCGGCGGCGGGGCACTGGAACGGGGGTCGTCGGAATGGCGGCGGCAGCGAACGCTGACGGCGGGAGGGATGCGCGGCCGCCGGTGCTGGAGGCGCGCGGCATCGTCAAGCGTTTCGGCACGCTCACGGCCAACGACCACGTCGACCTGACGATCGGCCAGGGCGAGATCCACGCGCTGCTCGGCGAGAACGGCGCCGGCAAGTCGACACTGGTGAAGATCCTCTATGGGGCGCTGCAGCCGAACGAGGGCGAGATCCGCTTCCTCGGCGAGCCCGTGACGATCCCCAGTCCGGCGGCGGCGCGCGCGCTCGGCATCGGCATGGTGTTCCAGCACTTCTCGCTGTTCGAGGCGCTGACGGTGGCGGAGAACATCGCCCTGGCGATGCCACGGACGCAGTCTGTCGCCCAGGTGGCGGATGAGGCGCGGGCGCTGTCGGTGAAGCTCGGGCTGGCGCTCGACCCGGCGCGGGTGGTGCGCGACCTGTCGGTCGGCGAGCGCCAGCGCATCGAGATCGTGCGGGCGCTCTTGCAGGACCCGAAGCTCCTGATCATGGACGAGCCGACCTCGGTGCTGACGCCGCAGGAGGCCGACCAGCTGTTTGCGACGCTGCGGCGGCTGCGCGCCGAAGGCCGCGCCATCCTCTACATCAGCCACCGCCTGGAAGAGGTGCGGGCGCTCTGCGACCGGGCGACGGTGCTGCGCCACGGCAAGCTGGTCGGCAGCGTCGATCCGTCGAAGGAGACCGCCGGCAGCCTCGCCCGGATGATGGTGGGCGGCGCGGTGGGCGCGGTGGCGCACCGGCCGACAGTGCCGGACGGGCCGCCGCGCCTCGAGGTGCGCGGCCTGACGCTCGCGCCGGAGACGCCGTTCGGCACGGCACTGAAGGACGTCCGGCTGATGGTGCGGGCGGGCGAGATCGTCGCCATCGCCGGCGTCGCCGGCAACGGCCAGGCGGAACTGTTCGAGGCCCTGTCGGGCGAGCGCACCTCGGCCCCGGGCACGGTGATGATCGACGGCGCGCCGGTGGGCGCCGAGGGTGTCTCGGCGCGGCGGCGGCGCGGAGCGGCGTTCGTGCCCGAGGAGCGCCTCGGCCACGCTGCCGTGCCGCGCATGGCCCTGTCGGCGAACGTCGTGCTGACGCGGCACGCCACCGCCAAGCTCACGCACCTCGGCCTGCTCGCGCCCGCGGCGGCGAAGGCGATGGCGGCGCGCGTCATCGAGGCGTTCGACGTGCGCAAGGGAGCCGAGGACCCGGAGGCGGCGAGCCTGTCGGGCGGCAACCTGCAGAAATTCGTCGTCGGCCGCGAGGTGCTGGCGGGACCTGGCGTGCTCGTCGTCGACCAGCCGACCTGGGGCGTCGACGCCGGGGCGGCGGTGACGATCCGCCAGGCACTCGTTGATCTCGCCGGGCGCGGCAGCGCGGTGCTGGTGATCTCCCAGGACCTCGACGAGATCTTCGAGATCGCCGACGGCATCGCGGTGATCCACCATGGGCGGCTGTCGCCAGCCTACCCGGCCGATTCGATCACGCTCGAGCAGATCGGCCTGTTGATGGGCGGCGCCCACCCGGAAGCCGTGGAGGCGACCGATGCGGCTTGAGCTGCAGCGCCGCCCGGAGCAATCGCGCGCGATGCTCCTTTGGTCGCCAGTGATTGCGGTCGCACTCACCGTGGTGACGGCGGCGGTGATGCTCGCCGTCATCGGCGTCGACCCGGCGCGCGGGCTCTATGTCTTCTTCGTCGAGCCGCTCACCTCGGCGTGGGGGCTGCAGGAACTGGCGGTGAAGGCCTCGCCGCTGATCCTGATCGCCGTCGGGCTGTCGATCTGCTTCATCGCCAACGTCTGGAACATCGGGGCCGAGGGCCAGTACGTCGCCGGCGCCATCCTCGGCGGCTGGGTGGCGCTGACCTTCCACGACACGGGCGAGACGTGGGTGCTGCCGGCGATGCTGGCAGCCGGCGTCGTCGGCGGTGCGCTCTACGGGCTGATTCCGGCGGTGCTGAAGGTGCGGTTCGGGGCGAACGAGATCCTGACCAGCCTGATGCTCGTCTATGTGGCGCAGCTCGGCCTCGACTGGCTGGTGCGCGGGCCGTGGCGTGACCCGATGGGGTTCAACTTCCCGCAGTCGGTGACGTTCCTGCCGTCTGCGACGGTGCCGCTCCTCGCCGGGCGGCTGCATGTCGGCGTCATCATCATGCTGGTCGTCGTGGTGGTGGCTGCCGTGATGATGGCGCGTTCGCTGAAGGGCTTCGAGATCCGCGTCGTCGGCATGGCGCCACGGGCCGGCCGCTTCGGCGGCTTCAAGGAAGGGCCGCTGACACTGTTCGTGTTCGCCGTCTCCGGCGGGCTCGCGGGCCTCGCCGGCATCATCGAGGTGGCCGGGCCGATCGGGCAGCTGTTGCCGTCGGTGTCGCCGGGCTACGGCTTCATCGCCATCATCGTCGCCTTCCTCGGGCGCCTCAACCCGGTCGGCATACTGGTCGCCGGCTTCGTGCTGGCGATCTCGACCCTCGGCGGCGAGCAGGCGCAGATCCTGCTGCAGGTGCCGCTCGACTTTACGAGCGTGCTGCAGGGGGTGCTGC
>CALRZT010000402.1:0-4036 GCA_943372725.1 Pseudoxanthobacter soli DSM 19599
CGGCGGACTGCTGGCCTCCGGCGCCGCGGCGCGGGCGCAGGACGCCGCGCCGCCGGCGAACGCCCCCCCGCCGGGCGGGCCGCCGATCCAGCTCATGTTCGTGCAGCAGGCCGCGAGCATGAAGTTCGACGGCAAGACGATGACGCTCGACGGCGTCGCGCCGGCGACCACCTTCTTCTCCGACCGGCCGCAGCGCATCGTCGGCCACATCAACCAGGACCACTTCGTCAAGCTGTGGGGCGCCGAGAAGGATGGCTTCAAGGCCGATCCGCCGAACGCGGCGGTGTCGTTCATCACCGACAACGGCATGCCGATCGTCATCGAGATCGAGGATGTGCAGGCCGTCTCGGCGACGTCGCTCGCCTATACGGTGACGGTGCTCGAGGGCACGCTGCCGGCGACCGCCGGTCCGACGGCGGTGTTCATCGACCCGTGGGTCGCCCACGGCGGCGGCTGGCACGGCGGCGGCTGGCACGGCGGTGGCTGGGGCTGGCACGGCGGCGGCTGGGGCTGGGGTGGCGTCGCGGCGGGTGCGGCCGTCGGCGCCGCGGCGGGCGTGGCGATCGGCGCGGCGGCGGCGCAGCCGACCTACGTCTATCCGGCTCCGGCGGTGAAGTGCCACTACAGCTACTACTACGGCCAGCCGGTCTGCAAAGGCGTCTACTGAGCCAAGGGCGGGGTCGCCCGGGCGGCCCCATCGGACGCGATCGGCAAGGGCGGCACGGTGTGCCGCCCTTCGTCGTTTCCAGCCCCGCGCGTCCGCCGGTCGGGCAGGGGGCTGCTGGACCCCGAAAGGGCAGGCGGGCCATGAACGGTGTGCATGGCAGCCATGCGCGTCGTCCCGGCAGGGGCGCTCCTCGCCGAGAGTGCGCGGAAAACCATTCGATTGCAGGATGATAGGAGCGCCACGCGGAAGCCGGGCGCCGCCACGACCATCGGTTTTGAGGTGATTACATCAGAACCGGATGCGCAGATCGCGTCATGCGGCTTGACCGGCCATCGGTGTGCTGCCAGAGTTTTCGAGCACGGCCGGACGCCCTGCGTTCGCCGCGCATGCCCTCCTTGGGCGTTTCCTCCCTAGACTTGGGCCGCCCGCCTCGCGAGCGGCCCTTTTTCTTTTTGCACGCAGGGTCTTGCGCCGGGCCTTGCCGGGGGCGTGATCGCCGACGGGTCCGCCCGCGATGCACCCGACGCATCCGGCACGATCGGATCGCCGCAGCAATGCGGCACTCACCGCAATCGATTGCCGGGTCCTTGACATTTGTGCGCCGCACCATTAGCTTGTGCAGTGCGGTGTGGCTTTGCCCGCCGCGCCCTCCTTGGGCGTTTCCTCCCTAGACTTAGGCCGCTCGCTCGCGAGCGGCCTTTTTTTGTGCACTAGCTGCCCGCTCCAGGGATAGCGCGGCTCGCGGGCGGCGCGGCGGCGATGGCGCGCCGACCGCAGCGGTCGTCATGGTGACGTTTCGTGCATGGGTGCAATGCGGAATCCGCAGATTGACCGCGGCCCGCCCGCCGCCTACCTATCGCGTGTCGACGCGGCCTTGCCGCCTCGATGCCCTCCTTGGGCGTTTCCTCCCTAGACTTAGGCCGGTCGCCTCGCGATCGGCCTTTTTTTCTGTCCGGCTGGGAAAACCTCGGGCAGCGAAGCCGGCGGCGCGCCTATTCGGCGGCGATGCGCGGCGCGGTGCCTTCGGCGAAGTCGGCGATCAGCCGCCGCGTGAAGCGATCGAGCAGCCGGACCGTCTCGGGGAAATCGTCGGAGCGCTCGAAGCGCGCCTCGTCCATGTAGAGGCCGCGGTTCACCTCGATCTGCAGGGCATGGACGCCGAGCGCCGGCCGTCCGTAGCTCTCGGTGATGAAGCCCCCCGCATAGGGCCGGTTGCGGCCGACGGTGAAGCCGAGGTCGGTGAGGATCGCCACAGCGCTGTCGCTGAGCTCGGCACTGCAACTCGTGCCGTAGCGGTCGCCGACGATGACGTCGGGCCGCGGCCGCTGCTCGTGGCCGCGCGTCGACGAGGGCATCGAATGGCAGTCGACGAGGACCGCGACGCCGTGACGGGCCTGAGTCGCGGTCACGAGGCGACGCAGCGCCGCGTGGTAGGGCTTGTAGATCGCCTCGATGCGGGCGAGACCCTCCTCGACGGACAGCGGCCCGGCATAGATGTCCTCGCCATCGGCGACGACGCGGGCGATCGTGCCGAGACCACCGGCGACGCGCACGGAGCGGGCGTTGACGAAGGCGGGCAGGCGGCCGGTGAACATCTTCGGGTCGAGTTCGTAGGGCTCGCGGTTGACGTCGAGATAGGCGCGCGGGAAGTGCGCGCGCATCAGCGGAGCGCCGGCGGCGAGCACCGAGGCGAACAACTCGTCGACGAACGAATCCTCCGACCGGCGGATCGCCTCGGCATCGAGCCTTGCGGCGGCGAGGAAGGCGCGCGGATAGGCGCTGCCGGAATGGGGGGAGTTGAAGACGAAGGGGACCGCCTGCAGCGGCGGATGCAGCACCTCGAACGGTGGCTGGTGGACGAAGTCGTCGACGACCCGCATCACGCTCTCGCCCGCGGCGATCTGCCGACATGGTGGATCGTCGATGAACAGCCGCCGTGCCGCATCCGGAAACTCCCGTCGAGGCCCGCCCGGCGCCGCCGCCGCGCGCCCCCCGTCATGTTGCAGCAGCCGGCACCCCGCTGTCCACGTCGATCGCGGCGCCGTGCTTTCACCCGATCTTTACCCGCATCCCGCCACAACGGTTCCCACACCAGCGGACGCCGACCCTCTCGCCGAGGAGACGCGTCCGGGAGCTGGGGCAGCATCTCTCGGGGCTTGTCACGATCGTGATGTCGCGCATCATCCTGGCGGAAGACGACGGCGACATGCGCCGCTTCCTCGCCAAGGCACTCGAGAAGGCGGGCCATGAGGTCGTCTCCTTCGACAACGGCCTGTCGGCCTACGAGCGGCTGCGCGAGGAGCCGTTCACGCTGCTCCTCACCGACATCGTCATGCCGGAGATGGACGGCATCGAACTCGCCCGCCGCGCCACCCGGCTCGACCCGGATCTCAAGGTGATGTTCATCACCGGCTTCGCGGCGGTGGCGCTCAATTCCGACTCGCGCGCCCCCAAGGACGCCAAGGTGCTGTCGAAGCCCTTCCACCTGCGCGAGCTCGTGCGCGAGGTCGAGCGCCTGCTCGCCGCCTGAGGCAGGGCGAGCCCCGGCTCGCGGCCTAAGGCAGGGCGAGCCCCGGCTCGCCGGCCGAGCAAGGGGGAGCGGCTGCTCGCCGCCGAAGAACGTCCTTCTTGCGAAAATCCGCTCTCTCGTTGACAGCCCGGAACCGCGCCGCCATAACACGCGCCGCGACGGCGGCCGCGCCCTTTACGGCCGCCTCGAACGTGCGGTCCGCCCTCTGGAGGCGGGACGTCGCGCGGCGCCGGAGGGGTGCCCGAGTGGTTAAAGGGGACGGACTGTAAATCCGTTGGCTCAGCCTACGTTGGTTCGAATCCAACCCCCTCCACCACGCCGCGTCCGACGACCGCCCGACCCGCTCCGGCGGGCGACGGCGTGCTCGTCTCCGGTCGATGCGCCCCTGCGCGGGCGGGTGTAGCTCAATGGTAGAGCAACAGCCTTCCAAGCTGATGACGGGGGTTCGATTCCCCTCACCCGCTCCAGGCGGCCATCTTCCAGCCCTCGACTGATACGGCGAAGGCCCGACGCCGGCGTGGCTGCGCACGGTTGATCGGGCGCGTCGAGGGGCCGTGCGAACACGCCCCGGCCGACTCACCCGCCTTGCATTTCGGCCCGGCGACGGTTACCTGCCGCGCGCGGCCGCGGCTCTGAGACCTCGTCGGCTGCCATCCTATCGGCTGCCACACAATCGGCGGGACACGGGTCATGGCGAAAGAGAAGTTTGCGCGGACGAAGCCGCACTGCAACATCGGGACGATCGGCCATGTCGATCACGGCAAGACGTCGCTGACGGCGGCGATCACGAAGGTGCTGGCGAAGACGGGCGGCGCGACGTTCAAGGCGTACGACCAGAT
>CALRZT010000403.1:0-4015 GCA_943372725.1 Pseudoxanthobacter soli DSM 19599
GAGCGCTGCGGCGTCAAGGTCGAGATCCTCGGCTTCACGACGCGCGCCTGGAAGGGCGGGCAGTCGCGCGAGGCCTGGCTGCAGGCCGGCAAGCCGGCCGGCCCCGGCCGCCTCAACGACCTCCGCCACATCGTCTACAAGGCCGCCGATGCGCCGTGGCGGCGCGCCCGCCGCAACCTCGGCCTGATGATGCGCGAGGGGCTCCTCAAGGAGAACATCGACGGCGAGGCGCTTGCCTGGGCGCACAACCGCCTGCTCGCCCGCCCCGAGGCGCGGCGCATCCTGATGATGATCTCCGACGGCGCCCCGGTCGACGACTCCACCTTGTCGGTGAACGCCGGCAACTATCTCGAGCGGCACCTGCGCGCCGTCATCGAGGAGATCGAGACGCGCTCGCCGGTGGAGCTCATCGCCATCGGCATCGGACACGACGTGACGCGCTACTACCGCCGCGCCGTGACGATCGTCGACGCCGACGAGCTCGCCGGCGCGATGACCGAGCAGCTCGCCTCGCTGTTCGAGGAGAAGCCCGGCGGCGGCAAGGGCGGCGGGGGTGCGGCGCGCGGCGGGCGACGGATGCACTGAGGGGCAAAGGAAGCCATGCGCGCAACCGGTGTCGTTGCTGGCTTCCCGCAACGACTTCGTCGCCGCCTGCAACTTTGGCCACCGACTCAAGACCCTGAAGGGCTTCCCACCCTCGGAATTCATCTGCAAAGGGCGGACGATCGAGCCCGAGAGGTTCAAGCTCGATCCGATCCACAAATGCCGGGACTAAACGTCTAGCCGGCAATCGCCGATCACCACCTCAGCTACACCGCGCCGTCGCGCACGGCCCATCAACGGACCCAGTTGCCTCATTTCAGAGGGCGAGACGGGTTCGCCCTACTGTATTATAATTTCTCTAAAAAGTCTGATGGATGCGCGCAGCATGAACAAGCGCTTGATGCAACGCGCTCGCGCAAAGGCCCAAAATATAACACATGCGCAACAGTCTCATGGACCGAAGCTAGCTTTCGCAATAACCCCCCAACCTGAGGAACTGAATAATGAAGGCCTCTACTAGAGAACAGTGGGCTGCGGATGCGCGTTATTTTGAGTACAGCAAAGTCGCAAATCCGATTGGACATCAGACGCCGAAATGCCCGCTTGGAGTCTTTGATCGGCAGATGCATCAGGGCGGCACGACAAGGATCATCCCGCTAGATTTGAGCGAGAAGTTGATGTGCCCGGGCCCGGCAACGAGTCCCAATCTTTGTGCAAACTTCATTCGCATCAATGCCGGCGAACGGATCACCACATCGATCAATGCCACATCCGAGCTCTATTTCGTGATCCAGGGCGAGGGGCAGACGGACGTGAACGGGGACATCCTTCCTTGGACCCCGCATGATCTCTTCACCCTGCCCGTCGGCTCGGCCACGCACACCGCCAACACCGACAGCGTTCTCTATTGGGTACACGACCAGCCGCTGCTGACATATCTCGGCGTTCGCGCGGAAACCCAGCGTTTCCGTCCGACGCTCTATAGGCATGAAGACGAAGAGCGCGAACTCGACACTGTCCGCAACGATCCGGCTGCGGCCACCCGTAACCGGATCAGCGTGCTCATGGCCAACAGCGCGTTCGACATGACAGAGACGGTGACACACGTTCTTTGGGCGATGTATGGCGTGCTGCCGGCCGGCGCGACGCAGTTGCCTCACCGTCACCAGTCCGTCGCGCTGGATCTGATCATCGAATGCAAGCCCGGATGCTACAGCCTCCTGGGAGAAGAACTGGATGCGGGGGGAAACATCATCGATCCGATCCGCGCCGATTGGACGACGGCGTCCGCCTTTGTGACGCCCCCGGGCTGGTGGCATGCGCATTACAATGAAACCGATACGGATGCCTATCTGCTGCCGATCCAGGATGCCGGGCTGCAGACCTATATGCGGACGCTCGACATCCACTTCTTCCACAAGGATCATAAGAGCTTCATGTCGCTGAAGAAATGATCCCCGCCCAGCGAACGCAACGTCCGGGCTGGCCTGCATTCAAGGAGAGCGGGGGAGCATTGGTCACTCCCCCCTCGGCTGCGGGGGCAGTGTACCAACCGGCCGTCGTGTTTGACTTGCTGGGGTTTCCCAACAGCTCGCGGTGATGATTCCTTTGGCGTGGAGAACTCGCGCCACGGCCGTCGAGTTTGTAGCGATCAGGACGGACGACACGGCTTCGCAGCTTCGCCGGGTGGCGTCGGGCTCGAGGCACGCCAACCAAGAAAGCCCGTCGTCTGCTTTTCACTCATGATGATGGTCCACTGCCCTCCTCGCTCGCCCCGTCCCCGCGCGGGTCGTGGGCGCCCTCCATCCGCCCATCCGGCCGGCGGGTGATCAGGCCGGCGTGGCCGACGGTGTCGGAGTAGTCGTCCGGCAGCATCTCGACCTCGTGGCCCGCCCGCTGCAGCGCCGTCACGAGATCCGGGTCGAAGCGGGGCTCGAGCTTCAGCGTCACCGAGTCCGCCCCCCAGGTGCGGCCAAGCAGCCAGCGCGGCGCCTCGATCGCCGCGGCCGGGTCCATCCCGAAGTCGATGTGGCGGGTCAGCACCGCGGCCTGCGTCTGCGGTTGGCCCTCGCCGCCCATCGTGCCGTAGACGAGCACGCGGCCGTCGTCGAGGCGGGCGAGCGCCGGGTTCAGCGTGTGCGGCGGCAACCGGCCGGGGAGCAGCGGCGCCCGGTGTGCCGGATCGAGCGAAAACGCGCTGGCCCGGTTCTGCCAGAGCACGCCGGTCTGCGGCAGCACGCACCCCGAACCGAACTCGAAATAGATCGACTGGATGAACGACACCGCGAGGCCGGTGCGGTCGATGGCGCCGAGCCAGACGGTGTCGCCGGGGTTCGCCTTCGCCGGCCAGGGTGCGGCGCGGCGGCGGTCGATGCGCTCCGCCATCCTTTCCAGCGCCGCCGGCTCCAGCGCCGCCGCCACGTCGGCGGGGGCGTGCAGCGGGTCGGTCCAGGCGTGCTCGCGCAGCCGGAACGCCTGCTTCGTCGCCTCGACGAGGCCGTGCACGTGCTCGAAGCTCTCCGCGCGAGCCACACCCAGCCGCTCGAAGATGCCGAGGATGATCAGCGAGGCGAAGCCCTGGGTCGGCAGCGGCGTGTTGTAGAGCGTCGCCGTCCGGAGCCGCACAGACAGGGGCGCCGCCGTCGCCGCCCGCGTCGCCTCGAGATCGGGCCGCGTCACCGGGCTGCCGAGGCGCTCGAGGTCGGCGGCGAGTGCTGAACCGACATCGCCGCGATAGAAGTCCTCGAAGCCGGCGCGGCCGAGGTGCTCCAGCGTGTCGGCCAGCCGCTCGAAGACGAGTTTCGACCCGGCCTTGGGCGGCTCGCCGCCCGGCATGAAGGTCGCGGCGAAGCCGGGCACGCCCTCGAGTTCGCCGCGCTTGGCGGCGACGTCGCGGGCGAGGTTCGCCGGCACGACGATGCCCTCGCGGGCATGGCGGACCGCGGCGGCGAGCAGGTCCGCCGGCGGCATCCGGCGGCGGGTGGTGGCGCCTGAGATCTCGTGGGCGAGGGCCCAGCCGGCGACGGTGCCGGCAGTGGTGGCGGCGGCGAGCGGCCCGCGTGTCGGCATGACGTCGTGGCCGAGCTTGCCATAGCGGTCGTGGTGGGCACCCGAGCCGGCCCGGCCGGCGGCGAGGATGGCGAGCGGCGCCCGGCCGGGCTCGGCGATCAGCCAGAAGCCGTCGCCGCCGATGGCGTTCATGTGCGGGTAGACGACCGCGATCGTCGCGGCGGCGGCGATCATCGCGTCGATCGCCGAGCCGCCGGCGGCGAGGATCTCCTCGCCCGCGTGGGTCGCCGCGACGTGCGGCGCCACCACCATGCCGGTCTCGGAAACGGTCGTCTCCATCATGCGTTTTTCCCTGTTTTTTCCGCGCTTTAGCTATAGGGAACCATGGCACCGGGAGCACGCCGAAATGTGGCGGTCCGATGAATTTTTCGCTGGCGGTCGCAAAGCCCTTGTGCAGGGGGGC
>CALRZT010000404.1:0-3998 GCA_943372725.1 Pseudoxanthobacter soli DSM 19599
CGCGACGACATCTATCTCGTCGACGTGGTGTCGCGGGCGGCCGCGCGCGAGCGCCAGTCGCTCGACACCCTGCGGGACCTGCAGCTGCCGGCCGCGAACGCGCAGTCGATCCCGCTCGGGACGATCGCCACCCTGCGCTACGAGATGGAGGCGCCGACGATCTGGAGCCGCTCGCGCCTG
The DNA here is from genome assembly GCA_943372725.1 of Pseudoxanthobacter soli DSM 19599. GTDB lineage: Bacteria > Pseudomonadota > Alphaproteobacteria > Rhizobiales > Segnochrobactraceae > CAMDHY01. The sequence goes on from CALRZT010000404.1 coordinate 181, forward strand.
CCGACCATCACCCTGAAGGCCGGCATCCGCGACGGGACGCAGCCAAACACGGTGGCGGCGGAGCTGAAGGAGGCGGTCGACGCCTTCGCGCGCGAGCTGCCGGCGGACTACCGGGTCGCGACGGGCGGCAGTGCCGAGGAGAGTGCCAAGAGCCAGGCGCCGATCGCGGCGGTCGTGCCCCTGATGCTGCTCACCATGGCGACGATTGTGATGATCCAGTTGCAGAGCTTCCAGCGCCTGCTGATCGTCTTCGCGGTGGCGCCGCTCGGGCTGATCGGCGTCGTGGCGGCGCTGCTGCCGAGCGGCGCACCGCTCGGCTTCGTCGCGATCCTCGGCGTGCTGGCGCTGATCGGCATCCTCATCCGCAACTCGGTGATTCTCGTCGTGCAGATCGAGCACCTCATCGAGGCGGGGGTGCCGAAATGGCAGGCGGTGGTGGAAGCGACCGAGCACCGCATGCGGCCGATCCTCTTGACGGCGGCGGCGGCGAGCCTGGGCCTCGTGCCGATCGCCCCGGAGATCTTCTGGGGGCCGATGGCCTTCGCGATGATCGGCGGCATCCTCGTCGGCACGGCGCTGACGCTGATCTTCCTGCCGGCGCTCTACGTGGCGTGGTTCCGCATCAAGGCGCCGGCGAAGGGCGTGGCCGCGGCCGTGCCGGCCGAGATCGCCCCCGCCGCACCGACGGAGCCCGCCGCCGCCTCGTGATCGCAGGCGGCGCGGGCCCCGGCGCTCCGCCGGCAGGGCCTGCCGCCCGGGCGGCCGACGTTATCAGAGAGCGGCCGCACGCCGCGACTGCGGGCACGTCCGACGATGAGGTGCCGGCCGTGGCGGCCGCGCGATCCAAGGTCTTTGGTTCCGAGGCGCCGCACTAGCGCGATGCCACGCCGCGCGGCCTTCGCAGAGGCCGCGACGCGGCGCGTCCCTTCGCGGAGACGGCGCCTGCCGATCAATCTTTCGCGATCGGGAAAATTGGAGCGGGCGATGGGATTCGAACCCACGACCCCAACCTTGGCAAGGTTGTGCTCTACCCCTGAGCTACGCCCGCATCCATGCGTCCGGCCGAGCCGGAGCGGCCGCCTCTATGCACCATCACGGGGGGGATTGCAACACGGCACGAACGGCCTTCTCGGCGCTCGCGCGGGGTGGCGGACGAGGGCGTCCGACCGCGCCGGTGGTCGCGCGCCGGACGTCGTGGGGATGTCGCCGGACGCGAGCGCCGCAGCCGGGGTGAACCACCGGCGGCAGTTGCGGTTGCAGTCCACACCGCACCGCCGTGGCGGGCGCGCCGGGGGCCGACACTTCGACAGGTGCGGCGTTCTGTGTCACACTCCTGTCGTCAACGTCCAAGCACGGAGGTCGAGTTCATGTCCATGGAGTCGCACATCGCCGAGCTGCAGCGCCGCCACGCCGCCCTCGATCGCGAGATCCACGACGCGTTGGCCCATCCCAGCGTCGACGAGGTCCAGATGACCGAACTCAAGCGCAAGAAGCTCGCGCTCAAGGAACAGATCGAGCGTCTGAAGGCGCCGATGTCCGTCCACTGAGGCACCCGGCGCGGCCGTCCGCCGACGCCCGGGCCTTACAGCTTGGCCTGATGCCCGTCGGCAGGCGCGTCCGCGCCGACTTCTCCCTGCATCGAAGTGATGGGGGGCGGCCGCGATCGCCTCGCGGCCATCGGCGTGCATGACGAAGGGGCTGAGTGCCGGCCGCATAGCCAGCTGATCGTCTTGCCGACGCCGCTCCGGCCGGGCGCCCTGACAACCGCCGGGAGGGCTGAGGCGCAGCTACGTGCCGGAAGTCGCGCTCGCGCCCGTCCGTCGGCCCTCGCACAACCTGCGATGCAAGCCTCGCGCAAGCCACAGGAGGCCCGTGCCCGCCGCCCTGTCGCCGCTCCCGCCCCGCTTAGGAGGCCGGAAAGGCCCGGTTGCCAGTGGTCATCCGGACCGACGGTCGCGGCCTGCGATGGCCGCTTCGGGAAGCATGCTCATGGCTGTCCGCCGACCGAAACGCCAGGCGCGCCGCGGGCCTGCGCGGTTCCGGGACCTGACGGCTTCAGCCCGCCGCCGATCCCCGCGGCACTCGAACGACCTTATCCACAGGCCCCTTCCCTTATCCCCACTGGCCGCACTGATCCGCCCCGCTGTCGCCTCAATCGTGACTTTCGCGCCGCAATTCCGCCCCGTGGCGTGCCGCAATCGCGAGTAGTTTGAGCGCAAGGGTGATTCGGTCCGCTCCGCACGCGGGGCCGGGCTCGGAGGTTTCAGGATCGTGTCTCTGCCTCTACCGGCCGCCGTTGCCGCGGCCCTCGTGCTCGCCATCGGCCTCGCCTTGACCGCGACGGTGGCGAGCCTCCCCGTCGGCGCCCGCGACGCCTTGGCTCCATCCATATCCGCGCCAGGTGCGCTGGCGGTGGATCCGGCGCGTCCGGCCGTCCCCGACACCGCGACGCGCTCCGTGATCCGGCCCGCGCCCGTCGTCTGACGTCCTAGGACCGAGGCAGGCGGCAGGCGCTCGGCCGGATCAGGCCGACGCTCGCGCCGCTCCGGGCGCAGGCGTCGGCTTCGACGCAGCGGCCGCGGCCGGCACGGCGCCACCGCGGGCGGCGGCCACCCGCGACCTCCACGCGTCCAGGCCCGTCGCCAGTACGACGTGGGCGAGCACGCCGACGGCGACGAAGGCCGCCGCGACCCACGGGTCGCCACCGGCGGCACGCACGACGATCTGTCCCAGCACCGCCGCGAGCGAGCCGAAGCAGAACAGCGCCAGCCCGTGGCGGCCGATGCGCACGGCCGCGGTGTTGGGTCCGAGTCGCTCCACCATCCGGTCCAACAGGCCATAGGGCGCATAGGCGACGACGTAGACGAGCGCCAGGACATGGGCGAGCCGTGGCAGTGGCATCGACGACTTGTCGAGCGACCATAGGAAGGCCGGCAGCGGCAGCGCGCCCTCCTGCGGATGGAGCCCGAACAGCGCCACCACCGCCCCAGCGATGACCACCACGACCGCGATGCCATAGGCGACCGGATTGAAGCCGATCGGCCGCCCCGAGCGGTAGAACACACCGGCGACGAAGCCGATGGTGAACAGCAGCTGCCAGCGCAGCGGCTCGAAGAACCACGATCCACCGGCCGGGTAGGTCGGCAGCCGCACCTCGGCGAGCTGGCTGAACAGATAGAGCCCGACGGAGGCGGCGAGCGGCAGCCAGATGTTGCGCGTCGCCAGCCAGAGGATCGCCGGCAGCATGGCGAAGAGGGCGACGTAGAGCGGCAGGATGTTGAAGTAGCCGATCTGGTGACCCATCGTGACGAGGCCGATGTAGCCGCGCACCGGCTCGGTCGACAGCACGTCGAGCCCGTAGGCCTCGAGCCAGTGGGTGTCCTTGAAGTGGATCGCCGCGGCGAAGAACATCGCGACGGCCGCCAGCATCAGCGCCACATGGGCGAGATAGAGCGTCCAGGTCCGCTGCACCACCTTGCCGGTGGCGATGACGCGGTCGCCGGAGAGGAACTTCGGGAAGTAGGCGACGGCCGCGGCGAAGCCCGCCAGGAAGACGAACAGCTCCGCACTGTCGGAAACGCCGAAGTTGCGGTGCGTCAGGTGCTCGAAGACACTGCCCGGCACATGGTTGACGAAGATCGTCAGGAGCGCCACGCCGCGCCAGAAGTCGATGCGGTGGTCGCGCGACATCGGCGGGGTGACTGCGCCGCTGCGGCGGCTCTGCTGAACGGCGCTCGTCATCGCGGCGGGTGTCCGATGATGTTCCAGATCAGCTCGCCAACGCGCGCCGGCACGACGCGGTTCCCGTCGGGGCGGCG
>CALRZT010000405.1:0-3989 GCA_943372725.1 Pseudoxanthobacter soli DSM 19599
GCTCGTCGAGGAAGGCCTGCTGCAGCGGGTGCGGCGCCTCGGGCGTGCCAAGGCCTTCCACCGTCGTCACCGCCTTGCCGGCGACCGACCACATCGGCTTGGCGCAGGCCTTCTCGAGCTCGCCGTCGATCAGCACCATGCAGCAGCCGCACTGCTCGAGGCCGCAGCCGAAGCGCGAACCCTTGAGGTCGAGCGAGTTGCGCAGCACGTCGAGCAGCGGCGTCTCCTCGTCGACGGAAACCGTCGCCGCCCGGCCGTTGACGGTGAACTCGATGGCGGTGGCTGTCGTCGTCACGCTCTGTCCGTCCTCCCGAGCCGGCCTCGCCCGGGCCGTCGAGCGGCAGACTAATCCGATCGTGCAAACGATTGAATAAAAGATTTCCGGCCTCCGCCGGCGCCGCTTTCGCCGACGGCGGCGGGCCGGCCGGCCGGCGGTCGATTGACGGCGGGCGCCGGCGGCGCAACCATCGCGCCGGGCCGGGACCGCCCTCGCACCGCCGGAGCCACGACGTGCACGACTTCTGCCGCCTCTACCGGACGATCGCCGCGACCCTCCTGCTGACGCTCGGTGCGCCGCTCGCATCGCCGCCGGCGGTGGCCGAGGGGGCGCTGCCCGTCGACATGCAGGGCACCTGGGGCTGGGACGACGAGGCGTGCGCCGAGCGCGTCAGCGACGGCCGCGTCGCGGTGTCGTCGCTGATCGTCGAGTTCTACGCCTCCGCCTACGCCCTCGACGACCCGAAGCCCGCCGACGGCGGCGGCTGGGTGTCGCCGGCCACCGTCCACGTCGAGGGCGAGCCGGCGCCGGAGGCCGGCACCATCGCCTTGCGCCTCGTCGGCCGCGACGAACTCGAGATCCGCACAGGCGACGAGGCGCCGTCGATCTACGTGCGCTGCGCCGACGACCTGCCGGTGCGCTGATATCCCGCTTCGGAGGGTCGCCGATGTCCACGAACCCGGCCGCCCGCCTCGCCGCCGTCGTCCTGATCGCCGCCGGTTTCGCCATCGCTGCCGTGCCGGCACGGGCGACGGCGTTCTGCGAGGTGGTCGACACGCCGGACGGTTTCGTGGCTTTGCGCGAGGGGCCCGGGGCGGGCGCCGCCCTCGTCGAGCGAATGCACGCCGGCGACGAGGTGATGTTGCTGCCCGAGAAATCGGGCGACTGGGTGCATGTGCGCTTCTGGCGGGCCGGCGAGCGGTTGCAGGACGGCGGCTTTGAGCGACACCGGATCGGCTGGGTCAAGGCGCGCTTCCTCGACCTCTGCGGCTGATCGCCCGGTCCGTCCGCCCGGCCGGGCCTAGACCGCGCCGTGTTTGCCCGCTACGGCTCCTTGCGAAGACGAAGGACGAGCCGTGCGGCAGGTCTCCGACCCGCGAACCAGCGAGCACCCGGACGTCCGGCCCGGCACATGGCGCCGCGGCTGGCCGTTTCTGCTCGCGCTTCTGCTGCTCATCACCGGCGGCGGGATCGCCGGACCGGGCGGCCTCGCCCAGGCGCTGCGGGGCACGCCCCAGGCCGGTGCCGGCGCGGGCGCGGCCGACGGGCGCGATCCCGCGCTGCTGCGCAGCGGCGGCCGCCACGCCGTCCTGACGCAGCGCACCGCCGATCCGGCCGCCGTTCCCGCACCGATCGAGCCGGCGCTGCTGCCGCAGCTCCCCGAACCCTTCCCCTCCCTCGGCCACGACCGTCCCGCCGACGGCGTTCCCGCTGCCGACGTCGGCGAAGGCTCGTGGCGGCCCTATCGGGCGCGGGCGCCTCCGGTCGCGGTCTGATCGACGGCCGCGCTGCGGCCGCCTCGCCGACCCTTGAAGTCCCACGCGCGGCCCCGCCGCGCCGGCCGCGTGCCACAGTCCGGAAAAGCCCCCATGCGAACCTCCCGCTGGCTGATCGCGACCTACGTCGCCATCATCCTGTTCGGCGTCTTCACCGCCCTGCCGAACGTCCTGCCGCAATCCGTCCTCGACCGCCTGCCCGCCTGGGCGAACCACCAGGTTTCCCTCGGCCTCGATCTGCGCGGCGGCTCCCACCTCGTGCTCGAGGTCGATTCCGCCGCCCTCGTCGACGAGCGCCTGCAATTGCTGTCGCGCGACGCCCGCCGCACCCTGCGCGACGCCGGCATCGACACCACCTCGATCCGCCGCAACGGCGACGAGATCGTCATCGCGCTGGCGAACCCCGCCGATGCCGCCCGCGCCACGGAGGCGGTACGCACCCTCGCCAACTCCGTCGGCAGCTTCGGGATCGGCGCCGCCTCGTCCGATCTCGCGATCGCGGACAACGGCGGCACGCTGACCGTCCGCCTCACCGAGCAGGGCATCCGCGACCGCATCGACGCCGCCGTCCAGCAGAGCCTCGAGATCGTCCGCCGCCGCATCGACCAGGTCGGCGTCGCCGAGCCGACCATCCAGCGCGTCGGTGCCGACCGCATCCTGGTGCAGTTGCCCGGCGTGCAGGACCCCGAGCGCATCCGCGAACTCCTTGGCTCCACCGCCAAGCTCACCTTCCACATGCTCGCCGACGTGCCGATCGGCGGCCCGACGCCGCCCGGCGTCACCATCATGGAGGGCACCGCCCCCGGCGAGACCTATCCGGTCGAGACGCGCGCGGCGCTCGCCGGCGACCACCTCACCGACGCGCGGGCAGGCTTCGACAGCCAGACCAACGAGCCGATCGTCTCCTTCCGCTTCGACAGCGTCGGCGCCCGCGAGTTCGGCGACATCACCCGCGCCAACGTCGGCCGGCCGTTCGCCATCGTCCTCGACGGCAAGGTGCTGTCGGCCCCGGTCATCCGCGAGCCGATCACCGGCGGATCCGGCCAGATCAGCGGACGCTTCTCCGTCCAGGAGGCCTCCGACCTCGCCGCCCTGCTGCGCGCCGGCGCCCTGCCCGCCCCGCTCACCGTCATCGAGGAGCGCACGGTCGGTGCCGACCTCGGCGCCGACGCGATCGAGATGGGCGTCGTCACCGGCCTCATCGGCTTCGGCCTCGTCTTCGCCTTCATGCTCGCCCTCTACGGGCGCTGGGGCCTGATCGCGAACTTCGCGCTGGCCCTCAACGTCATCCTGACGTTCGCGGCGCTGTCGCTGCTGGGCGCGACGCTGACGCTGCCCGGCATCGCCGGCATCGTGCTCGGCATCGGCCTCGCCGTCGATGCCAACGTGCTCATCAACGAGCGCATCCGCGAGGAGACGCGCAAGGGGCTCGGGGCATTCGCCGCCCTCGATGCGGGCTTCAAGCGGGCGTTCGCGACGATCGTCGATTCGAACGTCACGGCCCTGATCGCCACCGTGCTGCTGTTCATGTTCGGCACCGGCCCGGTGCGCGGCTTCGCGGTGACGATGGGCCTCGGCATCGCCATCTCGATGTTCACCGCCGTGTCGGTGGTGCGCGTCATCATGACGGCGCTCGTTCGCCGCTTCCGCATGAAGACGCTGCGGATCGAGCCGCCGTTCGGCATCAAGCTGATCCCCGAAGGAACCAGCATCCGCTTCATGCGCGGACGCTTCGTCGGCATCGGCGTGTCGATCGTCCTCTCGCTCGCCTCGGTCGGCCTGTTCTTCTATCCAGGCCTCAACTACGGCGTCGACTTCAAGGGCGGCATCCAGATGGAGGTGGTCACCCAGGGCCCGGCCGACCTCGCCGGCATGCGCACCGCGCTGAATGGCCTCGGCCTCGGCGAGATCGCCCTGCAGGAGTTCGGCAACGACCACACCGTGCTGGTACGGGCCGAGCGCCAGCCGGGCGGCGAGGAGGCGCAGAACACCGCCGTCACGCAGATCCGCTCCGAACTCGCCAAGATCGCGCCCGGCTCGTCGATCGAGCGCACCGAGGTGGTCGGCCCGAAGGTGTCGGGCGAGCTCGCCACCGCCGGCGTGCTGGCCGTGGTGCTGGCGAGCATCGCCATGCTCCTCTACATCTGGTTCCGCTTCGAGTGGCCGTTCGCGGTCGGCGCCATCGCCACGCTCATCCTCGACGTGACGAAGACGGT
>CALRZT010000406.1:0-3986 GCA_943372725.1 Pseudoxanthobacter soli DSM 19599
ATCGACCTCACCGCCCCGCCCGGCGGCGTCATCCAGCGGCTCGCCGGGCTCTCCTCCGACCAGCCGCTGATGCTGCGCTACCAGGGCGACGGGCCGCTGTCGGCCTGGGAGGGCACGCTCGACGTGGCGCTCGGCCCGACGCCGCTCGCCCGCGGCAACACTCGTATCGAGGCGGTCGCCAAGGGTCGGCGGTTCACCACCGGACTTTATCTCACGCCGGGACCGGTCCTCCCGGCGGATTACGCCGCCCTCGCCGGCGACACCGTTCAGGCCGCCGTCGTCGCCGTCTTCGAACCCGATGGCGTCATCGTGCTGGAGAGCGCCAGCGTGTCCGCCGCCGCGGCCTCAGTGATGGCGACCGGCCGCCTCGATCCGGCTGCCGATACGGTGGACGTCGCCACCGAGATCGAGGTCGCATCCGCGCAGGCCTTCGCCGGGATCCTCGAGGTGCCGGCGAGCTGGACCGGCGGACACGTCACCGCCCGCCTCACCGGCCGCCTCGCCGACCCCAACATCGCCGCCACCGCCCGTGTCGACGGCGTGGCGGCCCTTGGCCGCGTCAGCGCCGGCCATGTGGACGTCACCGCGACCATGACGGCGCCGCAGGCCGGCACCCTCGGCATCGGCGGGGCCGAGCGAACCGTCCTCTTCGAGGTCTCGACCGCGAGCGTCGGCCTCGACGGCGCGCCGATCGCCTCCGACGCCGCACCGCGCCTGTCCGGCGAGGCGAGCCTGCTCGCGGACGGAAACATCACCTTCACCGCTCTCCACCTCGACACCCTGGGCGCCAGCCTCGTGCTCGACGGTACGCTTGCGCCAGCCGGACCGGCCGGCGCGGACGGTGTCGCCGCCGCATCCGCCGTCGACGCCGATGCGCGCTTGACGGTGGCCGACCTCTCGGCGCTCTCCGGACTTGCCGGGGTGCCGCTCGCCGGCAGCGTCGACCTGACGGCGGATGTCGACGCCGCGCTCGACGGCAGCCGCGCCGCGGTGACGCTCGACGGCGGCGCCGAGGCGCTGTCGGCCGGTATCCCTGAGCTCGAGGCGCTGATCGGCACGTCGCCTACCGTCTCCGCCGCCATCGCCTATGACGGCACGAGCCTGACGATCGAGCGGCTGGATGTCGCCGGCGGCGTGGTGACGGCGACCGGCAGCGGCCGCATCGGCGGCAGCCCCGACGACGCCCTGACGGTGGATCTCGCCGTCAGCGACCTCGCCCGCGTCACGCCGACGCTGACGGGCGCCGCCCGCCTGGAGGCGACCGCCACCGGTGACCCGACGGCGCCGCGCGTCGCCTTCCGCCTCACCGGTGACGGCCTCGTCGCCGCCGGCCACGCCTTCGACGACTTCGCCGCGACGGGCGACGTCGACCTCACGGTCGCCGGCACGCAGACCGGCAGCGTGGCGCTCGCCGGCGCCTCGCGGGGCCAGCCGATCACCGGCACCGTGCGCTTCGCCCGCACCGGCGAGGACATGAGGCTCGCCATCGACCGGCTCGACTTCGTCGGCCTGACGGCGAGCGGCACGCTGGCGCAGAGCGCCGCCGGCCTGCCCTCCGGGCAGCTGTCGCTGACGGCGACCGACCTCGCCCCCGCCGCGGCACTCGCCGGCCTCGTCGCCTCGGGCGGCCTCGACGCCACCGTCGAGATCCCGGCCGACCAGCCGGGCGTCGCCCGCATCACGCTCGCGAGCCCGAGCCTGACGGTCGAGGGCAACACCATCTCCGGCCTGTCGGCGCGCGGCACCGTCGCCGGCCTGCCGGGCACGCCGTCGATCGACGTCACCGCCGACATCGCGGGTATCGAGGCCGCGGCGATGCCGGGCGTGGCGATCCTGCGCGACTATGCCGGGCTGAGGGACGGCCAGGTGATGACCGTCCGCTACCAGGGCTCCGGCGCACCGGAAGACCTCGACAGCCGCATCGACGTGGCGCTGGCTGGCACCCCCGTGCTCGGCGGCACGGCGACCGTCGCGGCGTCGGACGCCGGCACCCGCTTCGCCGCCGACCTCGCGCTCACCGCCGCCTCGCGGCTGCCGCCGAACCTCGCTGCCCTCGCCGGCGAGATGGTGCGAGTGTCGCTCGCCGCCGTGGCAGCACCGGACGGCAAGGTTTCGCTCGAAGCGGCCAACGTCGTCGCGGCGGCTGGCACCGTCGCTGCGCAGGGAAGCCTCACCCCCGGCGCCGACAGCATCGACGTCATCGCCGACATCACGCTGTCCGACTCGTCCGCCTTCGCCGGCCTCGTGCCCGCCGCGACGAGCTGGTCCGGTGGTCGCGGCACGGCGCACATCACCGGTCGGCTCGCCGATCCGGACGTCAAGCTCGATGCCGTCATCGAGACGGTCGTGGCCGAAGACCGGCTGACCGCCGAGCGCGTCACCGTCGCCGCCACCTCGACCGCGCCGGCCGAGGACGCCGCGGACACGGTCGGTCGTGAGGCGAGCTTCACCGTCACCACCGCGGGCGTCACCGTCGGCGGGGCGCTCGTTGCCGCCGACGCTGCACCGCGGCTGTCGGGTGCGGCGACGCTGAACCCGGACGGCGGCGTGTCGCTGCGCGACGTCGCCCTCACCGGCCTCGGTGCGGACCTCGCGCTCACCGCCACGACGACGGCGGAGACAGCGAAGGCGGACGGCCGCATCCGCGTCGCCGACCTCGCCTATCTCTCGGGTCTCGCCGGCCAGCCCCTCACCGGCGCCCTCGACCTCACCGGGACGCTCGACGCCGCCCTCGATGGCTCGCGCCTGTCGCTCGCCCTCGACGGCGGCGCCACCGGCTTCTCGGCGGGCGTGCCGGAGGTCGAGGCGCTGCTCGGGCCGACGCCGACCGTCGATGCGGCGATCGCCTATGACGGCGAGACTCTGACGATCGACCGCCTGCGCGTCGCCGGCGGCGTCATCGCCGCCGAGGGCAAGGGCGCGCTTGGCGCGGCGAACGACACCCTGACCCTCGACCTCGCCGTCACCGACCTCGCCCGCATCACACCGACGCTGGCCGGTGCCGTGCGCCTGACCGCCACGGCGACCGGCGATGCCCTCGCCCCGAATGTCGCCTTCCGCCTCGCCGGCGACGGGCTGGTGGCCGCCGGCAATCGCCTCGACGGCTTCACCGCCACCGGCGACCTCGACCTGACGAAGCCCGGCGCACAGTCGGGCACGGTAGTGCTGGCGGGGTCGTCCCAGGGCCGGCCGATCGCCGGCGCCGTCCGCTTCGGACGCGACGCCACCGGCGAGCGCCTCGACATCGAGCGCCTCGCCTTCGTCGGCCTCACGGCCTCGGGCGCCCTCACCCGCGGCGCCGACGGCGCGCCCTCCGGCCGCCTCAACGTCGTCGCCACCGACCTCGCGCCGGCGGCTGCGCTGGCCGGGCTCGCCGCCTCGGGCGGGCTGGAGGCGAACATCGAGCTGCCGGCCGGGCGGCAGGGACCGGCGCGGATCACGGTCGCCTCACGCCGGCTGGCCGTCGCCGGCAACACGGTGTCGAACCTGTCCGTGAACGGCACCGTCACCGGCCTGCCGGCGGCGCCGCGCCTCGACCTCACCGCCACCGCCGGCGAAGTGGTGACCGGTGGCACCGCGATCAGCGGTCTGCGAGCGACCGCCACCGGTGCCCTCGACGATGCCAACGTCACCGCCGATGCCCGCGTCAACGGCCTCGCCGTCTCGACCGCCGCCCGCGTGCAGCGCCGCGCCGACGGGGCGATCGACGTGGCGCTGTCGCGGGCGTCGGCGAGCGGCAACGGCGCCGAGATCGCCCTCTCCCGCCCCGCCACCGTGCGCGTCGATGCCAATGGCGGCGTCCGGCTCGATGCCGCACTCGCCGCCCGCGGCGGCGGTACCGTGACCGTCACCGGAAACGTCTCCGCCAACGCGCTGGCGCTGCAGGCGCGGCTGCAGCAGGTGCCGCTGGCGCTCGCACGGCTCGCCGCCGCCGACCTGCCGGTCGCCGGCACCGTCAGCGGCACGGCGACGATCAACGGCACGCC
>CALRZT010000407.1:0-3960 GCA_943372725.1 Pseudoxanthobacter soli DSM 19599
GTGAGCTTCAGCTTGCCGTCGAGGTCGAGGGCGATGTCGGCCTTGCCGTCGCCGTCGAGGTCGCCGAGGACGACGGTCTTGCCGTCGGCGTACTGGTAGACCAGCGAACCGGCCTTGCCCGGGAGGGCGCCCTTGCCGTCGAACGTGAAGGCCTGGCTGCCGTTCTTCACCTCGTTCGCGTCGATGGCGGAGAGGTCGATGGTGTCCTCATTGACCGCGAAGTCGGTGATGACGTCGGTCTTGCCGGACGCGGTCCCGAGATCCGACGCCGCCTTGAAGACGAAACCGTCCGCGCCGGTGCCGCCCGACATCGTGTCGCGCCCGGCGCCGCCCTCGATGGTGTCGTCGCCGGCGCCACCCTTCAGGGTGTCGTTGCTGCCGCCGCCCTTCAGGGTGTCGTCGCCCTTGCCGCCGGAGAAGTTGTCATTGCCGTTCTTGCCGTCGGCGGTGTCGTCGAACTTGGTGCCGGTCCAGCGGTCGTTGCCCTGCGAGCCGACGATCTTCTGGGCCTCGCCCTTCAGGGCCTCGATCAGCAGCGAGCCGTCGGCCTCACCGGTCGCCCAGCCCATCAGGGCGTAGATGACGTCGCCGGAGCTCGGATCGTCGTCGGCGTCGATCGAGAAGCCGGAGATCGTCAGCTCGGTGTTGTAGCCGGTGAAGTTGCCGCCGCTGTCGACCTTGCCCTTGCCGTAGGTGCCGAAGTCGATCTTGTCGATGGTGCCGGTGAGTTCGTGGGTGGCCAGCACGTAGGCGAAGTCGTCGCCCCACAGCGAGACCAGCTTGTTCTTCGCGGCATTGTCGCTGGTGGCGTAGCCGTTGACGATCTGGTCGCCGTCGAACTGGCTGTCGTCGCCGTAGAAGGTCGGCTGGCCGGACGTGTCGGGCAGGAAGGATTCGATGTACTTGTTGAAATCGATGCCGGACGACGGCGCGTTCTTGCCCGCCTTGAAGGTGATCGCCATGTCGGTGTCTCCGCTCACGAGGGGACACGCCAGGCGGGCGGCGTCGCCGGGGCCTGCGCGTGCAGCCGAGGCACCGGCGGCCGCGGCCGCCGGTGAGGGGCGCGCCGGACCGCCGGCGACCGGGGCCGCCGGTGGTCCGGGGGCGCGTCAGAGCACGAAGTCGAGCTCGGTCAGGTCGATCTTGCCGGACAGGTCGATCTTGAAGTCGGCCTTGCCGTCGCCGTCGAGGTCGCCCGCCACCACCGTCACCTTGTTGTTGAGCTGGTAGCGGAGTTCGCCCGCCTCGCCGGTGAACTTGTCGGTGCCGAGGAAGACGAAGGCGTCGTCGGCCTCGGTCGACTGGTTCGCGTCCATCGCCGAGAAGTCGAGCAGGTCCGCGCCCGACTTGAAGTCGGTGATGACGTCGCGGTCGGCCTGGGCGAGGCCGGAGTCGAAGACGCCATCGGTCGGGTTGTAGTAGCGGAAGGTGTCGGCACCGCCGTTGCCGCTCATCACATCGGCGCCAAGGCGGCCGGTGATGTCGTCGTTGCCGCTGCCGCCGATGACGGAGTCGTTGCCGCTGCCGGCATGGATGATGTCGTTGCCGTTCGCGCCGGAGATCCAGTCGTCGCCGTCGAGGCCGTAGACGCGGTCGTCGCCGTCGCCGCCCTTGATGGAGTTCGCCTCGGCGGAGCCGAGAATGATGTCGTTGAAGGACGAGCCGACGACGTCCTCGATGTTCGCGAGCACGGTGCCGTTCGGGCCGGTGCCAGCGCCGAGATCGACCACGACGCCCGTCTCGAAGTTAGAGAAGGTGATCATGTCGCTGCCGTCGCCGCCGTCGTAGGTGTCGGCACCGAGGGTGGCGACGATCTTGTCGTCGAAGGTGGTGCCCGTGTAGCTGTCGTCGCCGTCGGTGCCGACGAAGACCTGCGCCTGCTGCGCGAGGAAGGCGTAGAGCCCCTCGACGTCGCCAGCGGCGAGCAGGTTGTAGACGTCCATGACGCCATTGTCCTCGGCGCCGTGGCCCGCCTCGACGGAGATGTCGAGACCCTTGATGACCATCATCTCGTCGAGGCCGGTGATTGCACCCTCTTCGCCGGTGCCCTGCTCGCCTTCCGTCTGGCCGTCGACCCAGTCGCCGAAGACGAGCTGGTCGAGGTCGCCCGACAGCGCGTGCGGGTAGGTGGTGCCGTAGTGGATCCAGTCATAGGCGAGGTCGGCGCCCTGCATGACCACGCGGGCAGCCGATTCCTCGCCGTACTGGTAGGCGATCTGCGAGCCGTTCATGTAGTAGGTCTGGCCGAAGACGCTGTCCGGCGTGCCACCGTAGAACTTGTAGTCGGCGGTCTCGGTCGTCGCCAGATAATCGCTGATGAAGGTGTTGTAGTCCAAGCCGCCGGTCAGTGCGTCACCGGCCTTGATCTTGATCGCCATCGATGCGGTCCTCGCTGCAGTCGCGGCGCCGACCGGACGACGGCGCACGTTCCGTCGATGCTGATAATGCGAACTGCTCGCAAGGTCAAAGGTGATCGCGAAGATTATACTTAGAAGTATTTTACAATTACATTGGATGAATTCGATATTAGAAGTAGAATTGTTAAAATCTGGAATGATTGTAGATTTGCACCGCGCGCATTCTGCAAGGATCGGGCGAAATCGCGTGACGTTTCCTTGACTCGCGCGGTCGACGCACATAGCGTCCCGGCGTTGCTGCGAACGGCTCCTAACAACGTCCGCACAACCAGCCAGCCACGGCGACCGCGTCGCCCAGCCAGCCAATCCTCCCGTGCAATGCGTAACGCCCGGCCCGCCGGGTGGTGCGGTGTCGGCCCTGCCGCGCGCCGCGTGTGGATCGGACTGCCGCCTATGGCTTCAGCACGCCTGCCGTCCCGCACCGCCGTGGCCGCAGCCTCTCCCCGTCGTGCGGTCGCGGCGATCGCGGTCGGCTGCGGGCTTTCCGTCGCCGCCTGCGGCCTCACCGCCGCGCCCGCCCTCGGCCAGGCGGTGGTGGAGGAGGAGATCGCCCCGGCGACGGTCGATCCCGTCCGCGACGACCCAGTCCTCGAAGAGCCGGTGCCGCCGGGCGAGGTGGGCGTCGATGACGACGACGTGCTCGAGGACATCACCGTCACGGCGACGCGCACCGCCGAGCCGGTCGATCACGCCCTCTCCGGCACGAGCGTGCTCGACCGCTCGACCATCCAGACGCAGACGAACCCGAACCGCCCCTCCGACTTCCTGGACCTCATCCCGGGTGTCACCACGTCGGAGCAGGGCGGCGACCCGGCGACGGCCATCAACATTCGCGGCCTGCAGGACTTCGGCCGCGTCAACGTCATGGTCGACGGTGCGCGGCAGAACTTCCAGACGAGCGGCCACAACGCCAACGGCGCCTTCTACGTCGACCCGGAGATGATCCGATCGGTGGACGTCACCCGCGGCGCCACCGCCACCGTCTACGGCTCCGGCGCCATTGGCGGCGTCGTCGACTTCCGCACCCTGACGGCCGACGACGTGCTGTCGTCCGACCAGGTCGTCGGTGGCTTCGTCAAGGCCAAGTACACCACCAACGGTGCCGAGCCGCTCGGCCACGCCGAGGCCGCCGGCCGCATCGGCCAGGCCTTCGACGTGGTGACCGCTGGCACCTGGAGTCGCTCCACCGACTACCGGGACGGCCACTACGACCGCATCGAGAATTCCTGGGACGATCTCCTGAGCGGCCTCGCCAAGGCGCGCTGGCGGCCGACCGAGGACCAGCAGATCACCGCCTCGGCGCTGCTCTACAAGGCGAGCTTCGACAAGGGCACGACGACGGTGCGCTCGACCGATGCGACGACGGAGACCTATTCGCTCGGCCATACCTGGACGCCGCTCGACAACGACCTCGTCGATCTGCGCACGAACCTCTACTACACGACCACCCGGACCGATCAGACCGAGGTCGCCGGCAACAACGTCGGCTCGAAGCGGTCGTTCGACGTCGCCACGACCGGCTTCGACGTCAACAACACGAGCC
>CALRZT010000408.1:0-3939 GCA_943372725.1 Pseudoxanthobacter soli DSM 19599
ATCGCCGAGGACCACGTCGTCCTCGACGTCGGCGGCGTCGGCTACGAGGTGTTCTGCCCGGCGCGCGTGCTCGGCCACCTGCCGCGGCCCGGCGAGCCGGTGGCGCTCGTCATCGAGACGGTGGTGCGCGAGGACGCGATCCGGCTCTATGGCTTCACCTCGCCCGGCGAGCGGGCGTGGTTCCGCCTGCTCACCTCGGTGCAGGGCGTCGGCGCCAAGGTGGCGCTCGCCATCCTCGGAGTCCTCGCCCCCGACGACCTCGCCACCGCCATCGCCCTCGGCGACAAGGTGGCGCTGTCGCGGGCCCCGGGCGTCGGCAAGCGGCTCGCCGAGCGCCTCGTCGTCGAACTGAAGCAGGCGGCGGGCGAGTTGGCCCTGCCGGCGGCGCTCGCCGGCTCGGGCGGCGTCCAGGTCGCGGCCGGCGCGTCCGACCCGGCGCTCGCCGACGCCGTCTCGGCGCTGGTGAACCTCGGCTATGGCGAGGCGCAAGCGCGCGGCGCCGTCCTCGCCGCCCGTGCGGCCGGTCATGCCGAGGCCGGTGCCGCGACGTTGATCCGCCAGGCGCTGAAGGAACTCGCGCGGTAGGGTCACGGGCGTCGGCTCGGCCGTTGGAGTAGCGAGCGTCGAATTCGCGGCCACCCCCTCCCTGCCCTCCCCCGCAAGGGGGGAGGGTACGCGTCTTGCCTCGGCTGATCGATCGGCCGACTGCGCACGAAAAAAATCTTCGCGCCGACGGAACCTTTTCGCGGCTCGCCCGTTTCCCCGTCCCACGACACCACACCGACGACCGTCCAGCCCGCATGATCGGCAAGCGATCCCGCGGGCTCAGGCGTCGTCGCGCGTCGGCCGCGGCTCCTCCAGTGCCGGTGTCGGCGCAGACGAGGAGGACCAGCCCGGCATGTGCGGGATTTGTGGCGAGATCACCTTCGACCAGAGGGCCGCTTCGGCGGCGTGCGTGCAGCGCATGGCGGATGCACTGGCACCCCGCGGACCCGACGGCGAGGGCATCGTCGCCCGCGGCCGCGTCGCGCTCGGCCACCGTCGCCTCTCGATCATCGACCTGTCGAGCCGCGCCGAGCAGCCGATGGTCGATCCCGAACTCGGGCTGACCATCGCCTTCAACGGCTGCATCTACAATTACGAGGCGCTGCGCGAGGAGCTGTCGGGCCTCGGCTACCGCTTCTTCTCCGGTGGCGACACCGAGGTGATCCTGAAGGCCTATCACGCCTGGGGCGAGGCTTGCGTCGAGCGGCTGATCGGCATGTTCGCCTTCGTCATCCACGAGCGCGAGACGGGCCGTGTCGTGATGGCGCGCGACCGCTTCGGCATCAAGCCGCTCTATCTTGCCGAGACCCCCGGCCGGCTGCGCTTCGCCTCCTCGCTGCCGGCGCTGCTGGCCGCCGGCGATGTCGACACCTCGATCGACCGGGTGGCGCTGCACCGCTACATGAGCTTCCACGCGGTCGTGCCGGCGCCGGAGACGATCCTCCAGGGCGTGCGCAAGCTGCCACCGGCCACCGTCCGGGTCATCGAGGCTGACGGACAGAGCCGCGAGCGCCGCTACTGGACGCTGTCGTTCGACCGCAGCGCCGACGACATCCGACTGCCGGGGGCCGAGTGGGAGGAGCGCATCCTCGCCTCGCTGCGCACGGCGGTGGAGCGCCGCATGGTCGCCGACGTGCCGGTCGGCGTGCTTCTGTCCGGCGGCGTCGATTCGAGCCTGATCGTGGCGCTGCTGGCGGAGGCCGGGCAGAGCGGGCTCGAGACCTTCTCGATCGGCTTCGAGAGCGCCAACGGCGAGAAGGGCGACGAGTTCGTCTATTCCGACCTGGTCGCCGAGCGTTTCGGCACCCGCCACCACCAGATCTTCGTGCCGTCGGTCGACCTCGTCGCCGAGCTGCCCGGCGCGGTGGCGGCAATGTCGGAGCCGATGGTTTCCTACGACTGCATCGGCTTCTATCTGCTGTCACGCGAAGTGGCGAAGCACATCAAGGTGGTGCAGTCGGGCCAGGGCGCCGACGAGATCTTCGCCGGCTACCACTGGTATCCGCCGCTCGCCGCCGCCAACGATCCGGTCGGCGAATACGCGCGGCTGTTCATCGACCGCGACCACGCGACGCTCGCGACGCAGCTCTCGCCCGACTACCTCGCCGACCGCGACGAGAGCCGCGCCTTCGTCGAGGCGCACTTCGCGGAGGCCGGCGCCACGGACCCGCTCGACAAGGCGCTGCGGCTCGATTCCACCGTCATGCTGGTCGACGACCCGGTGAAGCGGGTGGATTCGATGACGATGGCGGCCGGCCTCGAGGCGCGCGTGCCGTTCCTCGACCACGAACTCGCCGAACTCGCCGCGCGCATGCCGGGCGAGCACAAGCTGTCCGACGGCGGCAAGGGCGTCCTGAAGGCGATCGCCCGCAAGATGCTGCCGCGCGAGGTGGTGGACCGGCCGAAGGGCTACTTCCCGGTGCCGATCCTGAAGTACCTCGCCGGGCCGACGCTCGACCTCGTGCGCGACGTGCTGTCCGCCGCGCCGGCCCGCGAGCGCGGCATCTTCCGCCGCGACTATCTCGACAAACTCATCGCCAACCCGTCCGCCCACATCACGCCGCTGCGCGGCTCCGAGCTGTGGCAGGCGGCGCTGCTCGAGATGTGGCTGCAGACGCACCGCGTCTGAGCCTTGCGACGAACCCCGCCGCTACCGGCGGCGTTGACACCGAGACGGCGCATCCGAGGGGGACCCCATGATGCACAGCAAGCTTTCCGCCGCCGCGGCCATGGCCAGTGCAGCCGACGTCCAGGGTGACGGCGCCACTGCACCGGCGATCACGCCGTCGGTTCCCGAGGGTGTCTGCCTCGACTGCGGCTGGGGACGGCTGCTGTTCTCGCAGACCTTCCCGGATGCCAGCGCGCTGGCCGAGGCGATGCGGGCGGAGGGTCCGGGCCGGCGCGACATCGCCTTCTATGTCCGCGATCCGCACGTGCTGCTGGCCGCGGCGCCGCACGAACTGTTCCTCGACCCCTCGCACGCCTTCCGCTTGCACCTCGCCGACCTCAAGCGGACCGACCGGCGGCCGGGCGGCTTCACCGTCCGCCGCATCGCCTCGGCAGCCGATGCCGACGGCGTCAACCGCATCTATGCGGCGCGCGGCATGGTGCCGATCCGCCCGGACTTCTTCTGGGGCCGTCCGAACGGCGGCGCCATCCTCCACCTCGTCGCCGAGGACGACGTGTCGGGCGCGATCGTCGGCACCGTCACCGGCATCGACCATGCGCGGATCTTCGACGATCCCGACCAGGCCGCCTCGCTCTGGTGCCTCGCCGTCGACCCGCAGGCGCCACACCCCGGCATCGGCGAGGCGCTGGTGCGCCATCTCTGCGCGCTCATGCGCGAGCGCGGCGCGGTCCACCTCGACCTCTCGGTCATGCACGACAACGAGGCGGCGATCGGCCTCTACGAGCAGCTCGGCTTCGAGCGGCTGCCGGTGTTCGCGGTGAAGCGCAAGAACCCGATCAACGAGAAGCTGTTCGCCGGCCCGCCGCCGGAGGCCTCCCTCAACCCCTATGCCCGCATCATCGTCGAGGAGGCGCGCCGGCGCGGCATCGGTGTCGACCTGATCGATGCCGAGGGCGGGCTGTTCCGGCTGATCTACGGCGGCCGCTCGATCGCCTGCCGGGAGTCGCTGTCCGACCTGACGAGTGCGGTGGCCCTGTCGATCTGCGACGACAAGGCGGTGACGCGGCGCATCGTCGAGCGCGCCGGCGTGCGCGTGCCGGAGGAGATCGAGGCGGGGGACGCGAGCCTCTTGCCGGCGTTCCTGGAGCGCCACGGCTCGGTGGTGGTGAAGCCGGCGCGCGGCGAGCAGGGCCGCGGCGTCGCCGTCGGCCTGACGATGCTGGAGGAGGTGGAAGCGGCCATCGAGCGCGCCCGCGGCGTCTGCG
>CALRZT010000409.1:0-3919 GCA_943372725.1 Pseudoxanthobacter soli DSM 19599
TCTACTATCGCACCTTCTTCCGCCCGCTGGGCGCCTGGGCGCGCTTCGAGAAGATCATCCGCGCTCGCGCCGGCTTGGGCCGCATCGACCCCAGGAGCCCGCCGCCGCCCCACGTTCGCACGCGGCACCTGTTCTGCGACGTCGCGATCGTCGGCGGTGGTCCGACGGGCATCGCCGCGGCGCTTGCGGCGGTGAAGGCCGGCGCCGATGTGATCCTCATCGAGGCCGAGCCGGTGCTCGGCGGCTTCGCGCGCGCGATGCCGGCAGACGCCTTCCCGAACCTCGCCGCCGAAATCGCTCATCTTGACGCCGCCAACATCCGCGTCATCACCGGTGCCGTCGCGCAGGGGCTGTTTTCCGACGGCTTCCTGACGGCCGAATCGCGCACCGACCTTTTCAAGATCCGCTCATCCGCCGTCGTGCTCACCACCGGCGTCGCCGAGCAACCGATCGTCTTCCGCAACAACGATTTGCCCGGCGTGATGACCGCCGGCACGGTGCGCCGCCTCCTGCACGTCCACGGTATCCGCCCCGGCATGCGCGCGGTGGTCTGCACCGCCGACGACAGCGGCTGGGACACCGCCGCCGACCTGCGCGCCGCCGGCGTCGCCGTCGAGATGGTCGCGGACCTCCGCGCCGCTGCGGGAGACGCGACGGCTACAGCCCGCGCGGCCTTGTCCGGCGTGCCGTTCCGCTTCTCGACCGCCCCCTACGAGGCGCTGTCGCAGGGCGGCGGCCTCTATGGCGCGCCGCTGTCGGCCGTGCGTCTCTGCGGCTTCGACGCCAATGACACCGTCGGCACCGTCACCGAGCCGATCGCCTGCGACCTCCTTGTCGTCTCCGGCGGCAGCGCGCCGATGGCCCAACTCGCCGCCCACGCCGGCGCCCGGCTGACCCCCGATCCGGACCGCGGTTTCGTGATCCGTGATCTGAGATCACAAATTTTTCTTGCAGGTTCTGTGGACGGTCGCACGGCGCCGCAAACGGCCGTCGCCGACGGCGCCCATGTCGGTGCAATCGCTGCGAATTTCGCTCTCGACACGGCGCCGCCCGCCGGTCGGCAGGTCAGCACCGTCGGAGACGGTGCCACCGACCGTCCGCCGGCGACGGCGAGAACCGCCCACCCCTTCCCCGTCATCCGCCACCCCGCCGGCAAGGCGTTCGTCGATACCGACGAGGACCTCGTCATCGAGGACGTCGAGAACGCGGTGGAGGACGGCTTCTCCCACCCCGAGCTCCTGAAGCGCTGGTCGACCCTCGGCATGGGCCCCGGCCAGGGCCGCCAGACGACGCTGATGGGCCTGCGCATCCTCGCCCGCAAACGCGGCATGGCCCCGACGGAGCTCGGCCCGACCACCGTTCGCCCGCCCTTCACCGGCGAGCGTTTCCAGGCGCTTGCGGGCGAAGGCTTCCATCCGCATCGAACCTCGCCGATGCACCACCGCCACGAGGCGCTCGGCGCACAGCAGATGGTCGCCGGCCTCTGGCACCGCCCCGCCTGGTACGGGCCGGACCGCGACAAGGCGATCGCCGAAGAGGTCGCCGCGGTCCGTGGCGCGTGCGGCCTCATCGACGTCTCCACCCTCGGCAAGCTCGAGGTGCGCGGCCCCGACGCCGCCCGCTTCCTCGACCGCGCCTATGCCGGTGCCCACACCGCCCAGCCGATCGGCCGCTGCCGCTACGCGCTGCTGCTCGATGTCGGCGGGAATGTCGGCGACGACGGCGTCGTGGCGCGGCTTGCCGACGACCACTTCTACGTCACCGGCACCACCGGCCAGGCCGACGCCACCTACCGCCTGCTCGTCTGGCTGAACGCCAACTGGGGCCTCGACGTCGACATCACGGCGGTGACCGGCGCCTATGCTGCCGTCAGCCTCGCGGGGCCAACAGCACGCCGGGTGCTGCGGGCAGCGGGCACCGACCTCGACCTTTCGCCGACGGCCTTTCCCCATCTCGGCGTCCGCGAGGGCCTCGTCGCCGGCATCCCGGCGCGGCTGTTGCGCGTCGGTTTCGTCGGCGAGCTCGGCTGGGAGATCCACGTGCCGGCCGACCAGGGCACGGCCTTGTGGGACGCGCTGATCGCCGCCGGTCGGCCCGAGGGCATCCGCCCCGCCGGCGTCGAGGCGCAGCGCATCCTGCGGCTCGAGAAGGGGCACGTCATCGTCGGCCAGGACACCGACGGGCTCACGCACCCCGACGAGGCCGGGCTGTCGTGGGCGGTGGCGAAGAAGAAGCCGTTCTACTGGGGCAAGGCGGCAGTGGACTTCCGCAGGACGGAAGGCCTCCGCCACACCCTGTTCGGCTTCCGGCTCGTCGATCGAAACGCCGCGCCGCCGCCCGAGAGCTGCCTCGTCGTCGAGGACGGCCGCGATGTCGGCCGCGTCACCTCCGCCGCCATGTCGGCCACCTGCGGCGGCGTCGTCGGCCTCGCGACACTGCCCATCGAATGGCCGAAGGCGGGACGGCCGTTCTCGATCCGCCTGCAGAACGGAACACTGGCCGCCGCTGAAACCATCGCCATGCCCGCCTACGACCCCGAGGGCGCGAGGCTCGAACCCGAACCGCTGGAGCCTGAGCCACCCGAGGCGCCCGCGCCGGAACCCAAGCCCGTGGAGCCGACACCATGAGCTCCCCCGACGCGATGATCGCTTCCCGCCGCTCGCCCGCGTCCGACGCCCTCGCGGCCACGACGACGACCCCCGCCGGTGTCTTCACCGTCGCCGACCTGTCGCTGAAGCCGAAAGCGGGCGTGAAGGGCCGCGCCTGCCTCGACTGGCTGGCGGCGCAGGACTTCGCCTTCGACCACACGCCGAACCGCGCCACGCGGCTCGCCGACGGCGCCATCGTGCTGGTGCTCGCCTCCAACGAGGCGGTGCTGCTCGACCCGACCGGAGCGGCCCGCCTGCCGGACACCGGCGCGCTCGGCCGCCCGCTGGCGCCGGGCGTCTACCCGGTGCCGCGCGGCCCCGGCCTGTATTGGCTGACCATCTCCGGCCCGCCCGCCGCCCTCGACTCGGCGTTCTCGCGGCTCGCCGCCGTCGACCTGCGCACGTCCCGCTTCGTCGACGGGTCGATCGCCCAGACGCAGATCGCCCGTGTCTCCGCGACGGTGGCGCGCGTCGACGACGGCGGTACGGTCGTCTACCACCTCGTCGGCGACGCGGCGCTCGCCGACCATGTCGCTCACAGCATGCTCGGCGTGCTGGCGCAGGAGGGTGGCCTCGCCCGCCTCGCGCCCGCCGCCTGAGCCCACTGCCTCACCGGCTTTCAGACGCCTTTCCTCGCGACCACCCGACCGGAGCCACCGCCGATGGCCGACGCGCCGCGCTTCTACCTGACGATCTCATGCCCGGACGTGGTCGGCGTCGTCTCCGCCGTCTCGACGATGCTGACGGAGGCGAACTGCTTCATCACCGAATCGAACCACTTCGGCGATCCGCAGACGAACGTCTTCTTCATGCGCACCGTGCTCGAGCCGCGCTCGCCGGGCTTCACCCGCTCGGGCTTCGCCGAGACGTTCGCGCCGATCGCCGAAAAATTCGCGATGGAGTGGTCGCTGCACGACGCCCGCATCCCGCCGCGGGTGCTGATCCTGGTGTCGAAGTTCGACCACTGCCTGCAGGACCTGCTCTACCGCAAGCGCACCGGCAGCCTGATGATGGAAGTGCCGGCGATCGTCTCGAACCACGTCACGCTCGCCCCGCTCGCCGAGCAGGCGCGCATCCCGTTCGTGCACCTGCCCGTGACGGCCGAGACGAAGGCGACGGCCGAGGCCCGCCTGTTCGAGATCATCGAGGACACGCGCTCGGAGTTCGTCGTGCTCGCCCGCTACATGCAGGTGCTCTCGAACGACGCCTGCCGGCGGCTGCCCGCCCGGGTCGTCAACATCCACCACTCGTTCCTGCCGAGCTTCAAAGGG
>CALRZT010000410.1:0-3916 GCA_943372725.1 Pseudoxanthobacter soli DSM 19599
CGCGCGACGAGGACGGCACCTTCACCGGCGGCCTCGTCGAGGGGATCACCTGGACCGACGGCGAGGAGGTGCTGGCGACGGGTGAGTTCTTCTCCCTCGACGCTGCGGCGCTGTGGATCGCCACGCTGGCGGCCGCAGACGGCGACGACGGCCCCATCAATGCGCTTCTCGACACCAACACCTACGGCGTCCAGGGCGGTGACGGCGACGACGTGATCGAGGGTGGCCTCGGCAGCGACTATCTCGTCGGCGGTGCCGGCGACGACATCATCATCGGGCGCGCCGGCGTCGACCTTCTCGACTACACGGGCGAGGGCGGTGGCGGCGGGCTGGTGGTCGACCTCGCCACCGGAGTCGCAACCGACACCCACGGCGACACCGACACGATCAGCGGCGTCGAGGAAATCCGCGGTTCGTTCCTCGCCGACCGCATTCTCGGCTCGGATGGCAAGGAGACCTTCACCGGCGGCGGCGGCGACGACGTTCTCGACGGCCGCGGCGGCTTCGACACGGTGGACTATTCGTCCGAGGACGGCGGAAGCGGGGTCAGCGTCGACCTGCTGGCACGCCGCGCCACCGATACCAACGGCGACACCGACAAGCTGAAGTCGATCGAGGCGGTACGTGGCACCGTCTTCGCCGACGAACTGCTCGGGCGCGACGTCGACGACGTCTTCGAGGGCCTCGCCGGCGACGACGTCATCGACGGGCGCGGCGGCGTCGACCTCGTGCGCTACGACCGCGAGGCCGGCGTGGTGCAGGGGATCAATGTCGATCTTACGGCCGGAACGGCGATCGACGGCTTCGGCAACACCGACGATCTCACCGGCATCGAGAACGTTCGCGGCGGCGCCTTTGCCGACCGCATCCGCGGCGATGTCGAGGCCAACCGCCTCGAGGGCGGCGGCGCCAACGACCGCCTGACGGGCCTCGACGGCGCCGACAGCCTGTTCGGCGAGGCGGGCCTCGACATCCTCAACGGCGGCAAGGGCGTCGATCTCCTCGACGGCGGCGAGCGGGCGGATTCGCTCACCGGCGGCAAGAGCGGCGACACCTTCCGCTTCCTCGACGATTTCGGCCGCGACCGCATTCTCGACTTCACCGGGGCGGACGTGGTCGACCTTTCCGGCCTCTCGGGCGCCGACGACTTCGGCGACATCCGCCAGCGCACCGACGCCGACGGCAACGCCGTCGCCGACCTGCGCGGCGGCGACACCATCACCTTTGTCGGGCTGACGTGGGAGGACCTGTCGGCGGAAGACTTCCTGTTCTGACGCGCCGGCCCCCGGCCGGCGGCTCCCCGGCCGCCGCCGCCTCAGCCGAACACCACCGCATGCATGATGCGGCCTGGGAACAGGGTGAAGGCGCCGGCGAGCACGAGGGCGAAGAAGAACAGCTGGATCATTGCGCGGCGGTGGCGGGCGACCTGGTGACGGCGGGCGGCCAACACCGCCGCTGGCACCGTGGCGATCACCAGCAGCGACAAAAGATGGATGGGGCTCCACGGGCCCCAGATGCGCAACTCGTGGATCCAAAGCGACGAGACGGCGACCACGAGCATCAGCGCCGCCCAGATCCAGCCGGCGATGCGGTGCGCCGCGGTGCCCTTCAGGGCGACCAGTTGGCCGAGGCCGAGCACGAAGGCCGCGATCGCCGCGACGGCATGCAGCTGGATGACCGGCGAAGCGGCCAGCAGGGGCGAAAGGCTCACCGCACCCCCCGCGACCGGCTCGGACCGGGACAGGCTCGCAAGGGGCAGCCCTCAGGAGCGGCCGTGCCCAGGGGCGGCTGCGCTCAGAACGGGATGTCGTCGTCGAGCTCGCCCGCGAACGAGGTCTCGCGGCCGCGGCCTGCCGAGGCGCCGCCCCGATCGCCACGGTCGGCGCCACCGCCGCCGCCACGCTCCATCGGCGAGCCGCGGCCGAAGTCGCTGCCACCGGCGCTGCGCTCCATCTGGCCGCCGCCCTCGCCGCGTCCGTCGAGCATGGTCAGCTGCGAGTTGAAGCCCTGCAGCACGACTTCCGTCGAGTAGCGGTCGTTGCCTTCCTTGTCCTGCCACTTGCGCGTCTGCAGGGCGCCCTCGAGATAGACCTTCGAGCCCTTGCGCAGATACTGCTCGGCGATCTTGCAGAGACCCTCGTTGAAGACGACGACGGTGTGCCATTCCGTCTTCTCGCGACGCTCGCCGGAATTCTTGTCGCGCCAGCTCTCGGAGGTGGCGATGCGCAGGTTGGCGATCGGGCGACCATCCTGGGTGCGACGGATCTCGGGATCGGCGCCGAGATTGCCGACGAGGATCACCTTGTTGACGCTGCCGGCCATGTCCCGTCTCCTCTCAAGACTTCATATCCCGATGCCGTCGGTCCGACGATTGCAAGCCGAACGCCACCGCCCCGTCGAGCCGGTCGCGCCCCGCGCCGCTCTCGGCGCGCCTGGCGCAAGGACGCGCCGCGCCGCCGGCCCGGGGTTGGGAGCGGCACCGTAGGCGCGCCGCCGCACTTGAGTCCACCGCTCCCGCCTGGCGACCGCGAGTTGTCCCCCGCCTATGCGCCTGCAGCACCAGCAGCAGACGCCTCCCCAACATTGTTCTTTGTTTGTTCTATCATCTCGATCCCCCCGCGACAAGGGGGCTCGTGACCGCCCTCATCCGGCCTCTTGCGCGCGGCACGAGTCGGGAATCGTATGCGTCCCGCCTCGCCGCCCGTCGGGCCGGACCGCTCCCCGTGGAAGCCAGCATGCACCACCGCCGCACCACCCTCCGCGGCCCCGATCATTTCGAGACCCTGCACGCCGCCAGCGCCGACCCCTGGCGGGTCGCGAGCAGCGACTATGAGGCCGGCAAATATGCCGCGAGCCTCGCGGCGCTGCCGCGCTCCCGCTATGCCAGCGCCCTCGACGTCGGCTGCACGATCGGCGTGTTCACGCGGGCGCTCGCCGGGCGCTGCGACCGCGTGCTCGGCCTCGACGTCAGCCCGACCGCCGTCGAGGCGGCGATCGCCCGCTGCGGCGACCTGCCCCACGTCGCCATTGCGGCGATGCAAGTGCCGCAGCAGTGGCCGACCGGCGCCTTCGACCTGATCGTCCTGTCGGAAATCCTTTACTACCTCTCCGACGACGACCTCGGGGCCCTGGCGATGCAGGTGCGAGCCACACTCATCCCCGGCGGCACGCTGCTCTTGGTCCACTGGACGGGGGCCGACGCCGGCCGCAGCGCCGGCGACCTCGCGGTGGCGCTCTTCGAGGCGGGGCTCGGCGCGGCCGTGCTGGAGGTTCACCGCGCCCGCACGGCGGACTATCGTCTCGACGTGCTGGAGCGAGCCGCGTCCTGACGCGACAGAAAACGACAATCACGCCGGGAGGCGACCGCCGATGACCACCACTGCCCTACGCGCCGCAGACATCCCGATCGCCGTCGCCGCCACCGGCGCCCGCATTCCCGGGATCGGCTATGGCACCGGCGGCGGGGGGCGCGTCACGGCCGAAACGGTCGCCGCCGCGCTGGCCTGCGGCTATCGCCACATCGACACGGCGCGCAAATACGGCACCGAGCCGCAAGTCGGCGCCGGCCTGACGGCGGGCGGCGTGCCGCGGTCTGAGATCTTCCTCACCACCAAGGTCTCCCACGAGAACCTCGCGCCCGCCGACTTCGAGCGCTCGACGATGGAGAGCCTCGAGACGCTGGGCACCGACTATGTCGACCTCCTGATGGTGCACTGGCCGCTGCCGACGATGGACCTCGCCGCGACGATGACGGTGCTCGCCGAGATGAAGCGGCGCGGCTATGCCCGCCACATCGGCGTCGCCAACTTCAACGGCGCGCTGCTGGAGGAAGCCGTGCGGCTCTGCCCAGAGCCGCTGACGGCGCTGCAGGTGGAGTTCCATCCCTTCCTCGACCAGTCGCGGATGATCGCGCTCT
>CALRZT010000411.1:0-3907 GCA_943372725.1 Pseudoxanthobacter soli DSM 19599
CCCCCCCCCGACGCTCCACCAGACCGAGGCTCCCCGATGCCGCCGCCGACCGACCTCGCGCTTGCCCCGCCGGCCGTCTCCGCCGCTTCGCCGGCCGGGGTGGCGTTCGGCCCCGTCGGCCCGCTCGCGGCGGCCGATCCGCTGGTGGCGGCGACCCCGCAGGGCGGCTTGCCGGCCGCCCTCGACGCCCCGGTTTCCCTCGATGCGCTGGTGCCGCTGGACACCTGGTTCTCCCTCGCCGGCGCGCTCGCGATGGCCGGATGGCTGGCCCTGGTGGTGTTTCCGAAGAGCCCGCTCGTCACCGACCGCCTGGTCGGGCTCGGCGTGCCGGCGGCCCTCGGCGTCCTCTATGCCGGGCTGATCCTCGCCTTCTGGGCCGGCAGTCCGGGCGGCTTCGGCTCGCTCGACGAGGTGGCGGCGCTGTTTTCCGTCCGCGGCCTCCTGCTCGCCGGCTGGGTGCACTATCTCGCCTTCGACCTCTTCGTCGGCGCCTGGGAGGTGCGCACGGCGCGGACCGAGAAGATCCCCCACCTCCTCGTCGTGCCCTGCCTGCTGATGACCTTCCTGTTCGGCCCCGTCGGCCTCCTCATGTTCCTCGCCCTCCGCCTCGCCCGCGGCCTCGCCGGCCGCACCGAAGGAGCCCGCGCATGACCGCCCCGTCCTCCGCCACCCTCGCCGGCGCCGGCCCCGGGCGATCCGCCGGATCTGCGAATCCACAAGCTGCATCAAGAGAGTACGGCCCGCTCGCCGCCGTCGTCGCGGCGGCACGGCGGGAGACGGCGCTCGTCATCGCGACGCTCGCGATCCTCGCCCTCGCGCTGCCGACCATCGTGGCGCTCCTCGTCGAGACGCGGACGCTCGCCGGCCTCAACCTGTGGATCAAGCCGCTGAAGTTCGACGCCTCCGTCGCGCTGCTGCTCGTCACCTACGCCGTCGGCTTCGGGCTCGCCCGCGCCGACGATCGCCGCCGGCTCTGGGTGCGGGGGGCGGTCGGGCTGGTGATCGTCTCGGCCCTGCTGGAGATCGCCTACATCACCTTCCAGGCGGCGCGCGGCGAGGCCTCGCACTTCAACTTCACGAGCCGGTACGAGATCGTCGCCTTCCAGTTGATGGGATTGTTCGCGGTGATCCTGACGGCGGGCGCCGCCGTGGCCGCCGTCCTCGTCTGGCGCGCCGGTTCGGGGCGCCTCGGCAGCGGGCTGTGGCTCGGGCTCGTGCTCGGCTTCGCGCTGACGTTCGTGCTCGGCATCGTCACGGGCTTTGCGATCGGCGGCAACGGCGGCCACTTCGTCGCCGCCGCCGGCGCGATGCCGGGAAGCGACCTCGGCGGCATCCCGGTGTTCGGCTGGTCGCGCGAGGTCGGCGACCTGCGCGCCGCCCACTTCGTCGGGCTGCACGTGATGCAGGTGCTGCCCCTCGTCGGCTGGGCCGCCGACCGGCTGGCGCCGCGGGCCGCGCGGCCGGTGGTGCTCGTCGGCGCGCTGGCACTGACGGGCCTGGCGGTCTGGGCGCTCGTGGTCGCCCTCTCGGGCCAGTCGGTGGTGCCGGCGGGCTGGTGAGGCCTCAGGGGGTCTCGGCCGTCGCCTCGGCGAGTTCGCCCGCAAGGAAGTCGGCGAAGGCGCGGGCGGCGGGTTTTGCAATCGCCTGGGCGGGGAAGACGGCGGAGAGGGCGATCTCGCCCATGTCCCACCCCGCCAGCACCGGCACGAGCGACCCGGCGTCAAACTCCGCCGCCATCGCGAGGCGCGAGGCGGAGACGATGCCGAGGCCGGCGACGGCGGCGGCGATCGACACCTCGTTGCTGTTGGTGACGACGCGCCCCTCCACCCTCACCGACACCGCCTTGCCGTCCTGGCGGAACGACCACGCCTGGCCGGCGAGGGACGGGCCGACGATGACGTCGTGGGCGGCGAGGTCGGCCGGGCAGGTCAGCGGCGGCGCACCGGCGAGGTAGCCCGGCGCCGCCGCCACGAGCCGCGGGACGTTCGCGAGACGGCGGGCGATCGCGGTCGAATCCGGCAGGGTGCCGAAGCGCAGCGCCACGTCGACGCCTTCGCCGACGAGATCCTGGCGGACGTCGCTGGTGGCGAGCTCGATGCGCAGGCCCGGATGGCGGGCGGCGAAGGCCGGCAAGGCGGGAGCGACGACGCGGCTCGCGAGGCTCGAGGACAGCCCGACGCGCAGCAGGCCGCGCAACTCGCCGGTGCCGCGGACGGCGTGCTCGGCCTCGTCGAGGGCGGCGAGGATCGGCTCGAGACGCTGCAGGAACTCGAGGCCGGCTTCCGTCAGGGCGACGGCGCGGGTGGTGCGGACGAACAGCGCCGTGCCGATCTCGCGCTCGAGGGTGACGATGATGCGCGACACCGTCGGCTGGGGCATCCCGAGCTCGCGACCGGCGGCCGTGAAGCTGCCGCGGCGGGCGACGCGGGAGAACAGGCGCAGGGCCGCGAGCCGGTCATTCATGGCAAAGATGAATAACTCAAAGCCGGCTCTGCCGGCTACAGCACCGCAATGGAATGAGCGATCAACGTCCTCACCACTGCCGCCGCGGCGGCCGACGACGGGGACGGACAATGAGCCTGCAAGCCAACCTCGACGCCTACAAGGCGAACTTCGAAGCCAACGTCGCCCCGCCCGAGGTGGTGGCGGTGATGCGCCGGGTGACGGCCGATCTCGTCGCCACCGGCCAGGCGGAACAGGCCCTGAAGGCGGGCGACCGCGCCCCGTCCTTCAGCCTCGCCGACCCCGATGGTGGGACGGTGTCGTCCGCCGATCTGCTGGCGCAGGGGCCGCTGGTGTTGACCTTCTATCGCGGCGTCTGGTGCCCCTACTGCAACTTCGACCTCGCGGCGCTGGAAGCGGCGCGCGGCGAGATCGAGGCACGCGGCGCCCGGCTGGTGGCGGTGTCGCCACAGACGCCGGCGAACAGCCGCAAGGCGCAGCGCACCGGCAAGCTCGGCTTCCCGATCCTGTCGGACGCCGGCGGCGCCGTGGCGGCGGCCTTCGGCCTGCGCTGGGCGTTTCCCGAGGACCTGAAGCGCATCTATACGGGCTTCGGCGTCGACCTCGCCGTCTTCAACGACGACCCGTCCTGGACGCTGCCGATGCCGGCCCGCTACGTCATCGGCCGCGATGGTGTCATCGCCTATGCCGAGATCAATCCCGACTACACCCGCCGGCCGGAGCCGTCGGACCTCTTCCCGACGCTCGACCGCCTCGCCCGCGCCACGGCGGCGTAAGGCCGGCTCCGGTCAAGGCTCGAGAGCAGGCGCGGATGGCCGAAACGAAAACCGCCCGGCGGGGAGCGCCGGGCGGCCTTGTCGTGGTCGAGCGTCCGCGCGGTCCCGAGGGGCCGCGCCGTTCGCCGCGTCGTCAGTTCACCGCAGCGGTGCGCTTCTTCTGGGTCGCCTGGATCGGGCCCGGGAAGATCACCTTGTTGACGGTCTGGTCACCCGAGCCTTCCGAGTAGCCGACGGCGAAGGTCTGGCAGAGCTTCTTCGCGTCGTCGTCGGTGTTCATGCTGCAGTCGATGACGTCGGTGGACGCCTGCTTCGGGAACGGCACCTTGTCCATCTTCACCTGGAACATGTAGATGCGCCCGCTCTCGTCCTGGAGCGAGATCGTGCAGCCCTTCGCCTTGTCGAACGCCAGCGTGAAGGCGCCCGGGCTCTGGAACGGGGTGTTCGGCGTGTCCGTGCACTGGCCGCGCTTGACGATCCGGTTCTTGTCCTTCGGGTCGCCACCCACCGCGATGTCGAAGGACTTGGCGGCCGGCTGCACGGGGCCCGGGAAGGAGATCGTGTGGATCTCCTCGCGCGGCAGCGTACGGGTGTAGCCGAAGGCGTTCTGCTGGCAGGTCAGCTTCGCCGCGGCATCCTTCGTCGGGCTGCAGTCCACCATCTTCTTC
>CALRZT010000412.1:0-3902 GCA_943372725.1 Pseudoxanthobacter soli DSM 19599
GCGCGACCGGCTTCTGGACCGGCACGGCATCTACATCCAGCCGATCAATTATCCGACGGTGCCGCGCGGTACCGAGCGTCTGCGCATCACCCCGACGCCGTTCCACGACGACGCCCTGGTAGAGAATCTGCGCGAGGCTCTCGTCGAGGTGTGGACGGCGCTCGGCCTGCCGCTCGGTGGCAGCGTCACCGTCCGGGAAACCGCCCTCGTCCCCTACTCGATCTTTCGGGCTGCCGGAGGCTGACTTCCGGGCGACCGGCGGCTGACTCCCCTCATCTTCGGATCGTGAATCGAACAGGCCGCCGAGCCCCTCGGCGGCCTGTCGCGTTTCCCGGCGGCACTGGACGGGAGGCGCGCTCGGTCGTCTCGCCTCAGCGGCAGACGACCGTCTTCCGGACCGTCACGTTGCGCCGCTGCACCGGATCCCACGCCTTGACTTTGCGCACGCCGCAGTCGGAGCGATAGGCGGGCGGGCGGTAGTAGACGCGCGGCGCCGGGGCGACATAAACCCCGCGGGGAGCGACGTAGGCGCCGCGGGGCGCGTAGTAGCCCGGCTGCGACGCTGCCGCACCGACGATTGCGCCGGCAGCGAATCCCGCCGCAGCGCCCGCGGCGATCCTCGCATCGCGATTGCTGTGCCAGCGGTCCGCAAACGCCGGTGAGACGAATGAGGCGACCGCCAGCGCTGCGGCAAGGCCGGCGACAGCGGATTTCCGGGCGATGGACATGTCGAGTCCTCCTTCGTTGGCCGGCCGGGAAACGTCGTTCCGGACCGCATCGTTCCAACGCGAAGTCTCGCCGCCCGCCCGCCATCCGCCGCGGCGCCGACAGCCCGCTCCCGGACGGTGCTCAGCGTGTGCAGACGGTGACGATCTCGACATGGGCGGGGTTGGTGGAGTCGAACGACTGCACGCGCTCGCGCACGCAGACCACCCGCCCGTCGCGCTCGCGGTTGGGATAGACGCCGGGCGGCAGCCCCGCCGGCAGGCTGCCCTTGCGCGCCGTGTTCAGTGCCACCTCGTCGGACAGTTGCAGGGCCTGGAGCGCGACGTCGCGCTGCGTGCGGCTGTTCTCGGCGAACACGGGCGAGGCGAACGACACGGCGACGAGCGCAACCAACAGGCACTTCCGGTTCGACATCATGCTCCCCTTCCCCGGGTCGCCGCGCGCGGATCCGCGAACGGGCGATACGCTCACTCTCCCCTCGCTGGCCGCCGCTCCCGGCGAGGCTCAGCCATCCATGCCGCATCCCTCCGGATCGGGCAACGGTCCCCGACGGGTCCGCCGCGCCGCAACCCCCGCGCGCTCACGATCGCCCGATACCGGCGAGGCGCGCCGCGAGCGGCAGCGTCAGGGCGATGATGACGAAGCGCGCGAGTTGGTGCGTGGCCACGAACGCCGGGTCGATGCCGAGCAGCAGCGACAGCACGATCATCGCCTCGAGCCCGCCTGGCGCGAAGGCGAGCAGCGCCTGCCCGGGGCTCGCGTCGGTGAGCGCCACGACCGCGAGTGCCGCCAGCACCGACACCGCGACGCTAACGGCGAGCCCGCCGAGCGAGGCGCCCGCCAGCGCCACGAGGATCCGCGGTGTCGTGCCGGTGAAGCGCGCCCCGATGACGACACCGAGCGCCACGAACGACGGCACCGTGAGCCACCACGGCAGACCCGTCGAGACGAGACCGGAGCCGTGGGCGGCGGCGCTGGCGAAGAAGGCGCCGGTGAGCAGCCCCGCCGGAACGCGCAGCTTCGCGGCGAGGATGCCGGCGACGGCGCACCCACCGATCAGCGCCAGAATCTCGCCGAGGCCGCCGACGGGGGGCAGTTGCGGCGGCGCGACGTCCTGGACGCTGCCGATGACGAGAGGCAGCACCGCCACCAGCGCGAAGACGCGGATGCTCTGAGCGGTGGCCACCTTCGGCAGGTCGGCGCGCGAGGTGACGGCGAGCGCCAGGACGTAGGAGAGCGCTCCCGGGATCGCGGCGAAGAAGGCGCTTTCCCGGTCCCAGCCGGAGACGCGGCGGAAGTAGAGGAAGCCCGCGGCGATCACCGCGGCGATGAAGACCACGAGCACCGCCAGCGAGACCGGCCAGTGGATCGCCCGCCCCAGCGCCTGCGGCGTCACGCCGGTGCCCATCGAGACGCCGAGGAGCACGAAGACGACGTCGCGCAGCCGCCCCGGCAGACCGACGGGGAAGCCGGCGATCGCCGCGCCGGAGACCGCCACCGCCGAGCCGGCGAGCCAGGCGGCGGGGAGGCCAGCGAGGTGCGCGAGGCCGCCACCCACCGCGGCGATCACCAGCGACAGGACGGTGGTGCGGATGGCGGCGGCGGCCGATGGCAGGGCGGCGGGTGGGGTTCTCACGGGACGCCTATACACGCCGACTGCAGCGCCGTCAGGCCCGCGAAGCGCCGCCGGTCGCCGCAGCCCCCACTGCGTCTGACAGCCGCTTCAGCGTCACCAGCGTCGAGCGGTCGGCGACGCCGTCGACCCGCTCCGGCCGGAAGTGGCGCTGGAAGGCGGTCACGACGTGCTCGGTGCGCTGGTCGAAGACACCGGTGAGCGGCAGGCCGTAGCCATAGTGCGCCAGCATCGCCTGCAGGGCCGCCACAGGCTGCCCCTCGTCGCCCCGCTTGAAGGCAAGGCCCGGCGTGATCGCCTCTGGCACGACCCAGTGCCCGACGCCGGCGGCTGCGAGACGGTCCCACGGGAACAGCTCGCCCGGGTCCTGCTTGCGATCGGGCGCGACGTCGGAGTGGGCGAGCACGCGCTGCGGCGGGATCTGCCAGCGCGCCAGGACGGCGCGCGCCAGCGCTGTCACCGTCGCGATCTGGACGTCGGGAAAGGGCCGGTAGCCGTGCTCGTGGCCGGGATTGACGATCTCGACCCCGATCGACGCGGAGTTGATATCGGAGGCGCCGGCCCAGAAGGACACACCGGCATGGTGGGCGCGCCGGTCCTCCTCGACGAGCCGGTAGAGCGTCCCGTCCTCGTCGACGACATAGTGGGAGGAGACCTTGGCGACGGGATCGCAGAGCCGCTCCAGCGCGGCCGCCGCCGTCGGCATGCCGGTATAGTGGAGCAGCAGGATCGAGGGCGCGACGCCGTCGGCCCGCGGCCCCTGGTTCGGCGACGGCAACTCCACCATCGCGGGTATGTCGGCGGCCGTCGTCATCAGAGACCTCGTTCGGCTGCGATGCGTGCCCACGCGGCGTTGACGACGGCCAGGCGGTCGTTGGCGATGCGCACGAACTCCGCCGGGACGCCGCGGGCGATCAGCATGTCGGGATGGAGCGAGCGGACGAGCTCGCGGTGGCGTGCCTTCAGGACCGCCGGCTCGGCGTCCGGCGGCACGCCGAGCACGACATAGGGGTCGTCCGGGTCCTGGACGAAGTGGGCCTTGATGCGCCGGAACGCCGTCGGCGAGACTTGGAAGAGCTCGGAGACCCGCTCGAGGAAGACGAGTTCGCTCTCGTGCAGCCAGCCGTCGGCGGCGGCGATGAGGAAGAGCCCTTCCAGCACGTCCTCGCGCACCGTCGGCTCGTCGGAAAACAGCGCACCGATTCGGCGGGCATAGGCCTCGTAGCCGGCGATGTCCGCCTGGGCGAGGGCGAACAGGCGGCGCACCGAGGGCTCCTCGCCCGGAGCCACCGAGAAGTAGCGCCGGAAGGCGGCGACCTCGTCGTTCGTCACCTTGCCGTCGACCCGCGCCATCTTGGCCGACAGCGCGACGACGGCGACGGTGAAGGCGACGCCCCGGCGCTGCTCGCTGGTGCCGAGCACCACCGCGACCAGCCGGTCGAGCAGGCCGGCGCTACCCGCGCCGACGGCCTGCAGCACCTGCGCGATGCGCGACCAGATCGTCATGGCCCGGGTACCGCCGCCTTCGCTTCAAGGCGCTTTC
>CALRZT010000413.1:0-3886 GCA_943372725.1 Pseudoxanthobacter soli DSM 19599
GCCGCCGGCGACCGCGGTCGCCGGCCGGCAGCGGTGCCCGTGCGGCCCGGCAGGTTCGGCCCGGCAGGTTCGGCCCGGTCAGCCTGCGCGATCCGGCGGCACCCGCCGGGCGGTCCGCGCCGGCACCCGCCGGGCCCCAGCCCCGCCAGTGCCCAAAGTTTATTGTGCAGTGCAATATAATGTTGCATTGCGGGATGGCTTGTCCTATCTTGTGGATAACGGCCGGATGAGGCCGTGGCCCGGCCCGCCAGGCGCGCCGGCGTGTGTCTCATGTCGTCGGAACGGACCCCTTGTCCCTCGCGACGGCGCCGACCCCGAGAAGGAACCCGACCGATGACCGACAAGCCTGCCAAGCCCGCCGCCAAGAAGGCCGCCGAGACCCTCACCGCCGAGCCGTTCGCCATGCCGACGATGCCGTCGATGCCGAATGTCGAAGTGCCGGCGGCGGTTCGCGAGATGGCCGAGAAGAGCGTCGCGCAGGCCAAGGACGCCTACGAGAAGATGAAGTCCGCCGCCGAAGAGGCGACCGACGTTCTCGAGGACACCTACGAGACCACCCGCAAGGGCGTCGTCACCCTCAACATGAAGGCGATCGACACCGTCAAGGCGAACTCCGACGCCACCTTCGCCTTCGCCCGCGACCTGCTCGCGGTGAAGTCGCTGTCCGAGGCGATCGAGCTGCAGACCGCCTTCACCCGCAAGGCCTTCGAGGCGATGACCGCCCAGGCGAAGGAGTTCCAGGAGCTCGCCTCCAAGCTCGCCGCCGAGAGCAGCGCGCCGATGAAGGACGCCTTCCAGAAGGCGTCGAAGGACTTCGGCAAGGCCGCCTGAGGCCTGCACGGCGAGGACGGCGCGCGCGGCCACACGGCTGCCCGCCGGCCTCGAACCGCAGCGGGGTATTGCCCCGCCCGCGCGGCCGCCTCAGGGCGGCCGTTTGCGTTTCGGGCCAGAGACGGCAGGACCATGCGCCGGCGCGGGTCCAGTGTTGTCGCGGGTCCAGTGTCGTCGTGGGTTCGAGTGTGGTCGTGGGTCTCATCGCCCACGAAGACTGCGGACGACCGCACGGCGGCTGCCGTCCTCTGCGCGAGCGACGGCGACCGGGTGGCGACCGGCATCCGCCGCCCGACCGCGCTTGAAATGCCCGGCCGATGGTCCTATGACGGCGCTCGTCGGCGGGCGCGCAAGCGTCCGGCCCGGCACACGGGCGGCTGTAGCTCAGTTGGTTAGAGCGTCGGATTGTGGATCCGAAGGTCCCTGGTTCGAGACCAGGCAGCCGTACCATTCGTTGCGATCACCATGTCGACCAGGGTCATCCGAAGGCCCCTTCGAGATAGGTGAGTCGCGATTTTCCGCGCCGGTCACGAACCAGCTTCGTCGGCACCATTCCGTGGCAGCGCGGGTCGGAGCCAGTCGGGTGTCGGAGCAGGCCGACCGCCCTCTCCACGAAAGCTGAGGCTACCCGGCCAGCGCTCCGCCAATCGGCCCAGTAGACGGGCTGTCGGGCCCTGCCAACCCTCGACGCCCTTCGGCTGATACACCGTGATGGACAGGCCGCCTGGATCGCCAAGTCGCTTCGCGACATCCGGCGGCAGAAGGTGCTGCATGAGCAGGATCATCGTACCGGGCTCGGCGCACACCGTCGCACGGAACTGCCGTGACAGCGTCCCCGGCGGATCGATCTGCGGACGCAGCGACCACTGCTCCTCCGCCGCGAAGGCCTGAAGGACGCCCTCCAGATCCTGCCAGTCGTCGGGACCGATGGCGAGGACCGCGGAGAGGCGGGGGGACACCACGGATTGCCCGTCCCGGGTGATGTTGTGACAACTGCGGTCCTTGGCGATCAGGGGCAGCGACGCCATCACCACGGTGCAGGCGACGGCCGCGACCAGCCACAGGCCGGCACGCCGCATCCCACCCCCGCTCAACGGCACCCTGCGGACGATCAGCCAGAACACCAGCGCGGCGACGGACCCGAGAAGGCCGACCATCGCCGCGGACTGCAGGAGCATCAGCCAGCCCCACAGCGTATGTCGTCCGTTGATGACAGTCTGCGCGCCGTTGGCAGAGGCGACGTCGGCGGACGGCGCGAAGCCGATGACAATGGTGGGGACGGCACCCAGCAGGAAGCCGGCGAGGACGGCCATCCACGCCCTCACCGTCGTGAGACGGCGCAGCGCCAGGAAGACGATCCAGCCGAACAACGCGGGCAAAGCGGCGAGAAGCAGGCCGGGAACGGCGGCGAAGGGCGACCAGAAGATCAGGGCCGCGAGACCTGCGACCGCAACAACGGCCAACATCGCTGCGGCCAGGGATCGAACGACGAAAGCGAGACCCATCGCGACGCTCCCGACCGGCAACTCTCGCGAGTAGCTTGCGACCCTACCGCGCCACACGCCCGTTTCGGAGCGCGACACAGCGCCTCGACGGTCAACGGAGATCGTCGAGCGACGCCGGCCCGGGCTCGCCGGAAATCAGAGTGGGCCACTGCCTGGACCCGAACGGAACCTCGGGGGGCAGGATGGCCTCGCGGCCGCGCTGGCTCATCTCGACGGCGATGGCGCGGCGTGCGTCGCCACCCATCAACTCGAAATCCATCAGGCGGTCGTGACCGAAGAAAAGGCCGCCGATGGCGCGATCCGCAACAATGCGGACCAGCGCCGCCTGCAACTCTTCCGGTGTCGTGGTGAAGGAAGTCGTCTCGATGAGGATAAGGCGATCGTTGATTGCCTCGGCACCGAAATACTGGGCGAGGACCGAAAAGAGGATATTGTTCTGGCGCGTAACGTAGATCGTGTTGCTGGCGGCGAAGGCGTCATCGAAGCTGCCGCCCA
This sequence comes from Pseudoxanthobacter soli DSM 19599, assembly GCA_943372725.1. GTDB lineage: Bacteria > Pseudomonadota > Alphaproteobacteria > Rhizobiales > Segnochrobactraceae > CAMDHY01. The sequence continues at coordinate 2,832 of CALRZT010000413.1, forward strand.
GCTCCTGCTGCCAGCCGTCCAGCACCTGCATCCAGTGTTTCACTTGTGTCTGGGCGGCCCAGGCGATGGCGTTCCGCAGGTACGGCGCCTGCGCATCGGCGAAGGCTTGCACCGCATCGAAGCGGATTTCCCCCGCCGCCAGGCTGCTCTGCAGGAACGCGATGTTGTTTTCGAGGATGGACCGGGAGCTTGCGCGCCATTCATTCGGCATGTCCGCCACGTCGATGCCGTCGAGGGCGCTCTGCATTTCCGTCAGATAGGCGCGCAAGGGCGCCACCCAACTCCGGTCCTCAGGCCGGTCGACGAAGGGCAGGACGACTGCGGAGATCGCCATCGTGCTGTGTCCGAGCGACTTCTGGACCTGATAGGCGGCCGGAACGGGCGGCGCCTCCGTGGGCGCCTCTCCAGGCCTGTAGAGGATCATGCGCCCTCCGCCTCCCGTGAAGAGGGCGAGTATGACAGGGTGCCGGTCGAGAATGTTGCGGTGGAAGATCCTGCTGGCGCTCTTGTAGAGAGAGAACATCGTTGTGTTGAGCTGCAGAATATCCCGCGTCGCAAGGTCCTGTATCGACGGAGGTTGCTGCGAGCCTCTCGTGGACCAGAGGTAGTCGGGCAATTCCGCTGCCGTCGAGGCAATAGGGGAGAAGATCAGGGAGGCGACGAACGCACAGGCAAGAAACTTTGTCATGATGGCCAATGCCCCATCTGACCTCGAGTGCAGAGGCGCTACCCCGACTTCGGCAGCCTGTTCCCTGTGTGTCGATGCTAGTCATCGTGCCGGGGCGAGGAAAGCAACCCGCGGTTTGGCTGGCACGACCGGGCGACGCGGCGGGGAAGCGGCGGCCCGGCATCGTATCCTCCAAGCCCCACCACTCGCCCCACCGTTTCGAGCGTCGGCGCCGGAACATTGCGGCGGCCCCTGCGAGACACTAGGTAGGGTGGGCCGGTGGACCCCCTCGGTGCTGCCGGTATCGCCGCCCCTCCCGGAACGATCGCGCCCATGTCCGAGGCCAAGTCCGCCGTCACCCAGTCCGCGACCGCCAAGCTCGCCGCCC
>CALRZT010000414.1:0-3852 GCA_943372725.1 Pseudoxanthobacter soli DSM 19599
GACCCGGCGGCTCGATGGCCGTCGGTGTCACGACGATGTAGGTAGACACCCGGCGGTCACGCGTGAATGACCGTTCCGCCGGAACACCTGACTGGGCATCCAGATCGATCGGACGCCGAAATGACGGATCTGCTCTCCGATATGCTCCGCTCGATTAGCCTGTCGGGTGGCATCTTCCTCGATGCGCGGTTCACGGCACCTTGGTGCGTGATGTCTAAGATCACCGCTGGTGAATGCCGGCCGTTTCTGTCGAACCCCGTGCAGATCATCGGCTACCACTTCGTCATCGAGGGCTCGCTGATCGTCTCGACAGATGAGGGGCCGCCGATCGAGGCGCACGCGGGCGACGTCGTGCTGGTGCCGCGCAACGATGCGCATACGCTGGCGAGCGGCACGGGGATCGAGCCGGTGAGCGGGGCAGCATTGATCCAGCCTTCGCCGTCCGGGTCGCTGGCGAGCATCATCCATGGCGGCGGCGGCGCCGGCACCCACGTCGTGTGCGGCTTCCTCGGCAGCGACGACGCCTATTCGCCCCTGCTCGACACGCTGCCCACGGTGATGACGCTGAATGTCGAGCGCGGCACCGCGCGGGACTGGATCGATGCGTCGATGCGCTTCGCCGCAGCCGAACTCCTGGCCGGGCGCCTCGCCTCGTCCGGGTTGGTGGCGCGCTTGTCGGAACTGCTGTTGGCGGAAGCGATCCGCGCCTATGCCGGTGCCCTGCCGGACGCCGAGACCGGCTGGCTGAAGGGGCTGCGCGACCCGCAGGTCGGCCGCGCGCTGGCGCTCATTCACCGCGACATCGGCGCCCCCTGGACGGCCGACGGCCTTGCCGCCGCCGTCGCGATGTCGCGCAGCGCCTTCGTCGAGCGGTTCAGCGCCCTGGTGGGCCGGCCGCCGATCCGCTACCTCACCGCGCTCAGGCTGCAGACGGCGCGGCGCCAACTGCGCAGCGGCGGTGTCTCCCTCGGCCGTCTGGCCCCCGCGGTGGGCTACGCTTCCGAGGAAGCCTTCAGCCGCGCCTTCAAGCGTGAGTTCGGCGTGTCACCGTCGCATTGGCGCGAGCAGGCGGCGGTTGAGTGGCAGGCCGAAACCGCCGACGGCTCACCGCGTCGGCTTCAGTAGTATTCCTCTTCGGGCGTGCCGCGGTAGAGGTTCATGATGGTGTTGCGCGTGCCGACCGAGCCGGCGAGCGTCTCGGTGCCGTGCCAGCTCTTCTTGTCCTTGCGGTTGTTGACCGCAAAGGCGTAGCCGGTGTTCGGCAGGAACTCGAACTTCTTGAACTTCTTGAGCGAGCGGCGCGTCAGCTTGGCGATGAGGGAGCCGTCTTCTTCGTAGAGGACGGTGCCGATGTCGCGCTGGCTCTCGTCCGGCGGCAGATAGATCTGCATCGTGACGATCTTCTCGAGGCCGTCGGTGTGCGGCTTGATCCGGTAGCCCTCGGTGTCGCGCAGTAGCGTGCAGCGGGGCCAGGCCTGGATGTCGACGACCTTCGCCGGCGTCGTGTCGAAGCGCAGCGCGATATCGGTGGCGAGCTTGCGGAACACCGCCTGCTTCAGCTCCGGCGAGGTCAGGATCTCCGTCATCTCGCGCCAGAACTGCTTCAGTCCCGCCGGCAGCGTGTCGAGGGCCTCGCGCGACAGGAAGAAGCGGTCGCGCGTGCTCTCGCCGTTCGGCCGGCGCCAGCGCTCGATGTTGATCGGCGAGTAGACCGACTTCTCCGGCAGGCTCGCCAGGATGTCGCGGTAGAAGTCGGCGGGGAACAGATCCCGCGCGTAGAAGTACGAGAACGGGTGATCGCTCGATTCCGCGCGGTCGACCGCCGCCACCATGTGGGCGATGACGCGGCGCTGGCGCTCCGTGAGCGAGCGGGGCATCGGCACGACGACGGACGAGGACGCGGCGGCGTTCATGGCAGGGGACGGCATCGGATCGGCTCCGGGTCTGTGGGCGTTGCGCTCGTCCAGCCACTGGAAGTCCGCGGCCCGGACGATCCGCCTTTCCTCTCTTTTGCGCGCGTCGGGGGGTGGATGGCAAGAGTCCCCGGCAGATGCGATTGAAAATCAGAAGCGGCAGGCCCTCCCCGCTCGCCCGGGCGGGCCATGCCACTTGCTCCTGCGCCGGGCTTCCGGTTCAGTCTGATCGATCGCAGCGGCCCCGCACCGGGGCCTGCCGGAGTTGCCCATGAAGCCCTTCTTCATCCTGGTCAAATGCCAGCTCGGCAAGGCCTACGACGTCGCCAACCGCATCGCCGACGCCGAGATCGCCTCCGAGGTCTACTCGACGGCTGGCGACTACGACCTCCTGGTCAAGATCTACGTCGAGGAGAGCGCCGACATCGGCCACTTCATCGCCGAGAAGGTCCACACCATCGACGGGATCCAGGACACCAAGACGATCGTCACGTTCAAGGCGTTCTGAATGGCTCCGGGACGTCACCCGTCCGCGAGAGGCAAAAGCGTAGCGTGCCTGATCGGGAGCGAGCATGCCGTGATGAAGCGTGTGACGGCGGCCTTCGCTCCCGTCACATTGCCGTCCACCGAAAAAAGGACGCCGGCTCCTTCACTTGATATCTCCACATGCACAGATCGTTTCGCATCATGAATATCATGGATCATGTGCAAGGCAAACGCCATGCTCTCGGAGATAAATACGTTTGTGTCAGCACTTGTTCGGCGTAATCTAGCGTCACTCGATACATCGTAGCCGCCGTCGGTCTTCATAGTGAATTTATATTCCTTTCCGGGAGACGCGCTAGTCACTTTTCCCTTATACCCAAAGGAAAGCGACAGAGCACCGACAGACGTGCATGTTCCTAGAATGTATGCGCTCGACGATAACAGTCCGCGCAACGACGCCTTCTGGCCCCCAGCGCTACCGTCTTCTTCAACCGTGGTGGTCCAATCGCCGCGTGCGATGCCTGTCGAGAGCAAGACCAAGGTTAGGATACACACTGGCAATCGCATGCTTCCCCTCCGCCGCAGCGAGCTGAATACCAACCCGTAACGCAACCTACAGTCGCGTCAAGCCGGAGAAGATCAGCCGGTTGGTTGACAGACCGCGCCGCCGTTCACCCGGCGATCACCGCCATCGCCTCCACCTCGTAGACCGCACCCGGGATGGCCAGCGCGGGCACGGCGACGGTGGTGCTCGCGGGCGGGTTGGCGAGGTTGACGTAGCGGTCGCGCACGGCGCGGTAGGTGGCGAGGTCGCCGGCGATGTCGACGAGGTAGTTGTTGAGCTTGACGACGTCGGCGAAGCTCGCGCCCACCGCCTCGAGCGCGCGCTTGACGTTCTCGAAGGCGGCGACCGCCTGCCCCTCGAAGTCCGCGGGCATCGTGCCGTCCGGGCGGAAGCCGATCTGGCCTGCGATCATGATGAGCCGCGCCGGCCCGCGCACGTCGACGACGAGCGAATAGCCGCCCGGCCAGGCGATGCCCTCGGGATTGCTGAAGGTGATCGAGGACGGGGCGGTGCTGGACATCTTTGCGGCTCCTTCGTGTGGCGCCCGACTATGGCAGGCCGGCGCCGCAGGGCAACGGCTCCGGCAAGCCGAGACGCCCCGTTCGTCGGTCCCGGATCGGGCAGCGCGCGGAACTGATCCAGCGCAATGCGGCCGGCAGCCGGACGATCATTCTCTCCCCTTCAGCGGCGCGGCAATGCGTGCTTTCGACAAGCCGGCAGCCGGACGCTAGATTTGGTCCAGGGCGAAGGGTGTGGCGCGGGGGTGTGGTCGAGACGGGCGCGGCCGCGTGCAGGTGGAAACGGACGAATGAACTACAATTCGGTGTTCGAGACGGCGCTGACGGCGCTGAAGGACGAGAAGCGCTACCGCGTCTTCGCCGACATCGA
>CALRZT010000415.1:0-3850 GCA_943372725.1 Pseudoxanthobacter soli DSM 19599
TGCGCATTCTGTCGTCGCGCCCCAACGCGGGCGACGGGTGGGGGAGCGGCGGCGATGGCGGGGCGTGCGAGCTGGAAGGGCTTCCTGAAGATCGGCGAGCTGACCTGTCCGGTCGGTCTTTACGCCGCAGCGTCGACATCCGAGCGCATCGCCTTCCACACCCTGAACCGGGAGACGGGCAACCGTGTGCAGCGGGTGTTCGTCGATGAGGTCACGGGCGAGCCGGTCGACCGCGAACACCAGGTGAAGGGCTACGAGACCGGCAAGGACGAGCACATCGTGCTGTCGCCCGACGAGGTCGCATCCGCCGTGCCGGAGAGCGACAAGACGTTGTCCGTCACGGCCTTCCTGAGGTGCGACGACATCGACACGCTCTATCTCGACCGACCCTATTTCCTCGCGCCCGACGGCGCCGTGGCCGCCGAGCCGTTCTCACTCGTCCGCGACGGGCTGCGCGCGCGATCCGCCGCGGCGCTGGCGACGACGGTGCTGTTCCGGCGCGCCCGTACGCTGCTGGTGCGCCCGTTCGAGGACGGCCTGATCGCGACGACGCTGAAGTTCGACTACGAGGTGCGGGCGGCGAAGGACGTCTTCGCCGACGTTCCGGACGTCGCGATCGAAGGGGAGATGCTCGAGCTCGCCGAGCACATCATCGCCTCCAAGCGCGGCGCGTTCCGGCCGGAAGACTTCGACGATCGCTACGAGGCAGCCCTCGCCGACATGGTCAAGGCGAAGCTCGAAGGGCGCAAGATCCCGCTACGCAAGGTCGCGAAGGCCAGCAAGGTGGTCGATCTTCTTGACGCGCTGCGGCGCAGCGCCGGTGTCGACGGCGGATCGCAGAGCGCCGGCGGGAGCGAGGCGGGCAAGCCCGTCGCCGCGAAGGGGCGGGGCGGCAAGCGGGCCGCGGCTGCGGCCGGAGCGAAGGAGAAGGATGCCGGCGCTTCTGCCAAGGCGACAGCCTCTAAGGCGAAAGCTTCGAAGCCTGCCGCTTCGAAGGCGACAGCGTCGAAGGCCGTTGCCGCCGACACGTCCGCGACCAAGCGACGGCCCGCCAAGGACCCTGCCGCGGCACCGCGGCGCAAGGCGGGGTAGGCCGTCATGGCGCTCGACCTCTACCGGCAGAAGCGGGACTTCACCAAGACGGCCGAACCAAGCGGCGCGGCGCATCGTCGGGGTGCGAAGGGCAGCTTCGTCGTCCAGAAGCACGCGGCCAGGCGGCTGCACTATGACTTCCGGCTCGAGATGGACGGGGTCCTGAAGAGCTGGGCGGTGACCCGGGGCCCGAGCCTCGTCGCCGGGGAGAAGCGCCTCGCGGTGCACGTCGAGGATCATCCGATCGACTACGGCGAGTTCGAGGGGACGATCCCGAAGGGCGAGTACGGCGGTGGCACCGTCGTTCTCTGGGACCGTGGGCGCTGGACCCCCATCGGGAACGCAAAGAAGGGCTACGCCAAGGGGCACCTCGAATTCGAGCTCGCCGGCGAGAAACTGACCGGGCGCTGGCATCTGGTGCGGATGCAGAAAAAGCCGGGCGAAAAGCACGAGAACTGGCTCCTGATCAAGGGCGAGGACGCCGCCGCACGGCCCGCGTCGGCGCCAGACATCCTCGAGGAGCAGCCGAACTCCGTCACGACCGGGCGTGACGTCGCCGAGGTGGCCGGGGAGGCGCCGGGCTGGTCGTCGAAGGCCGAACGGATCGCGCCCGCCGCAGAGGCGTCTGCCGACCCACCGGCGGAGCGGGCGTCGCGGCGTGCGAAGAAGGCGGCGACGAGGACGCCGAAATCCGGTGGCGCGCCCGAGGCGCGGGCGATGCCGAAGGGGGCGAAGTCCGGGCCGCTGCCGTCGTTCGTGCCGCCGGCGCTGGCGACGCTGCAGTCGAAGCCGCCCGGCGGCGCTGCCTGGGTGCACGAGATCAAGTTCGACGGTTATCGCATCCAGGCGCGGATCGACGGTGGGGAGGTTCGCCTCCTGACGCGCACGGGCCTCGACTGGACGGAGAGATTCGGGCGCGCGATCATGGCGGCGCTCGTCGATCTCGGCGCCCGCACCGCCCTCCTCGACGGCGAGATCGTGGTGGAGACCGCCAACGGCGCCTCGGACTTCTCCGCCCTGCAGGCGGACATCAGTGCCGGGCGAAGCGACCGCTTCCGCTACTACGCCTTCGATCTCCTGCACCTCGACGGGCTCGATCTGACAGGGGCGGGGCTGCTCGACCGCAAGGCGCTGTTGCAGGAACTGATCCCGGCGGACGGCGCCGTCGTCTACAGCAGCCACTTCGGCAACGACGGCGATCTCGTGCTGCGCCATGCCTGCCGGCTCAGCCTGGAGGGCGTCGTCTCCAAGCGCGGCGATGCGCCCTACCGCTCCGGCCGCGGCAAGGGGTGGGTGAAATCGAAATGCGGCCACCGCCAGGAGTTCGTCGTCGCCGGCTACCTGCCGTCGTCGACCACCTCGACGGCGATCGGCTCGCTCGTGCTCGGCATTCACGAGGGCGACCGCCTGGTCCACGTCGGCCGCGTCGGCACGGGCTACACGGCGGCCGTCGCCCGCGACCTCCAGGAGCGGCTTCAGGCCATCGCCGCCAAAAAGAGCCCGTTCGATGCCGCACTGACGCCGGAGCAGCGGCGGGGCGTGCGCTTCGTCAGACCGGAGCTGGTGGCGGAGGTGGAGTTCGCCGGATGGACGGGCGACGGCCACCTGCGGCACGCCTCCTTCCGCGGCCTGCGCGAGGACAAGGCGGCCGCTGACGTCACCCGGGAAGCGGCCGAAGCAGGGTCGGGCACGACGTCGGCCACGCCTTCGAGGCCCGTCTCGGCCGTCAGGCTCAGCCATCCCGACCGCGTCTACTGGCCCGACGCCGGCGTCACCAAGCAGGGCCTCGCCGACTACTACACGGACGTCTGGCGCAAGATCGCCCCGTTCATCGTGGCGCGGCCGTTGTCGATGCTGCGGTGCCCGGGCGGCACAACGGAAAGCTGCTTCTTCCAGAAGCACTTGTGGAAGGGAGCAAACAAGGCGATCCGCGCCGTCGCCGATCCGGGCGATGCCTCGGCGGAGCCGATCGTTGTCATCGACGACCTCGACGGCCTGATCGGCCTCGTGCAGGCGGGCGTGCTGGAGATCCACCCCTGGGGGGCGACGCTGGCCGACATCGAGCGGCCCGACATGATCATCATCGACCTCGACCCGGGCGAGGGGGTGTCGTGGGAGACCGTCGTTGCAGCGGCCGGCGAGGTCCGGACGCGGCTCGGCGAAGCGGGGCTCGCCGCCTTCGTCAAGACGACGGGCGGCAAGGGCCTTCACGTCGTCGCCCCCCTCGAGCCGAAGGCCGACTGGGTCGCGGCGAAGGCGTTCTGCAAGGCGATCGCCGACGCCATGGCGGCCGATGCGCCGGAGAGCTTCGTCGCCACCGTCAGCAAGGCAAAGCGGCATGGCCGCATACTGGTCGACTATCTCCGCAACGGCCGCGGCGCCACGGCCGTGGCGCCCTATTCGACGCGGGCGCGGGCGGGGGCGCCGGTGTCGATGCCGCTCGCCTGGGAGGAACTTCCGGCGGTGGCACCGAACTATTTCACCGTCGCCAACGCACCCGCACGCCTCGCGAGCCTCGAGCACGACCCGTGGCGGGATTTCCGCGAGGCGGCGGTTCCGTTGTCGGTGACTGCAAAGAAAGCCCGCGCCCGCAGGCGCTGATCCAGATGATCGTCAGCGCCGTTTCTTGGCCCCGCCCTCCGCCTCGAGACTGCGCTTCAGCGCGTCCATGATGCTGATGACGTTGCCCCCCTCGGCGGGAGCGTCCGTCTCGCGCTTCGCAGGCGCCTTGCGGCGCGCCTTCTTCTTGCCGGCGATG
>CALRZT010000416.1:0-3837 GCA_943372725.1 Pseudoxanthobacter soli DSM 19599
GTCAGCAACGCCCTGCCACCGCGGGCCGATTTGCGATCGGTCCGGCGCTGCATGTGGGCGTTCTCGTGGATCAGCTTCTGGTTCGTCTCGTACTGGTCCCAGCTGATGTAGCCGGGATGATGATCTCGGAGCAGGACATTCCAGCTCGCCATCGGCTTCGAATGACCGGTGGTCTTGCGAGCACGCCCCTCGACGACGCGGGTGCGCTGGGTCGTGCGACCGAACACGTAGGCTCCGGCATAGGCCGGATGCGTCAGGACCTGCCGCACCGTGTGATATGCGGCGGGCCGCCAGTCGAGCTTGCAGGCGCTGCGATTATTGCGCCGGGTAACCGGCAGCTGCATCGCCTGGTCCTGCGCCCATAACAGCACCTGCCGCGCACTGCCGAGTTCCTGGAACTTGGCGAACAGCAGCTCGATGACGCCCCGGACACGCTCATCAGGATCCATCTCGATCTGGCCAATCTCGTTCCAGCAATAGCCCGGCGGCAAACTGCATTGCAGTTCGCCTCGTAACGCCTTGGCGTCACGCGCTGCAATCCCACGCTGGCGCAGGAGGCTCAGCTCATATTCCGACATGGTCCCCTTCAAGCCCAGCAGGAGGCGGTCGTTGACCAGGCGAGGATCGTACGTTCCGTCGGGATCGATCACCAGTGTCCCGGCCAGTGCGCAGAGATCGATCAGATGATGCCAGTCACGCCCATTCCGGGCCAGGCGTGACGCCTCGATACAGAATACGGCACCGACCGAACCGGCGCAAACCTGTGCGACCAGCTTCTGGAAGCCCGGTCGTTCGACCAGCCCCGAGCCGGATCGGCCCAGATCGTCATCGATCAGCGCGACCGTGGCGAAGCCGAGTAGCCGTGCCGACTCGGCGAGAGCATATTGCCGCCTTTGGCTCTCCGTGTTCTCCATGACCTGGACCAAGGTGGACTGCCGGACATAGACGACGGCGCCGCGGCCGAGGTGATCAGGCGTGATTTTCGGCTGCATCATCACTCTCCCGATCGGCCTGCACGGCTTTGTTTTGCTTGCCGAGTGCTTCGAGAAGCAGATCGGCAAGCGCCTGAAGAAGCCCCTCCGGCGGGGGCGACGGCAGAGATGGCCTTCTGCCGTGATCGAGATCGAGGACGAGTTGATTGCTGGCGTGGCGTCTCATCTGGCCCCTCCCTATTCGTCGAGGGAGTCGATGATCCGCCCGGCGCCGGCTTCGTCGAATGGCTATCGAGCACTGCTCGCAGTTCGTTCAGGTAGACCAAGCCGACTTCAGGCGAGCCCGGTAACATAGCCGCGCAAGCAACAACATCCGTCATCCAGACGGGCAACTCCCGTGAGATGCCTGGCCCGACCTCGATGTACAGGACCTGCCGCTCCCGCTTGCCGCAACGCCCGTAGACGCGCAGGCGCTCGCCGTGGAGCGGATGCCAGGGGTATTCGATGACGACAAATTGCGATCGGTATGCTGAATGACGTGGGGTGTGGCGACCTGATCAAGATCCTGTGGCACGACGGGCTGGGCATGTCGCTCTACGCCAAGCGGCTGGAGAGGGGGCGGTTCGTGTGGCCTCGGACGCAGGGCGAGGTGGTGGCGGTGACGGCGGCCCAGCTGGGCTACATGCTGGAAGGGATCGACTGGCGGAACCCGCAACACAGCTGGCGTCCGCAACGTGCGGGGTAGCGGCAAAAAAAGCTGCGGGACGGCGTCGATCGGGGGCTCCCTGGCGGCCGGTTTTGTGATTCCATCGGGGCATGGACGTCACGCACGCAGCCCTGCCGGACGAGGTCGCCACGCTGAAGGCGGCGTTGATCGCCGCGCGTGCCGACCTCCTGCGGGTGCAGGCCGAGGTGGCTGTCGCCCGTGCCCGGGCCTCCGACGACCAGGCGCTGATCGCCGCGCTGAAGCTGCAGATCGAGAAGCTGCGGCGCGAGCGGTTCGGTCCGCGCTCGGAGCGTACGGCCCGGCTGCTGGATCAGCTCGAGCTGCAGCTGGAAGAGCTGGAGGCGTCGGCCACCGAGGACGAGATCGCCGCGGAGACGGCCGCGGCCAGGACCACGACCGTGGCGGCCTTCACCCGCAAGCGGCCGTCGCGGCAGCCCTTCCCCGCGCATCTGCCGCGCGAGCGGGTGATCGTGCCGGGGCCGGCGGCCTGTGCCTGCTGCGGCGGCAGCCGGCTGGCCAGGCTGGGCGAGGATGTCACCGAGACGCTGGAGGTGATCCCCCGGCAGTGGAAGGTGATCCAGCATGTCCGCGAGAAGTTCACCTGCCGCGATTGCGAGAGCATCGGCCAGGCGCCGGCGCCGTTCCATGTCGTGCCGCGGGGCTGGGCCGGCCCGAACCTGCTGGCGATGATCCTGTTCGAGAAGTTCGGCCAGCACCAGCCGCTCAACCGCCAGGCCGAGCGCTACGCCCGCGAAGGCGTGCCGCTGGCCCTGTCCACCCTGGCCGACCAGGTCGGCACCTGCGCGGCGGTGCTGATGCCGCTGCACGAGCGGCTCCAGGCCCATGTGCTGGCGGCAGGGCGGCTGCATGGCGACGACACCACCATCCCCGTCCTGGCAAAAGGCCGGACCGACACGGCCCGGCTCTGGACCTATGTGCGCGACGACCGGCCGTTCGGCGGGCCGGCCCCGCCCGCGGCGCTGTTCCATTACTCGCGCGATCGCCGCGGCGAGCATCCCCAGGCCCATCTGGCCGGCTATGCCGGCATCCTGCAGGCCGACGCCTTCGGCGGCTACGGCAAGCTGTACGAGCCGGGCCGCCCGGCGGGACCAATCCTGGAGGCGGCGTGCTGGGCCCATGCCCGCCGGCCGTTCTTCGTCATGGCCGACCTGGAGGCGAATGCCCGGCGCAAGGCACAGGGCAAGACCGCTGTCATCTCGCCGATCGCCCTGGAGGCGATCCGGCGGTTCGACGCCCTGTTCGAGATCGAGCGGACCATCAACGGCCTGAGCGCCGACCAGCGCCGCGCCGCCCGCCAGGAGACGAGCGCGCCGCTGGTCGCCGATCTGCACGCCTGGATGCGCGAGGAACGGGCCAAACTCTCGCGCAGCCACGATCTCGCCAAGGCGATGGACTACATGCTCAAGCGCTGGGACGCCTTCTCGCGCTTCCTCGACGATGGCCGCGTCTGCCTCAGCAACAACGCCGCGGAACGAGCGCTCCGCGGCATCGCCCTCGGCCGCAGATCATGGCTGTTCGCCGGATCCGATCGCGGCGGGCGCCGCGCCGCCATCATCTACAGCCTCATCGTCACCGCAAAGATGAACGACGTCGACCCCCAGGCATGGCTGGCCGACGTCCTCGGACGAATCGCAGACCATCCCGCAGCAAGAATCGACGACCTGCTGCCGTGGAACTGGAGGAATGCCAGCGGCAGGCGCCAGGCGGCCTGACCATGGCCGCCCTCGCTTCCGTGTTCACCATCGGCCATGTCGCCCGGATGCTCGGCGAGGACGAAGACTGGCTGTTCGAACTCTCGATCAATATGGATCCTGAAGACGGCTGCCTGCACGTCCACGGCGTCGGCGATGATGGTCTCACCGCCTTCACCCGTGACGGCATCGAGAACCTGCGGCAGATAATCACCGACCTCCGCGCCGCAGGCCACGCCCCGCCCAAGCGCGGCACCCCCGCGTCCGAATAGACCGACCCGCGGCCCTCACCGCATGTTTACTCCGGCCAGGGCCGCCTACCGCTTCCTCACACTTTGAGAGAGTCTGATTGGGGTACGCCTCCGGGGAGGGCCGCCTACCGTTTGCTCGCGCATTGAGAGAGTCTGATTGGATCGTTGATCTGATCGGAGGAGGCGGGAGTGTCCACAAGTTCCCTCATGGACAC
>CALRZT010000417.1:0-3762 GCA_943372725.1 Pseudoxanthobacter soli DSM 19599
GAACACCTCCGTCGGCGGTCGGGCCGACTGCCCGGACGGACCTGCAGCCGGCCGCGGCGCCCCCTCAGCCATCGAACGGCGCCTTCTGGTAGGCGCGGCGGTGCTCGAAGGGGACGCGGTAGCCGATCTCGACCTTGCGATAATCAGGGTCGTGGTCGAAGAACAGGTCGCAGATCAGGCGCACGTGCGGCGTCTCGATCTGCGCGTCGGTGTACTCGAGGCGGATATCGGGGTTCTTCTGCGGGTTCATCGTCGGCGAGACAGCGAAGGACCAGTCGTAGTCGTCGAGCAGCATCAGCCCACCCGGCTTCAGAAGCTCCTTCAGGAGCATCGCCGCCGGCGCGTCGTGGTGAAAGGCGTGGCCGCCGTCGAGGAAGACGAAGTCGAACAGCGCCGGATCTTCGCCCGCCTGCCGGCGCGCCTGCAGCAGCGTCGCGAGCGACCAGTTGTAGCTGTCGTAGCGCCGCCTCGTGTTGGCGTGCAGCTCGACGTTGGTGAAGCCGAGGCCGGCGAGATCGGCGCCGAGGTCGGTCAGCCGGTCCTCGAAGTCGAACAGGAGAATGCGGCCGCGGTTGTCGAGCCTGCGGCAGAGCTCGACGGTGGTGGCGCCGATGCCGACGCCCACCTCGCAGATCACCGGCGCCGGATCGCGCGCCAGCACCCGGTCGAGCAGGGCGAGGGCGTGCGCGTTCGGCTTGGCGATGGCGGCGTTGCGCGGGTCGGTCAGTCGTTCCAGCATGGGCGCGTCCCTTTCGGACGGGGGGACGGAGACATGGGCGAGGACGGCCGCTGCGCGCACATCGGCCGGCTCAGGCGATCGCGGCGAGCATCGTCGCGACGCGCTGCTGCCAGCTGATCTTCCACAACGCCTCCCGCGACAAGGGCCGATCGGCGCCGTCGAAGCGCGCGTGCGCCACCGCGAGCTCCACCTTGGCGAGGAAGTCGGCCGGGGTCTCGGCGATGTCGATGTGGTCCCGCAGTTCGTCGATGTTCCCGACCCGGCTCGTCACGACGCGCTTGCCGAGCGCCACGTACACGTAGAGCTTCAGCGGATTCATGCTGTCGCTCAGGGCGTTGCGCAGATGCGGCATGATCGCCACGTCGAACCGGCGGATGTAGTCCTGGGCATCGCGGTAGGGACGCGGACCGAGGAAATGGACGTTCTGCAGCCCCTGCAGGCGCAGCACCTCGGGACTGCCGTGCGCCGAGCCGACGAGCACGATGCTCCATTCCGGATGCCGCAGCGCGAGCGCCTCGACGAGGGATACGTCGATGCGGCTCCTGAGGTTGCCGACATAGCCGATGATCGGCCCCGGCAGGTGAGCGATGTCGTGCGGCACCCCCGTCACCGGCTCGCCCGGCATCTCACAGGCGTTGGGAACGACACGGATCGCGTCGCGGTAGTCCGGGAAGCGATCCCGCAGGGTCTCGCAGTTGGCGAAGATCACGTCGGCACTCGCGAGCGTGTGCCGGTATTCCGTCTCGAGCACGGCACGGCGGTCGGCGTTCTGCGTCATCGCCCGTTCGTCGTCGACGAGGTCGACGACGACCTCGTCGAACCCCACCGTCTCGCAGAGCTCGGCGAAATGCGCGGCCACCGGCCAGGCCCAGGCGAGCCGCCGTGCACCGCTCCGTGGCGGCAGGTGCTGCGACACGTAGTCGGCATAGCCCTCGAGGGTGTCGAGGGTGCGTCCGTAGAAGCTCTGGCCGGGCTTGTCGCCATAGACGAACACCCGCCGGCGGACATCGCGCTCGTCCTCGAGCTCGAGGAACCGGCGGATCGTCGCATCCGCGGTGAGCTTGGCATGGTCGAGCGGCGCGCCGGGACCGCGGTGGCTCGCCTTCTCCACGGCCGCGACGCGGATCGGCGCGTCGAAGACGAGCAGGCTGCGCACCCGTTCGGACTGGCGCAGATAGCGCATCAGCATGTCGTGGCGGCGCCCGTAGAGACCGGTGTCGTTCTGCTTCCAGAAGCAGACGAGGTCGAGGGCGGCGGGCCTGCGGACCGCGGGGGCAGTGATCTCGGTGGCGCCGCGGGACGCCCCCGCCCACGCCGGCGGCTCCTCCGGCAGGCCGACGCCGTAGCAGCGGTTCAGCGCCGCGAACAGCGCCGTCCAGGCCGGCTTCCAGACCCGCGGCCGGGCGAGGCAGCGGTCGACCGCGGCCTCGATCCGCGCCCGATTGACCCGGTAGCCGAGCTCCTCGTGGAACCAGGCGATGCGCCCCTCGGCCTCCGCCGCATCGGCGTCGCCGGCTGCAACTAAGCGCAACCAGCGGTCGAGTGTCTCGTCGTCATCAATGTATGTCACCACCGAGGGTGGCGTGTCGGACAGTGGCGCCACGCGCGTCGTCGCGACCGGAACGCCAATGGCGAGCGCATCCGTCAGCTTGGCGGGGATCTGGTAGCGGGCGATCGGCGAGTCCGGGTCCTGCAGCAGGCAGACCCCGTCGGCGATCTGGCTGATCTCCGGCAGCCTCTGCCAGGGCTGGTTCGGGAACAGGCTGATGCGGGCCTTGGGGAAGGCGAGCAGGTCCCGCTGCATCCCTCGGTCGGAAATGGTGCCGACGACGACGAGACGCAGCCGCGGATCGTCGACCCGGTGGAGGGCGGCGACGAGCCGTTCCAGGCCCTTGTGCCGGCGCGGCGTCCCCATGAACAGAACGACGCGATCCGATTCGCTGATCGAGAACTCGTCGCGGATGCGGGCCCGCAGGGCCGGATCGGGCCGAAACACCGTCTCGTCGCGGGCGTGGCGGACGACCAGCCCGCCATAGCGGGCCCTGAGGGCCGCATTGGAGACCGTGCGGTCCTCGAAGGTCGCGATGAGGGTCTCGGCCACCGACGTCCACAGGGCACCGTCCGGGCGGTCCGCGTCCGCCAGCGCCGACCAGGCGCAATCGTCCGCGGCCGGACCGTGGCCGTCGATCCTGTCCTCCGCGTCGCCGCCGGGCTCGCCGGCCTCTTTGGCGCCGATCCCCTTGGCGCCGGTCGCCTGGTTGCCCGTCCCATTGGTGCCCGATCGCTCACCGGCGACGCGCATCACCGCGTCGTCCAGGGCGACACCTTCGGACCCGGCGAAGAAGGACAGCTCGTGATCGTCGATATCGAGGACGAGACCGCAACCCGTGCGGTGATGGATCATGAGCGCGAGCAGGAGCGCCGGCAGCCGCGGTTTCGAGACGTAGGCCACATCGCAGTCCACCTCCGCGGCGAATGCCGCGCAGCGTGCCAGGAAGCTCCTCATCGCGCCGCCGGCGAACGAGCGCATCGGCAGGTCGGTCGTCCGCAACGGCTCCCAGAGATCGGTGCCGTCGGGACCGAACAGCGGTCCGACGATCTCGGTCGCGTGGTCGGCGCGCAGCATGTCGGCCAGCACATAGGCCCGGCCGACGGCGTTGTCGGCGAGCTGCCAGCCGACGACGACGACCTTCCGGGCCGCGGCGACGCCCGGACCGGGCGCGGCCGGGGTGTCTGGGGTGGCCGGCCTTCCGGCGGCGCGGCCGCGGTCTTCGGCGCGCGCCGTCAGCACCGCATCGATGGCCTGCAGGCACAGGCCGCCATGCTCGCCGTGGAAGGTCAGTTCGAGGACGCAATCCGTCATCGGCCCGAGACAGGGGGCCTCGACGATCAGGCGCAGCTCCGTGTCGCTCACCGGATAGGCGAGGACAGGCGAGAGCCGGAACAGGTTCCGCGGCGCCTTGCCCGCGCTGGTCAGGGAGAACGCGATCTGTGACAGCAGCGTCTGGCACGCCGCCGCGTCA
>CALRZT010000418.1:0-3732 GCA_943372725.1 Pseudoxanthobacter soli DSM 19599
CCCCGAGGTCGAATCCGGCGCGAGTCATCCCTCACGCTGCCTGCCGCTTGCCGGGAAAACGCGCCGATCCTGTGGCGCCGGACACGATCCGTGGGCGGAGTTTCGGCGTTGATGCGCAGACGGACAGCCCCGCGCAAGGATCTTGCCGATACACCCCGATTCACGACACGAAGGACCGTCATCGCTGTAGCGACGGCGATGGCGCCGCCGCCCAAAAAACGCCTAGAGGACGCCGCGATTCCGCTATTGACGGGGGGGAACCGAAAGAATAGGTTCCGCCAACTTTCGCGGCAGGCGGTAAGCCCCGTTCGCGTCGCCGGCGCCTCGCGCTGCGACTGATCGGCTTAAACGCTGCCGGGTTCAAGTAGACGACATCGGCTTCTCCGTAGCTGCCGAAGGGCAGCCGCAACGTCGCCATGATCGCGCCTCGGCGCGATCCTCTGGCTTGGGGCGCCGCCCGCGATCGTCAGATCGCGGACCGGCGCCTTCGCGTTCGTGCGTGGAAGGCAGTGGCGTCAACCGACGGCGGGCGAAAGCTCGAAGTGACGGAACGGGACAGCATGCCGACGATCAACCAGTTGATCCGCAAGCCGCGGAAAGACCCGCCGAAGCGCAACAAGGTGCCGGCCATGGAGGCCTGCCCGCAGAAGCGCGGCGTCTGCACGCGAGTCTACACGACGACCCCGAAGAAGCCGAACTCGGCTCTCCGCAAGGTCGCCAAGGTTCGGCTGACGAACCAGTACGAAGTGATCGGCTACATCCCGGGTGAGGGTCACAACCTTCAGGAACACTCGGTCGTCATGATCCGTGGCGGCCGCGTGAAGGACCTTCCGGGCGTGCGCTACCACGTCGTGCGCGGCGTGCTCGACACGCAGGGCGTCAAGGACCGTAAGCAGCGCCGTTCGAAGTACGGCGCCAAGCGTCCGAAGTGATGGGAGCCTGAGCGATGTCGCGTCGTCACAGCGCCGAGAAGCGAGAGATCCTGCCGGACCCGAAGTTCGGTGACGAGGTCGTCTCGAAGTTCATGAACAGCATCATGCGCGACGGCAAGAAGTCCGCCGCGGAAACGATCGTCTACGGTGCCTTCGATACGATCCGGTCGCGGTCGCGCCAGGATCCGCTCGAGGTGTTCCACACGGCTCTCGACCGTGTGATGCCGCAGATCGAGGTGCGCTCCCGCCGCGTCGGTGGTGCCACCTACCAGGTGCCGGTCGAAGTCCGCACCGAGCGTCGTCAGGCGCTCGCGATCCGCTGGCTGATCACCGCTGCCCGTGCCCGAAACGAGAAGACCATGGTCGAGCGCCTCTCCGGCGAGCTGCTCGATGCGTTCAACAACCGCGGTACCGCCGTGAAGAAGCGCGAGGACACGCACCGGATGGCCGAGGCCAACCGCGCGTTCTCGCACTATCGCTGGTGAACTGAGCGCGAGCCGAGGTCGAGGACCGTACAATGCCCCGCACGCACAACCTCGAAGACTATCGTAATTTCGGCATCATGGCCCACATTGATGCCGGGAAGACGACGACGACCGAGCGCATCCTCTACTACTCCGGCAAGTCCCATAAGATCGGCGAAGTCCATGACGGCGCCGCGACGATGGACTGGATGGAGCAGGAGCAGGAGCGGGGCATCACGATCACGTCTGCCGCGACCACGACGCAGTGGAACGGCAAGCGCCTGAACATCATCGACACCCCTGGCCACGTCGACTTCACCATCGAGGTCGAGCGTTCGCTGCGCGTCCTCGACGGCGCCGTCTGCGTGCTCGACTCCAACCAGGGTGTCGAGCCGCAGACCGAGACGGTCTGGCGCCAGGGCGACAAGTACAAGGTTCCGCGGATCGTCTTCTGTAACAAGATGGACAAGACCGGGGCCGATTTCTACAACTGCCTCAACGACATCAAGGTCCGCCTCGGTGCCAAGCCGGTGGCGATCCAGTTGCCGATCGGCGCCGAGTCTGACTTCAAGGGCTGCGTCGACCTCGTGAAGATGCAGGCCTACGTCTGGCACGACGAGGACAAGGGCGCGAAGTACGACACCGTCGCGATCCCGGCCGACCTGATGGAGAAGGCCGTCGAGTACCGCGCTGCCCTCATCGAGGCCGCCGTGGAGCTCGACGACGAGGCGATGACGGCGTTCTTCGACGGCCACGAGCCGGACGAGGCCACCCTGAAGCGCCTGATCCGCAAGGCCGTCATCACCGGCGCCTTCTATCCGGTGCTGTGCGGCTCGGCCTTCAAGAACAAGGGCGTGCAGACGCTGCTCGACGCCGTCGTCGACTATCTGCCGAGCCCGCTCGAAGTGCCGCCGATCAAGGGCATCGACGGCAAGACCGGCGCGGAGACGGTGCGGCACTCGACCGACAACGAGCCGCTCGCCATGCTCGCCTTCAAGATCATGGACGACCCCTTCGTCGGCTCGCTCACCTTCTGCCGCATCTATTCCGGCAAGATCGAGAGCGGCTCGGGCGTGCTGAACTCGCCGCGTGATCGTCGCGAGCGCGTCGGCCGCATGCTGTTGATGCATGCGAACTCGCGCGAGGACATCAAGGAGGCCAACGCCGGCGACATCATCGCCCTGGCCGGCCTCAAGGAGACCCGTACCGGCGATACGCTGTGCGATCCGGCTCACCCGGTGATCCTCGAGAAGATGGAGTTCCCGGACCCCGTCATCGAGATCGCGGTCGAGCCGAAGGCGAAGGCCGACCAGGAGAAGATGGCGGTGGCGCTGTCGAAGCTCGCGGCTGAGGATCCGTCCTTCCGCGTCTCGACGGACCAGGAGAGCGGCCAGACCATCCTGAAAGGGATGGGCGAGCTTCATCTCGACATCAAGGTCGACATCCTGAAGCGGACCTACAAGGTCGAGGTCAACGTCGGCGCCCCGCAGGTCGCCTACCGCGAAACGATCACCCGCTCGGTCGACATCGACTACACCCACAAGAAGCAGACCGGTGGTACCGGCCAGTTCGCCCGGGTGAAGTTCACGATCGCCCCGAACGAAGTCGGCAAGGGCTTCGAGTTCGACTCGAAGGTCATCGGCGGCTCGGTGCCGAAGGAGTACATCCCCGGCGTCGAGAAGGGCCTGAACTCGGTGCTCGGTTCGGGCGTCGTCGCCGGCTTCCCGGTGGTCGACGTCAAGGTCGACCTGACGGACGGTGCCTATCACGAAGTGGACTCGTCGGCTCTCGCCTTCGAGATCGCGTCTCGCGCCGGCTTCCGCGAGGGCCTGCAGAAGGCCGGCCCGGTGCTGCTCGAGCCGATCATGAAGGTGGAGGTCACCAGCCCCGAGGACTATCTCGGCTCGGTGATCGGCGACCTGAACTCGCGGCGCGGCCAGATCTCCGGCACCGACACGCGCGGCAATGCCCAGATCGTCACCGCCATGGTGCCGCTCGCCAACATGTTCGGCTACGTCAACACGCTGCGCTCGATGAGCCAGGGACGGGCCAGCTATTCGATGCAGTTCGACCACTACGAGCAGGTGCCGCAGGCGGTTGCTCAGGAAGTCCAGGCGAAGTTCGCCTGAGACACGCCGACGAGCCAGTCGACACTGACAACACCTTGAGACCGACGGAGTTACGCCGATGGCGAAAGAGAAGTTTGCGCGGACGAAGCCGCACTGCAACATCGGGACGATCGGCCATGTCGATCACGGCAAGACGTCGCTGACGGCGGCGATCACGAAGGTGCTGGCGAAGACGGGCGGCGCGACGTTCAAGGCGTACGACCAGAT
>CALRZT010000419.1:0-3724 GCA_943372725.1 Pseudoxanthobacter soli DSM 19599
AAGCCGCCACCGCCCGCGTCGCCGCCACCCACGTCGGCGGCGCCGGGGTCGTCGGCCGCCGGCTCGTCGGCCGGCGCTGCCGCCGGCTCGGCCGCCTGGGCCTGATCGCCCTGGAACATCCCGGCGATGGCGCTGCCGAGGAGCATGCCGCCGGCGACACCCATCGCCGTCTGGGCCGCGCCGGCGAGGAAGCCGCCGCCGGACCGCTGCGCCATTCCGGCCGCGCCCACTCCCGCGGCACCCATGCCCGCTGCACCCATTCCACCGGCACCCATGCCGGGTGCGCCCATCGGCTGCGCGGCGATCGGCTGGCCGCCCATGCCGACGCGCGGCACCGTCCGCGGCCGCGCCGGCTCGCGGGAGCCGCCGCCGAACAGGCCGCCGAGCAGGCCGCCACCGCCGGCCGGGCGGGCGGAAAGCTCCTGCTCGAGCTCCTCGATGCGCGCCTGCGCCTGCTGCAGGGCGTAGTCCTGCATGACGATCGTCTGCGCCATGTAGTAGGGCGCGCCGGGCTGGCGGGCGATCTCGTCGCGGATGAACGCCTCGGCCTCGCCGTCGCGCGGCGGCGACTGGCTCTCGACCTGGCCGAGGCGCTGGAACAGCCCCTCGATCGCCTGGCGGTCGTTGTTGTCCATCGGTGTTGCTCCGTGCTGCTGGGGCCGCGCGGCGATCACTCCTCGCGCTGGCCGGTGAGGGACAGGAGAAGCTGGAAGATGTTGACGAAGTTGAGATAGAGCGACAGCGCGCCGGAAACGGCGAGCTTCTGCAGCGACTCGTCGCCGAAGTGCTCGGCGTACTGCTCCTTGATCGACTGGGTGTCCCAGGCGGTCAGGCCGACAAAGACCAGCACGCCGATCACCGAGATGGCGAACTGCAGCGCCGTCGAGCCGACGAACAGGTTGACGAGGCTCGCGATCACCACGCCGATCAGTCCCATGATCAGGAACGAGCCGAACTGCGACAGGTCCCGCTTCGTCGTGTAGCCGTAGAGGCTCGTCGCCCCGAACATCGCCGCCGTGATGAAGAACGTGCGGGCGATGCTCGTGCCGGTGAACACCAGGAACACCGACGACAGCGACAGCCCCATGACGGCGCAGAAGGCCCAGAACATCATCTGGGCTGTGGCCGCCGACATCGTCTGGATGCGGAAGGCGAAGAAGAACACGAAGGCGAGCGGCGCCAGCATCACCACCCACTTCAGCGGGGTGGAGAAGATCGGCACGTAGAGGGCCGGCGTCGAGGCGACGATGAAGGCGACGAGGCCCGTCATCACCAGCCCGAGGCCCATATAGTTGTAGACGCGCAGCATGTGGCGGCGCAGGCCCTCGTCGAAGAGGGCGCGGTCGACGGGGGCGGCGACGGTGCCGCGCGGGAAGCCGAAACCTGCGTTGGTCATGGGCGAAGCCTCGTCCGGTTGTGGGGGGATCAGTGGAGGGTGCGGGACAGCCGGTCGGCCGCCCGGTCGAGATCGTCGTCGTGGCCGGTGGCGGCGACGAGCGCATAGGCGACGTCGCCGACCTGCCAGTGGGCGGCGCTGAGGTCGCCCTGCTGCGTCACCGCGGGGGCGACGACGTCGAAGCTGCCCGGCCGCACGGCGAACAGCGACGCCGCGCCGAGCTCGGGCGACTGCAGCGCCATCTCGACGCTCGGCCCGTAGGCGGAAGGAAACACCTGCACGTCGCGGACCTGCCAGCCCGCCGGCAGGTCCGGCAGCACCACCGCGGTGGCGGCGCGGATCTCCTGCGGGTCGAAGGTGCGCACCTCCGGCTGCGAGGCCATCTCGGCGCGCAAGAGCACGGTGCGATGCGCCGTCACCGCCGCGTCGACGTAGGACGGCGGCTGCGTCGAGGCGGCGACATCTCCCACCGACAGTGCGCCGAACTCGGCGTGAGCGAGCCAGCCGGCGCCGACGAGCATCACGAGTGCTGCGGCGCGGCGAATGTGGCCGACCACCACCCCGCGCCGGAGCCCACGCTGCAGCCGGCGGGCGGCGTCGGTGGTGGCGGGGCGGCGGGGAAGGGCGGTCTCGGCGAGCGCCAGCCTGAGCTCGTCGCGGGTGCGAAGGTCCGCCATGACGCGCATCGCCAGCGCCGGCTGGCCGGAGAGATAGGCCTCCACGGCGATGCGGCGCGGCGCCGACAACTGGTCGTCGACATAGGCGTCGAGCTCGAACTCGCTCACCGGTTCAGTGCGGCTCATCGTTGCCTCCGACGATCCTGAGACGCGGCGCGGGCCCAGAAAGTGGGGTGCCGTCCTCGATCGCGCGCAGCGCGGCGCGGGCGCGGGCGAGACGCGACATCACGGTGCCGACCGGCACGCCCAGCGACGCCGCCGCCTCCGCGTAGGTGAGCCCCTCGATGGCGACGAGATGCAGTGCCGCGCGCTGGTCGTCCGGCAGCGCCAGGAAGGCCTCGCGCACCTCGGCGAGCCGGACGGAGTGTTCCTGCGAGGCCGGCGTCGCCGTGTCGGCGACCTCAACCACCCGGCTCACCCCCGCGGCTTCGCCGCGCCGCCGGCGCAGCCGGTCGACGAAGCAGTTGTGCAGGATCGACAGGAGCCAGACGCGCAGGTTTCGGTCCTGCCGAAAGGTGGCGCGGCGCTCGTAGGCACGCACCAGCGTGTCGTGGACGAGGTCCTCGGCCTCCTCGCCGCCGCGCGACAGCGACCCGGCATAGCGGCGCAGGGCGCCGAGCTCGGCCAGAACATCGAAGCGGTCGGAACTGTCGCTCATGCCCCGTATACGGAGCGCCCCCTGCGGCTAGTCCACGGGCGTGCGAAAAATTTTGTTTGCCGCTCGCGGGCGCGCGACCAGCATGGAGGCGAGCGGCCGATGACGTGGCTGGTACAGGTCGTGACCGGGTTGAAGGAGAGCCCGCTCTATGGCGATCTGGCGGCGAACGAAGGAGCCGGTCCCAGGCGTCGCAAGGCTCGCAGGCGGCAGCCCGCGGGCCGAGTGCCTGCGGTCGGGATGGCGTCACGGTGGCTGGGCGGGAGGCGGGCGATGACCGCGGCGAAGACGGAGGCGGCGCTTGCCATCCGGCCGATCGAGACGGGAGATCTCTGCGCCGTCGCAGCCATGCTCGCCGGGCTCGCGGAGCACGTTCACCCCGGACTGGTGCCGAAGGCGGACGCCGCCGCCCTGGAGCGCTATGGCCCGACGGGCCTCGGTCTGTTCCAGGCTCTGATCGCGCTGCGCGATGGCCGCGCGGTCGGGCTGTGTCTCTACACCTATGCGTTCTCCGGCTGGCGCGGCCGGCCGGGCGTCTATGTCGAGGACCTGTTCGTCGATCCGTCCGAGCGTGGTTCCGGGCTTGGGCGAACGTTACTGGTCGCTGCGCTGCGCCGCGAAGCCGCGAACGGCTGCACCTTCGCCAAGCTCGAGGTGGATGTGGAGAACGACGGCGCCATCGCCTTCTACCGCCACCTCGGCTTCACGATCGTCGACGACGACCACGCGATGGTGCTGCAGCCCGAGGCCGTCGAGGCCTTGCTGGCGCAGGCGTGACGGCCGGCCCGATGCCCGCGCTGCCGGCGAGCCACGCTCACGCGGCCTCGGGGAGCTTGGCGATCACCTTGATCTCGGCGTCGAAGCCGGCGAGCCAGGTGACGCCGAGGGCGGTCCAGGTCGGGTAGGGCGGCTCGCCGAGCATCTCCTGGCGGACCGCCATGAAGGTCTCGAACTGCGCGGCCGGGTCGGTGTGCAAGCTCGTCACGTCGATGACGT
>CALRZT010000420.1:0-3713 GCA_943372725.1 Pseudoxanthobacter soli DSM 19599
CCGGCCGGGTGGGCTGTGCCAGAGCCGGCCGATGGCAGCGGGCGGCGGCGTCCGATCCCCCTCCCCTGCCGGAGCATCCGATGAGTGCGCCGGCGCGCATCGCGGCGCTCGCCATGTACGACGCGCCGGTCGCAGTCGCCGCCGCCAACGATACGCTGTGGGCAGGGCTGCGCGACCGCCTCCGCGCCGCGGGTGTCGCCGGCGTGCCGGACCGGCTGACGCGCGGCGGCTCCTACGCCGACCCGTGGCTCGATCCGCGCCTGTTGCTGGCACAGACCTGCGGCTTTCCCTATGTGTGCCAGCTGCGGGGGAAGGTGCGACTGGTCGCGACGCCGGTCTACGGCTTCCCAGGCGGCACCGGCGGCGAGCGGCGGAGCGTCGTGGTGGTGGCCGCCGGTGCTCCATTCGCCGGCGTCACCGATCTCCGCGGCAGCCGCGCTGCCATCAACGATCCAGGCAGCAACTCGGGCGCCAACCTGTTCGCCGCGCTCGTCGCACCGCTCGCGGTGAGCCGCCGGTTCTTCTCGTCCGTGACGGTCACCGGCGGCCACCGCGAGAGCCTCGCGGCGGTGGCGGCGGGCCAGGCCGACGTCGCGGCGATCGACAGCGTGACGTTCGGCCTGTTGGCGCGGCATGCGCCGGAGGAGGTCGCCGGCGTGCGGGTGATCGCGGAGACGCCGGGCGGCCCGGGGCTGCCGCTGATCACGCGGGGTGCGGCAACGGATGAGGAGGTGGCGGTGCTGCGGGCAGCGTTGGCGGATATGGTCGCCGATCCCGGGCTGGTGGCGGCGCGGGAGACGCTCGGGCTCGTCGGGATGGAGGTGCTGGGGGACGCGGACTACGACGTGCTGGCGCGGTATGCCGCGCAGGCGGTGGCGCGAGGGTACCGGGAGCTTTCGTGAGGTCGCGGTCGGATTGACGGGCCCCACCCTGAGCGCCTCCGGCGCTCTGTCCCTCCCCCTGGCAGGGGAGGGACAGCTGCGGGGCGCCGCTCGCGATTCGGCACCCGACGGGATCCGGCGTCGGGCGTGGCCGGCCCTTGGCGGGGGCATACCCGTGGCCGGCATCCGTCCCGGGCAGGCCGTTGGCGATTGCTCGTCCCTCCCCTGTCAAGGGGAGGGACAGGCCGCGCAGCGGCCAGGGTGGGGCCTGTCAATCCACCCTCAAAGCTCTTCTGGCGCGCGCCGTCTTCGACGCTCGAGAGGGGCGCCCCGCCTCAAGGCACGACAGGCGCCCACCCTCAATGCCGATACGCCACCCCCGTCGCGATCCCCTCCGCCACCAGGTCGCCGATCAGCGGGGCGAGCTTGAAGCCGTGGCCGGAGCAGGCGGAGATCACCGAGGCCTTGGCGCCGATCGGGCCGACGACGAAGCTCTCGTCCTCCGTCACCGTATAGAAGCAGGCCTTGCGCTCGAGGATCGTGTAGCGGTCGAAGCCGGTGAAGGCGAGATCGGCGGCGGACAGGAGCCGCGCCACGTCGGCGTCGGTCGCCGTGCGGTCGCCGTCGGCGTCGCCGGCGCGCGTAAACGTGTGGTCGCCGACCTTCAGCCGCGTGCCCGGCCGCGGCGGCAGCGTGTAGGTGCCGCTTTCGAGGCCGAGATCGAGGAAGATCGGCGCCGCCGCCCAGGCGGCCGCGAGGTCCGTCGGCGGGGCGAGGAAGAGCACCGCCTGGCGCGACGGCACGGCGCGGCCGCGGATGTCCGGCACCAGCCGGTCCGCCCAGGCGCCGGCCGCGACGACGACCTGGTCGCCGGCGAAGACCTTGCCGCCCGCGACCGTGACGGTGCCCGCCTCCGGGTCCACCGCCTCGACCTTCGTCAGCGCGTGGAAGACCATCCCCTGCCCCGCGAGATGGACGACGAGGTCGGTGAGGATGCGGATCGGGAATAGCACGCCGGCGCCGCCGAACTCGACGGCGCGCGTCAGGCCGCCGGTGTTGATCATCGGATAGAGCGCCGCGATCTCGCCGACCGGCACCTCGCGCCACGGGATGCCCATCGCCTCGAGGTCGACGATCGAGGCACCGATCCACGGCGTCGGCTCGCGCTCCAGCACGATCGAGGGCAGCGGCGTCAGGTGGCAGGCGCCGATGTCGGCCCAGAGCTGCTCATAGAGGCGGAAGCAGTCGGGCATCAGCCGGGCGTAGCGGTGCATCTCCCCATAGGCGTGGCGGGTGATGCGGTGCTCGTCGTGCGAGGTCGCTTTCGGATTGGGGATCGGCCCCTGGTCGAAGACCTCCACCTGGAAGCCGCGCCGCACCAGCCCCCAGGCAGTGGAGAGGCCGGCAATGCCGGCGCCGACGACGAGAATCTTGCCCTTGTGCATGCGGGACCTTCGACGCGAACGGAACGGAGAGTGGTGGGGGGCCGGCTCAGGCGGCGGCGCGCGCGGCCGCGACCCAGCCCTTGTCGGCGGCCCAGCCGTCGGGCACGTCGGCGAAGCGGTCGAGCCGGTACTTGTCGAGGTCGGTGAACGAGCAGCGGCCGTCGACGACGAGGTCGCGGATGGCGTGGCCGGTCGCCGGCGACAGCCCGAAGCCGACCGCCGACATCGTGCAGACCGTGAGGTTTTCCGGCGACGACAGCCGGTCGATCACCGGCCGGCCGTCTGGCGTGTTCTCGATCAGCCCGGCCCAGGAGCGGATGACACGCACGTGCGCCGCCTTCGGCAACAGCTCGGCGAGGCGGCGGGCCAGGTGAGCGGCGAGCGGCGTCGTCGGCCGCGACAGCGGCACGCCGTCCGGCGGCAGGTCGATCCACTCGTGCGGGCCGCCGCCATAAGCGAGGTTGCCCCGCAGCGTCTGGCGGCCGTAGAGGCCGTTGCCGTCGACGCCACCGTGCGGCATCAGCGGCAGCGGTTCGGTGACGATCATCTCGGCGCGGGCAACCGCCACGGGCAGGCGGACGCCGACGGTAGCGAGCAGCCGGCCGCTCTGCGGGCCGGCGGTGACGACGACGTGGTCGCACTCGATGAGGCCGGCGGCCGTCTCGACGCCGGTCACCTTGCCGCCGCGCGCGACCAGCCGGACGACCGGCGTGTGCTGCAGGATGCGGCCGCCGAGATCCTGGATCGCCCATGCATAGGCCTGGACGGTGCGCTGAGGGTTGGCGTGGCCGCCGACCTTGAGGTGGATGCCCCCCAGCGCGCTGTCGCCCGCGAGCGGCACGCGCCGACGCACCTCGTCTCCGTCGAGCGCCTCCCAGTCGTAGCCGTGGCGGCCGACCTCCTCGCCCATGCGGAGATAGGCGTGGAGGTGGTGCTCGGTGGTGGCGAAGATGATGCGCTCGCGGCGGTATTCGGTCGGGTAGCCGAGGAGCTCGTCCATCAGCGGCCAGAGCCGCTGCTCCTCGTGGAAGAGCGCGCTGTTGTAGTGGGTGCAGCCGCCGCCGTTGCGGCCCGACGCTTCCCAGCCGATGATGCCCTTGTCGAGGACGGCAACGTCCATGCCGCTGCGCGCCAGCCACCAGCCGGCGCTCAAGCCCGTGACACCGCCGCCGACGATGACGGTGGTCGCGCCCTTTTCCCCTGCCATGGCCGCCCCCTCAGAGATGCATGTGGTCGCCGAGGCCGGATTCGTCGTCCAGCACCTCGCGATCCGTGCCGATATCGGCGTAGGGCGTCCACTGGCCGGGAATGCCGAACCAGACTTCCCAGCGGTCGCGCATCACCTGCGGCTCGGCCGCATCGGCCAGCACGGCCAGCGGCAGCGGCC
>CALRZT010000421.1:0-3708 GCA_943372725.1 Pseudoxanthobacter soli DSM 19599
CCTGCTCGCGCACGGCATGGTCGACATGATCGTGCCGCGCCAGGAGCTGCGCCCGACGCTGTCGCGCCTCCTGCACATCCTCACCGGACGGGATGCCGCCGTCGCCTCGACGCCCGAGCCGGTGGCCACGCCGGCGGCCGTGGCGGACGAGCGCCGGGCGGCGGAGTGACGCCCGCGGCCCCGGTGCCGGCGGGACGAACACCAGCCATGGACCACGCGAGCGCCATCCTGCAGCGACTGATCGGCCTTCACCCGAAGGAGATCGACCTGTCGCTCGGCCGCGTCGAGCGGCTGCTCGCCGCCCTCGACCACCCGGAGCGGCGGCTGCCGCCGGTCATCCACGTCGCCGGCACCAACGGCAAGGGATCGACCACCGCGACGATGCGGGCGATCCTCGAGGCAGCGGGCAAGGGCGTCCACGTCTATACCTCGCCGCACCTCGTCCGCTTCCACGAGCGCGTCCGCCTCGCCGCCCCCGGCGGTGGCCGCTATGTCGACGACGCCGTGCTGGTCGAGGCCTTGAACCGCGCCGAGACGGCGAACGACGGCGCGCCGATCACGCTGTTCGAGATCACGACGGCGGCGGCGATGCTGCTGTTCGCCGAGTCGCCGGCCGACGCGCTGCTGCTCGAGGTCGGGCTCGGTGGGCGGCTCGACGCCACCAACGTCGTCGACAATCCCCGCGCCAGCGTCATCACGACGATCTCGATGGACCACGAGAAGTTCCTCGGTTCGACGCTCGCCGAGATCGCCCGCGAGAAGGCCGGCATCATCAAGCGCGGCGTGCCGGTGGTCGCCTCGCCGCAGCTGCCGGTGGTCTCGGAGGTGATCCGCCGCCGCGCCGCTCGCCTCAGCGCGCCCCTGAAGCAGGGCGGCGAGGACTGGAGCTTCGCCGAGGAGCGCGGCCGGCTCGTCTATCAGGACGAGGACGAGCTGATCGACCTGCCGCCGCCGAAGCTGATCGGCCGCCACCAGTACGTCAACGCCGCGACCGCGGTCGCCTCGCTGCGGGCCGCCGGGCTCTATCCGGGTGCCCAGGCGGCCGAGACGGGGTTCGCCCAGGTCGAGTGGCCGGCGCGGATGCAGCGCCTGACCCAGGGCCGCCTCGTCGACGTGGCCCTGAAGGGCGCGGAGATCTGGCTCGACGGTGGCCACAATCCCGGCGCCGGCGAGGCGATCGCCAACGTCATGGCCGATCTCGAGGAGCGGGTGCCGCGGGCGCTCTTCCTGATCGCCGGCATGCTGTCGACGAAGGACCCGGTCGGCTTCTTCAGGCCATTCGCCGGCCTCGCCCGCCACGTCTTCACGGTGCCGGTGTTCGGCACCGATTCGAGCCGCGACCCGATCGAGCTCGCCCAGGCCGCGCGCGCTGCCGGCCTGTCGGCGGAGCCGACGTCGGGGGTCCGCACGGCGCTCCGGCTGTTGTCGGAAGGCTGGCGCTTCGAGCCGCCGCCGCGCATCCTGATCTGCGGCTCGCTCTATCTCGCCGGCGACGTGCTCTCCCAGAACGGCACGCCGCCGGTCTGAGCATCCGCGCTCAGAGCCCGATGTCCTTCAAGGGCGGGCCGGGGAAGGTTGCGAAGGCGGGGGCGTTGGCGGGCGTGCCGAGAAGTTCCCGCACCGCCCGCGTCGCCTGGTCGATCGCCGAGTTCGCGTAGGCGTAGGCGCCGGCATCGGCATTGGCGATGGCGATGCGGCCGATCGGCCGGCGCGAGGTCTCGACCGGCAGCGTCCCGGCCGGCCAGTAGCCGTCCCACGGGCGCATGTACTCGTAGGCATAGCCGTGCGACCAGCGGTTCACGGTGATCGCCTCGATGTCGCGCGCCGGGTCGAAGCCGCCGGGGCCGAGCGCCCGGCCGAGCAGGTCGCGGATCTGCCGCTCCATCTCCTCGAAGGTGATCTCGGTGAGGAGATAGCGCCCGGTCTGCGCCTGCTCGCGGGTGGAGAGCGTCGGGTCGCCGAGCACCGTCTTCGACAGGTGCAGTACCACCGGGTCCGACGGCTCGTCGGCGAAACGGTAGGCGCCGATTGAGACCGGATAGTCGATCTTGCAGTGTTCCCAGAAGTGGCCGGGCGTCTCGAACTCGGCGACGCCGAGCGCCGACAGCGCCTCCCACGAGCGGATCAGCACGTTGGCATAGAGGAAGGGGATTTTCTGCTGGTCGGTCAGCGCCTCCTGCTGGGAGGGCGGCGCCTCCGCGCAGATCAGCGGGATGACGCGGTGCCAGCAGGCGAGCACGGCGTGGTCCGCGGTGACGGTGGAGAGGGTGGCGGCACCGTTCGCCATCCGGGCATAGGTCGCCTCGACGCCGCCCTCGGCGTTGCGGATCTTCACGCAGGGCGACAGCAGGCGGATGCGCACCTCGTTCTCCGGCCGGTCGAGGGCGCCGTAGTCGGTGCGGGCGAGAACGAGCTGCTCCATCGTCGAGCCGGCGACGGCGGCCGGGATCAGCGCGCGGACGAGGGCGCGGGCGACCGAGGCGTTGCCGTCGGGGAAGTGGAAGATGTAGGGGTCCGGCCCCTTCGCCACGAGCCGGCCGCTCGGGCTCATCGTCGGCCAGACGTCGTCGCCGAGGTCCATCGCGTCGAAGCCGGGGCACTCGACGACGCGGGCATCGAGGCAGGACACCGCCCGGACGCCGGCGCCGAAATAGGGCTTCGTCCAGTTGTCGAAGAACTCGACGAGCTGCGGGTCGAGGCCGAGGGTGTCGGTGAGGAAGGCCCCGTAGGGGAGGTCGGAGAGCGCCGCGAGCTTCTCGTCGCGCGTCTTCCCGTCGAAGGGGTCCGTCGGCGCCTCGTAGAGGGCGAGAAGATCGGCCTTCGCCTTGTCGGAGAGGGTGGTCTTCGCGATCCACGCGGCGTCGTCGTCGCCATAGACGGCGAGCGCGTCGGCGCCGAAGGCCTCGCGGGTGGTGAAGACGCCCTCTCCGAGGCCGCGATCCTCCGCCCAGGCCTGGTCGTAGCATTCCCCGAGCGCCTCGACGTCGACGCCGATGTCGGCGAGCACCTGGTTGACGGCGGGGGTGAAGAAGCTCGGCGTCTGCAGGGATTCCGAGCCGCCATAGCCGATCACGAGGCGGCCGTTCGATGCCGTGAACTCGTTGCGGACGGCGTGGCCGCCGAAATCGTCGGTGTTGTCGAGGACGAGCACGCGGGCGCCGGGTTTCTGGCGGCGATAGAGGTGGGCGGCGGTGAGGCCGGAGAGGCCGGCGCCGACGACGATGAGGTCGTAGTGCTCGCCGGTCGCGGTTGGCGCGCCGGCCGTCTCCCAGAAGGTGCCGTCGCGGATCGCGTGCATGACGGCGAAGTCTGCGTCGGTCTGGCCGCGCAGACCGGTCAGCGCCGGCGGGTAGGGCGAGGCCTGTGCGAAAGCACCGCGGCTGGTCAGCGGGAGGGCCGCGGCGGCCCCGAGGACGGCGGCGCCGTTGAGGAAATCGCGGCGCGAGATCGCCCGGTCCATGCCGAGGCGGCGGTCTTCGTCGGACCAGGACATCGCGTTTCCCCCGTGTTGTGCGTGGGGATGGTAGCGGGTCGGGGGTCGGGGGGAAATTCGCAATGACGGGAGCGGGGGGCGGGGTGCGCTGGCGTGCGTTGCGACGGCGCAGCGATGCCCCCTTCTCCCACCGGCCGGTGGGAGAAGGTCCCGGCAGGGGGATGAGGGCGCGCCGCGAAGCGGCGCGTGGTCGAAATTTGGGGGCGGAATTCGCG
>CALRZT010000422.1:0-3707 GCA_943372725.1 Pseudoxanthobacter soli DSM 19599
GTCGACTGGCGGGCCGCCTACTGGACGATGGCGGGCCTCGTCTCCGTCGGCATCATCGCCGTCCTCCTCGCACCCGTGGTCGACCGCGACCGGCCCGTCCGCACCGGCGGCTTCGCCGTCCGCGAGGCGATCATCGAGCCGTTCGCCGACCTCGTGCGCCGCTACGGCCTGGCGCTCCTCGTCATCCTGCCGGTGGTCGCCCTCTACCGCCTGCCCGACTTCATCGCCGGCGTGATGGCGAACCCGCTCTACATCGACGTCGGCTTCTCACTGAGTGAGATCGCCAACGTCTCGAAGCTCTACGGCGTCTGGATCGGGCTTGCCGGCGCCTTCGCGGGGGGACTGCTGCTGCCGGTGCTGGGCATGCGGGCGGCGCTGGTCATCGGCGCGCTGACAGGGGCGGGCTCGAACGTGATGTTCGCCTGGCTCGCCCACGCCGGCGCCGACATCGTGCTGCTGACGCTCGCGATCTCGGTCGACAACTTCTCCGCCGGCTTCGCCGGCTCGGTCCTGATCGCCTACATGTCGGGCCTCACGGGCCCGGGCTTCGCGGCGACCCAGTACGCGCTGCTGTCGTCGCTCTACGCGCTGCCGGGCAAGCTCGTCGCCGGCTTTTCCGGCGTGATGGTCGACGCCTTCGGCTACCCCGCCTTCTTCATCGCGACGTCGTGCGTCGGTATTCCGGTGGCGATTCTCGCCTTCTTCGCCGTGCGTGAGCAGGAAGCGAATGCGGTTGATCGCACGTCAGGCGGCATTTCGCCTTGATGTGGGTCGTCAGTTTCTGGCGCCGCCTGCAGTCATCGCGCGCACTACAGCGGATTTTGTTATTGGTGGTGTGCCTGCCAGTATACGTATACTTAGTGTACCTGGACTGGCCAAGCGGCGAGAGCGTAGGCGGGAGTCAATCGTCACCGGCAATCGATCAAGCGACGCGCGAAGGCCTGATGGCGGCGATCACGAAGTGCTGGACGCCGCCTTCGACTGGAGCTGGGGAACGAGTTCGCGTGCGCGTCCAGGCCGAGCTCGACACCTCCGGCCGCGTTGTTTCGACCAAGGTCCTAAGCCCCGTGGGTCCGGGGTTGAGCAGCGAGGCCACGGCCATGATCGCGACGGCTGAGAGGGCGCTGTCTGACTGCCAGCCCTACGACCTTCCGGAGCCGCTTTACGAGAGTTGGCGGACGATCATCGTCAATTTCGCTCTCGATCCTCGGGAAAAGCCATAAAGGCGCAAGCGAGCAGTGCCGTGCGCTGTGGCCGGGCTGACCCCCCCCACTTCCTTCCCGCACCGCGGTAGCCGTCCGCCCCTCCGCGGACTAGATTAGACCCTCTCGTGCGCCGCGCCTCCCCGCGGGCCGCATCGTTCCGACCGAGGCCCCCATGAACCAGATGACCGCTCCCCCGAAGTTCGGCATCGGCGCGCCCGTGCGCCGCGTCGAGGATGCCGTGCTCGTCACCGGGCGGGGCCGCTATGTCGACGACATCGTGCCCGTCGGCGTGCTGGCGATGACGGTGGTGCGCAGCCAGGTGGCGCATGCGCGCATCACGCTGTCCGGCCTCGATGCCGCCCGCGCCGCGCCGGGCGTCCACATGGTGCTGACGGCGGCCGACCTCGAGGGCTACGGCGGCGTGCCGTGCAAGGCGATCATGAAGCAGGTGGACGGCACGCCCGTCGTGCCGCCCTATCGCCCGCTGCTGTGCGGCGAGATCGTCAAGCACGTCGGCGACGCGGTGGCCGCCGTGGTCGCCGATACGCTGGCGGCGGCGGAGGCTGCGGCCGAGCTCATCGAGATCGAGTACGACACGCTGCCGGCGGTGATCGACACGGTCGGCGCGCTCGACGCGGACGCCCCGCTCGCCTGGCCGGAGCGCGGCACCAACCTCGCCTTCGAATACGCCTTCGGCGACAAGGGCAGGACCGAGGCGGCGTTCGCCAAGGCCGCCAAGGTCGCGCGCCTCGAGGTGATCAACAACCGCCTCGTCTGCAACTACATGGAGCCGCGCGGCTGCATCGCCGAGTACGATGCCGGCACCCAGCGCTGGACGCTCACCGTCGGCACCCAGGGCGGCCACGGCATGCGCGGCATCCTCGCCGGCGACATCCTGAAGGTCGACCCGTCGCGCATCCGCATCATCACGCCGGACGTCGGCGGCGGCTTCGGGCCGAAGATGCCGGTCTACCGCGAATACCCGATCGCCATGATCGCCGCCGAGCGGCTCGGCCGCCCGGTGAAGTGGAAGTGCGGCCGCATGGAGCACTTCCTCGCCGACGCCCAGGGCCGCGACAACGTCACGACGGCCGAGCTGGCGCTGGATGCCGACGGCAAGTTCCTGGCGCTCAGGGTCGACCTGATCGCCGCCGCCGGCGCCTATTTCCACCAGTTCGGCCCGTTCATCCCGTGGGTCGGCGCGACGATGTCGACCGGCGTCTACGACATCCCGGCGCTGTCGGTGCGGGTGCGCGGCACCTTCTCCAACACCGTACCGGTCGACGCCTACCGCGGCGCCGGCCGCCCGGAGGCGGCCTACGTGCTGGAGCGCCTCGTCGAGGAAGCGGCGCGCGTCGCCGGCGTCTCGCCGGTGGAGATCCGCCATCGCAACTTCATCCGCCCCGAGCAGATGCCCTACACGACCCAGACCGGCCGGATGTACGACACCGGCGAGTTCTCCGGCCATCTCGACCGGGCGCTCGACGAGGCGGACGCGGCCGGCTTCGAGGCGCGGGCGGCGGAGAGTGCGGCGCGCGGCCTCTACCGTGGCCTCGGGCTCGCGAGCTACGTCGAGGCGTGCGCCTTCCCGGGCTCCGAGCGCGCCGAGCTGTCGATCGACCCGGACGGCACGCTGACGCTGTTCATCGGCACCCAGACCAATGGCCAGGGACACGCCACCGCCTATGCGCAGCTGATCGCCGACCACCTCGGCGTCGACATCTCGAAGATCAAGGTGGTGCAGGGCGACACCGACGCGGTGAAGACCGGCGGCGGCACCGGCGGCTCGCGCTCGATCCCGCTCGGCATGCCGTCGATCGACGTCGCCAGCCGCGCGCTCGTCGAGAAGATCAAGGCCGCCGCTGCCGACCGGCTTGAGACCTCGCCGGCTGACCTCGAGCTCGTCGAGGGCGAGGTGCGCGTCGTCGGCACCGACCGTTCGGTGACCCTCGCCGCTGTTGCCGCCGCCATGCCCGTGGCCGACCGCACCACCGAGGGCGACGTCAAGCAGACCGAGTGCACCTATCCGAACGGCACCCACATCGTCGAGGTCGAGATCGACCCCGAGACCGGCGTGACGACGTTCGACCGCTACACCATCGTCGACGACTTCGGCGTCACGGTGAACCCGATCCTGCTCGCCGGCCAGGTGCACGGCGGCGTCGTGCAGTCGATCGGCCAGGCGCTCCTGGAAAACACCCTCTACGACGAGGACGGCCAGCTGATCACCGCCTCGCTCCTCGACTACGCGCTGCCGCGCGCCGACGACGTGCCGTCGATCCACTTCGAGACGCGCAACGTACCCTCCACGACAAACGCCATGGGCATCAAGGGCGCCGGCGAGGCGGGCACCATCGGCGCGACGCCGGCGGTGATGAACGCGGTGGCCGACGCGCTCCGGCGCGGGGCGGGCGTGACGCACATCGACATGCCGGCGACGCCGCAGGCGGTGTGGGCGGCGATCCGGGCAGCCGGGGCCGCCAAGGGGTGAGGCGAGGGGTG
>CALRZT010000423.1:0-3695 GCA_943372725.1 Pseudoxanthobacter soli DSM 19599
CCGGGCGCGATCGGCGGCAGGAACTCGACGATGATCGTGCCGGGATGGCGCAGCCACGAGCGCCGCGGCCAGTAGAGGCCCGAATTGAGCGCAACCGGCAGGCACGGCGCGCCGCAGGCCTCGTAGATGTAGCCGACGCCCACCTTGTAGGCCGGCGGGGCGCCGGGGATGGTGCGCGTGCCCTCGGGGAAGATGATCACCTGGCGGCCCTCGGCGATCGCCTGCTTCGCCCGCTGCGTCATCTCGATGAGGGCGCGCGCACCGGCGCTGCGGTCGATGGCGATCATGCCCATCTGGCGCGTGCCGAAGCCGAAGATCGGGATGCGGCCAAGCTCGTGCTTCAGCACGAAGGCGGCCGAATCGAACATCGGGATGAGCGCGAAGGTCTCCCACATCGCCTGGTGCTTGGCGGCGACGAGGAAGCCACCCTCGGGGATGTTCTCGAGCCCGCGCCACTCGACGCGGGTGCCGCCGATCACCCGGTGCATCCAGACGACGATCCGCCCCCACAGCTTGACGAGCGGCCAGGCGCGCCGGTCGGGCAGCAGGAAGAACGGCCAGATCACCAGCAGCATCAGCCAGGTGAAGCCGTAGAGCATGACCGTGAAGGCGAGCGAGCGGAGGACGACGATCACGTGGGAGAGTCGCACGAGAGAGAACCGGCAGCGAGGGATCGGCGGCGTCTGGCCCGGGGGACCGGAGCCCGCTCACAACGTCGTCGACCGGTCCGCACCGGTGGAAGGACCGCCGGCGCGCTCGACGAGGAGGCGGGCGCGGGCGAGGAGATACTTCAGATACTCGGCGCCGAGAAGCCTCGCGGCGGCGGGATTGCGCCACCAGGCGTCGAGACCGAGCTCGCTGCGCACCACCGGATAGGGGATCAGCGTGCGGTCGGGCAGCGCCTCGGCGAATTCGGCGAGCGAGCGCGGGATGTGGTAGGCGCTCGTCACCACCATCACCGAGCGGAAGCCGTGCGCCTCCACCCATTTGCGCGCCTCGGCGGCGTTGCCGATGGTGTCGGCCGCCTCCCGTCCGAAATCGACGCAGCAGCTGTTGAAGGCGGCGAGCGAGGGCTTGTCCTTCGCCACCGCCGCCTCGCTCACCTGCGGATTGACGCCGGAGATCAGCATCCGCGAGCCGCGGCCGGCGGCGAGCAGCGCGATGCCGTTCGGGATGCGCTCGGCGCCGCCGGTGAGCACGACGATGCCGTCGGCGCGGGCGTCGGTGGGGGGAGCGGCGGTGGTCACCGTCCAGACGAAGCGGGCGAAGTCGCCGGCGACGAGGAGCCCGACGAGGCCCGTCACGATCGCCAGCGCGCGCGCCGCACGGACCCACCCGCGCACGCCCCGCGCCGAAAGGTCGGCCGGCGGAGTGTCGCGTCGCGCGGGCACGTCTGGTGTCGTATCGGGCCAGCCGGTCACGGACATGACGGAAAGGTAGCGCGAAATTGCGTCTGCGGCGAGGCGCATCCTGTGGCCGGAATCCGGCGGTCCGAGCCGACCCTCAGGCCGCCGCCCGGGCCGCCGCTCAGGCCAGCGTCGCGAGGTGGCGCTGCACCGCCAGGCGCGATGTCGCCGTGGTGAGGATGGTGACGACCAGCACGATCGCCACGACGCCGAGATAGCCGGCGGGCCCGAGGGTGGCGGTGCCGAAGAGGTCGGCGGTCGGATCGGCCCCCTCGACGCTGCCGGCGAGGCCGAGCACGGCGAAGGTCGCGGCCGCGGCGAGCGCCCCGGCGAGCGCGCCCTTGAGGCCGACGACGAGGAAGTGGCGGCCGAACTCGGCGGCGATGAAGCGGTCCTCGGCGCCGACGAAGTGCAGCACCTCGATCACCTGGCGGTTCGAGGAGATCGCTGCACGGGTGGCGAAGACGACGGAAAGCGCCATCGCGGCGAGCACCAGCGCCAGGATGGCGAGGCCGCCGAGGACGGCGGAGGTGGCGAGGCCGGCGAGCCTTGCCGCCCAGGCAGTGTGGTCGTCGACGCTCGCGCCGGGAACGGCGGCGGCGAGGTCGGTCGAAAGCTTGGCGAGGTCGGCCCGCTCGGCGTCGACGATCTCGACGGAGACGAGGCGCGGCACCGGCAGGGCCTCGAGGTCGACGCCGGTGCCGAGCCAGGGCTCGACGAGGCCGCGCGTCTCCTCCGTCGTCAGGGCGTGCACCGTGCCGACCCCCGGCATGGCGCGGGCGATCTCCACCGCCTTCTCTGTCGCAGCGGCGAGGTCGAGGCCGTCGCGCGGGCGGACCTGGATCGTCACCTCGCGGGCGATGTCGGACTGCCACGCGGCGGCGGCATCGGCGACCACCGAGACGGCGCCGACGGTCAGGCAGGCGAGATAGCCCATGATGGCGATGACGAGCACCAGCGCCCGGCTCGCCACGGCGCCGGGCGGCACGATCGGCGTCTGGCCGGCGTGCGCCCCGCGGCCGCCGCCGGGCAGGAAGCGCGCGAGCCCGGCTGGAATGCCGGGGCGCCGGGCCCCGCCGGGGGGCGGCGCGGAGCGGGCGAGGGGGTCGGTCGACGTCACCGGGTGATCTCGAGGCGGCCGTCCGTGATGACGAGCCGGCGGGCGTCCACCTGGTCCATCAGGGCGATGTCGTGGGTGGCGATGACGACGGCGGTGCCGAGGCGGTTGAGCTCGATGAACAGGCGCAGCAGCCTTCGGGCGAGGGGCGGGTCGACGTTGCCGGTCGGCTCGTCGGCGAGCAGCATCTCCGGCTGGGTGATGAGGGCGCGGGCGATGGCGACGCGCTGCTTCTCGCCGCCCGACAGCACCGGCGGGAAGGCGTCGAGCCGCTCGCCGAGCCCGACCCAGCGCAGGAGCTCCTTGACGTCGTGGCGGTAGTCGCTCTCGTCGCGGCCGAGGACGCGCAGCGGCAGCGCGACGTTCTCGTAGGTGGTCAGGTGGTCGAGCAGGCGGAAATCCTGGAAGACGACGCCGATTCGCCGGCGCAGCGTCGGCAGCTCCGTCTTCGAGACCGTGGCGGTGTCGCGGCCGAACACCCGGATCAGGCCCCGCGTCGGCCGGAGCGACAGGAACAGCAGACGGATCAGCGAGGTCTTGCCGGCGCCGGACGGGCCGGTGAGGAACTGGAACGAGCGCGCCGGGATGTGGAAGGAGAGGTCGCGCAGGACCTCCGGCCCCATGCCGTAGCGCAGTCCGACGTTCTCGAAGCGGATCACGCGGTGAGGACTCCCAGCGCGGGGACGGAAGGGGCGGTGACCGGCCGGTCGCCGGGGCCGCTCGCATCGGCACCCGGCCATGACGGGCAATTGCGGCGAAAGCGGTGATCGCAGATTAACCGCGTCTTCCGCAACCCGGGAGCCGAAGGTGCCGCAACCCTTCGTCTTTTCCGCTCGTTAACCCGCGGCGGCCGATGGTCCTCGCGTCGCCGCACGGGGGTCGGGTCCGGAAAGGGCCCGCACCGCGGGACGGGAGCAGTCTCTGATGGCACGCATCCTTCTGGCGGAGGACGACGAGGCGGTCCGGCGGTTCGTGCGCCGGGCGCTCGAACTCGACGGCCACGACATCGTCGAGACCGCCGACGGCTCGACCGCGCTCGAGGTGCTCGCCGCCTCGCGCGAGCCGTTCGATCTCCTGCTCAGCGACATCACCATGCCCGAGCTCGACGGCATCGCGCTCGCCCACGCCGCCCATGCCGCCCGGCCGCACCTGCCGATCGTGCTGATGACCGG
>CALRZT010000424.1:0-3690 GCA_943372725.1 Pseudoxanthobacter soli DSM 19599
CGCCGCCGGGCTCGCCGGCGCGGTGCCAGACCCCGGCAGCGCGCCGGTGCGGGCCATCGCGCTCGCCGGCGCGCGGCTCACCGCCGCCGGCATGGTCGGCGGCGACCTCGTGATCGTCACCGACGGCGGCGGCATCGATGACGCGGCGCTTACCGCCGCCGCGCGCTTCTCAGCCGACGGCCGCCGCCTGCACGTCGTCCACGTCGCCTCCACCGCGATCGGCGGCGCCCCGACCGGTGACCGCGGCGCGGCGGCGCGGCTGGCGAGCGCCGGCGGCGGCAGCTTCGCCGATGCCGCCGACCCCACCGCCGTCGCCGCCGCCGTCGCCCGGCCGGCGACAGCCGACCTCGCCGAGAGCGGCTTCACCGCCTTCGCCTGGACCGACCTCGGCCGGGCACTCCTCGCCGTCGCCGCGCTGCCGATGCTGCTGCTGTTCCGGAGGCGGACGTGAGGGCGCCGCTGGTCGCCGTCGTCGCCATCGCGGCGCTTGCGCTGGCGGCGTTCGCCGGCGCCGAGCGGATCGGCCGCGCCCTGCTCGCCGCCGGCGAGCCCGCCCTCGCCGTCCCCCTCCTCGCCGATCCCGCCTGGAAGGCGGTCGCCCTCTACGCGGCGGGCGATCCGGAGACGGCGGCAGCCACCTTCCGCACCGCCGGAGGCCCGTCAGCGGCCTACAATCTCGGCAACGCGCTCGCCCGCGCCGGCCGCTGGAAGGAGGCGGTGAAGGCCTACGACGTGGCGCTCGCCCGCGATCCCGACGACGCCGACGCCCGCACCAACAAGGCGATCGTCGAGGCGGCCATCGCCGCCGCCGAGGCGGGCCCGGGCGACCAGTCGCTGAGCGATGCCAACGCCAAGGCGACGCGCGAGAACCGCGGCACCGATTCCACCGCTGCCGGCGACGACACGCCGACCTCCTCCTTCGGCGAGGGCATGGCTGGCGACAAGGAGGCCGGCGGCGCCTCGAGGAGCCCCGGCACCAGCCGCGTCGACCGCCGCGGCGCCGCCCGCCCCGGCGAGAGCGAGAGCGGCCAGGCGAACTCGAAGGGGGCCGCCACCGACAGCGCCGGCCGCTCCGGCCGCTCCGGCGGCATGACCTCGGCTGCCGCCGCCGACGAGACGGCACCGCCGGGCGCCGAGCGCCCGCCCCTCGACGAGAGCGCCCAGGCGACGCTGCAGTGGCTCGCCGCCATTCCCGATGATCCGGTGAAGTTCCTGCGGCTCAGGATCGCCGCCGAGCACCAGCACCGCATCCAGTCCGGCACCGCCGTGCCGCCGGGAGGAGACCCGTGGTGAGCCCGTTCCGCCTCGCGCTCGTCGCGCTCGTCCTCGCGGCGCCCCTCGCCGCATGGCCCGCCGCCGCCGAGACGCCCACCGCCCAGCCCGACGCCGCGCAGCCGGCGGTGGCGATCGACGGCGCCCGCCTCCGCCTCGAGGTGGTGTCGAACGGCCGGCCGCCGATGGTGCAGGAGATGGTGCTGGTGCGGGTGCGCGGCTTCTACACGATCCCGATCGCGCTGACGAAGCTCGAGGTGCCGCCGATGGAGGGCTTCCGCGTGCTGACCATCGGCCGCGAGCACTGGGCGGAGGCGCAGGAGGACGGCATTCAGGGCCGCGGCATGGAGCAGACGCTGGCGCTGTTCCCGCAGGAGAGCGGCAGCCTCACCATCCCGCCGGTCGTGCAGCGCCTCACCGTCTTCGACGGCGCCGGCAAGCGCGTCGAGGTGGCGATCGCCACCGCCGCGACGACGCTCGAGGTCGCAGCACCCACGGTCGCGGCTGGGACGTGGTGGCTGCCGGCGCGTCGGCTGACGCTGACGGAGACCTGGAGCGAGCCGCCCGAGGCGCTCGCCATCGGCCGCCCCGTCCGCCGCACCGTGACGCTCGAGGCCGAGGGCGTCACCGACGACCAGCTGCCGCCGCCGCCGAAGCTCGCCGCCGCCGGCCTCATCGTCTTCTCCGAGGCGCCGGAGCGGCGCACCGTCATCGCCGCCGAGCCGAAGGGCAAGAAGGGCGAGGCGCTGCGCCAGTCGCTGCCGCGCCCGGGCCGCCTCGCCGTGGTCGAAGGGCGCGACGGGCCGATCGGGCGGATCGTCTATTCGTGGGCGGTGCGGCCGGTCTCCGGCGCCCCGGCCGAACTGCCGGAGATCGCCAT
This sequence comes from Pseudoxanthobacter soli DSM 19599, assembly GCA_943372725.1. Taxonomy (GTDB): domain Bacteria; phylum Pseudomonadota; class Alphaproteobacteria; order Rhizobiales; family Segnochrobactraceae; genus CAMDHY01. Next base: position 2,153 of record CALRZT010000424.1, read on the forward strand.
CCCGTGGTTCGACACCGAGGCGGGGGAGATGCGCATGGCAGTTCTGCCGGCGCGCACGGTCGCCTTCCGCCAGGCCGGCCGCAGCCTCGAGGAGCTCGAGCGCGACATCGGTCTCACCGCCAGGCCTGCGACACCGGCGAACCGCACGCCGGGCGACCTCGCGCTGGCGGCGCTCGCCTTCCTCGCCGCCGCGACGGCGACAACGGCGCTCTTCCGCCGCCGTCTCGTGCCGGCCGGCAGTCCGCTGCCGCGGCTCATGGGAAAACTGCGGGACGGATGGGCGCGCCGCCGCGCGCATCGGGCGCTGCGGCGCGGCGACGACGCCACGGCGTGGCGCCTGACAGCGGGCCTTTCCAAGCCCGCCGACGTGGCGGCGCGCGAGGCTATCGAGCGCCGGCTGTTCGGCGCCGGCGCTCGGGTTTAGCCCTCAGCGCTCGACGAAGGCCTTCTCGATGACGTAGTCGCCGGCCTCGCCGGTGTTGCCTTCCTCGAAGCCGCGCGAATCGAGCAGCGCCTTGAGGTCGGCGAGCATCGCCGGGCTGCCGCAGATCATCACCCGGTCATGCTCGCGCTCGAGCGGCGGCTGGCCGATGTCCTCGAACAGCTTGCCGGAGGTGATGAGGTCGGTGATGCGGCCGCGGTTGTGGAAGGGCTCGCGCGTCACCGTCGGGTAGTAGATCAGCTTCTCGCGGATGAGCTCGCCGATGAGCTCGTCCTTCGGCAGCTCCTCCGTGATGCGCTCGCCATAGGCGAGCTCGGCCACCTGCCGGCAGCCGTGCACCAGCACCACCTTCTCGAACTGGTCGTAGGTCTCGGGGTCGCGGATGATGCTCATGAACGGTGCGAGCCCGGTGCCGGTGCCGAGCAGATAGAGGTTCCGCCCGGCCTTCAGGTTGTCGATGACGAGCGTGCCGACCGGCTTGCGGCCGACGATGATGCGGTCGCCTTCCTTGATGTGCTGCAGGCGCGAGGTGAGCGGCCCGTCCGGCACCTTGATCGACAGGAATTCGAGGTTCTCGTCGTAGTTCGTGCTGACGACGCTGTAGGCGCGCAGCAGCGGCTTGTTGTCGACCTTGAGGCCGATCATCGTGAACTGGCCGTTCTTGAAGCGGAACGCCTGGTCGCGCGTCGTCGTGAAGGAGAACAGCGTGTCCGTCCAGTGGTGGACGGAGAGCACCTGCTCCTCGAAGAATGCGCTCATCGGGCTCACGCTCCGGTTCAAGGCCGCGGGGCGGCGGGTCGGCAAGGTCGGCGGGTCGGCACGGCGGACACTTTCAAGGCCGGCCGTGACCGACGCGGCCTCACATACGGCGGGACGCGGCCGGATTCCAGACCGGGAGACACCGGAGGCCGCACGCGCGGCCGGCCTCTCCCCTTCCGCGCGGCGGCATCGGGCGGGCGACGCGGCTTCGGCCGATTCCGCAGGACGGCCGGCGGCGAGACGTTCATTCCCCGCCCTTTCCCGCCCGCGAGCCAGCCATGCCCATAGCCTCGCCGGTGGTGGAATGGCAATTCATTCGTACACAAACGTGATACCG
>CALRZT010000425.1:0-3676 GCA_943372725.1 Pseudoxanthobacter soli DSM 19599
GGCTCAAGCCCGTAGATCGCCGACATCGACCACTTCAGCGTCACCATGTGGCCGCCGCTGTCGCGCACCACGCCCTTCGGCTGGCCGGTCGTGCCGGAGGTGTAGAGGATGTAGAGCGGATCGGTCGCCTCGACCGGCACGCAAGCGACCTTGCGGCCGGCGTCGCGCGCGGCCTTCACCAGCGCGCCGAGATCGGCGTCGCGGCCCTCGACCAGGGTGGCGGCGAGTTGCGGGCGCTGCAGGATCAGGCACGCCTCCGGCTTGTGGCGGGCGAGCTCGATCGCGTGGTCGAGCAGCGGCTTGTAGGCGACGACGCGCGACGGCTCGATGCCGCACGAGGCGGAGACGATCAGCTTCGGGCGGGCATCGTCGATGCGGGTTGCGAGTTCGGCCGCCGCGAAGCCGCCGAACACCACCGAATGGACCGCGCCGAGGCGGGCGCAGGCGAGCATGGCGAACACCGCCTCCGGCACCATCGGCATGTAGAGGACGACGCGGTCGCCCTTCGTCACGCCGTGGTCGGCCAGCACAGCCGCCATCGCCTGCACCTCGGCGTGGAGCTCGGCATAGGACCATTCGCCGCGGCTGCCCGTGACGGGGGAATCGTAGATCAGCGCCGCCTGGCCGGGCCGCGTTTCGAGGTGGCGGTCGACGGCGTTGTGACAGACGTTGCAGGTCGCGCCGGGAAACCAGCGGCCGTAGACGCCGGCTCCCGCGTCGAACACCCGCGTCCACGGCGAGTACCAGTCGATGCCGCTGGCCGCCGCCGCCCAGAACGCCTCCGGGTCCCGCTGCCACGCCTCGTAGACTTCGCGATACCGGCTCACCATGCCCGTTTCCCTCCGTCGGCCGACGACGAGGCGCGCCCTCGCCGCACCGGCCAGTCCCCCGCGGGGCCGGCTCTCGTTGCCATTTGTTTCCCACCCGCGGCCGGGCGAATGCAAGCGTGGGGAGAATGCGTACACGCGGGAGATTGCGGGCGGACGGGTGTGAGACTTTAGGCTATCGTCCCGCTCCCGCCCGCCCGCCCCCCGCGGCCCCGCCCTCCCTGCCTCGATCCGAGATGCTGACCGACCCGACCTTCTATCTGTTCGCCTTGCCGGCGGTGTTCCTCATCGGCATCTCGAAGGGCGGCTTCGGCGGCGGCGCGGCGCTGCTCGCCGTGCCGCTGATGTCGTTCGCCCTGCCGCCGCTGCAGGCGGCCGGCATCCTCCTGCCGATCCTCGTCGTCATGGACATCGCCGGCCTGATCGCCTACCGGCGCGACATCGACCGGCCGACGCTGATCCACACGCTGCCCGGCGCCATCATCGGCACCGGCATCGGCTGGCTGACGGCCACCTGGGTGACCGACACCCACGTGCGCCTGATGGTCGGCGTGATGGCGGTCGCCTTCGTGCTCCTGCACTGGTTCCGCCCGCCGGCGCCGACGCCGCGCGGCCACAGCCACGTCCGCGGCGGCCTCGCCGGCCTGTTCTCCGGCTTCACGAGCTTCATCTCGCACGCCGGCGGCCCGCCCTTCCAGATCTACATCATCCCGCTCCGGCTCGAGCCGAAGCTGTTCGCTGGCACCAGCATCGTCTTCTTCGCGGTGCTGAACGCCATCAAGGTGCCGGCCTACTTCTTCCTCGGCCAGTTCACCGAGACGAACCTCACCGCCTCGGCGGTGCTTTTGCCGCTCGCGATCGCCTCGGTCTGGCTCGGCGTGCTGGCGGTCCGGGTGATCTCGGCGAAGATGTTCTACCGGATCGCCTACATCTCGGTGTTCCTGGTCGGCCTCAAGCTCACCTGGGACGGCGTCACCGGCCTGATCGGCTGAGGGGCCTGCGGCCCGCCCGCACCCCGGGGGCCGAAGCGACAGACCGTCCGCTTCCGGAGACGCGCGAGGGAGAACTTGCCAAGCCGCCCCCGGTCGCCGATATACGGGGTGGGAGGTTGGTGGTGGACGCGCCACTCGCCAACCGGGTCAGGTCCGGAAGGAAGCAGCCCCAACGAGCCCGGCACGGGTCATCGTGCCAGCCTCCCACCCTTTCCGTCGCTCCGGCGCCGAGACCCGCGCGCTCCGCCCGTGCCAGCGGCGCCGGCGGTCCGCCCGGAGAGCGGTCCCCGGGGCCGCAGAGCGCCGCGGGGACACGGATGACCGAGACGCCCGAGGCCGGCCCGCCGATCGACGACACCCCACCCTGGAGTGACCCGGCCCTGGCACGCGCAGCCGCCGGACCTGCGGCCGGCGCCGCCCTCCCCGACGACGGCCCCGCCCTCTTCCCCGACGTGCCACCGCCGCCGGCCGCCGCCGCGCCCTACCGCGTGCTGGCGCGCAAGTACCGGCCGCAGCGCTTCGAGGACCTCATCGGCCAGGAGCCGATGGTGCGGACGCTGACCAACGCGTTCGCCGCCGGGCGCATTCCGCAGGCGTGGATGCTCACCGGCGTCCGCGGCGTCGGCAAGACCACAACCGCCCGCATCCTGGCGCGTGCCCTGAATTTCCGCAGCGCCGCCGTCGACCGCCCGAGCATCGACCTCTCCATCCTTGGAGAGCACTGCAAGGCGATCATGGAGGGCCGCCACGTCGACGTCATCGAGATGGACGCGGCGTCGAACACCGGCATCGCCGACGTGCGCGAGATCATCGAGGCCTCGCGCTACCGGCCGGCCACCGCGCGCTACAAGGTCTACATCATCGACGAAGTGCACATGCTGTCGACGGCGGCCTTCAACGGCCTCCTGAAGACGCTCGAGGAGCCGCCGGAGCACGTCAAGTTCGTCTTCGCCACCACCGAAATCCGCAAGGTGCCGGTGACGGTGCTGTCGCGCTGCCAGCGCTTCGACCTCCGCCGTGTCGAGGCGGACGTGCTGGTCGCCCACCTCGCCAGGATCGCCGGCGCGGAGAGCGTCGCGGTCGAGGACGAGGCGCTGGCGCTGGTCGCGCGCGCCGCCGAGGGCTCGGTGCGCGACTCACTCTCGCTGCTCGACCAGGCGATCGCCCACGGCGCCGGCACCGTCACCGCCGAGGCGGTGCGCGCCATGCTCGGCCTCGCCGACCGGGCCCGCGTCGTCGACCTGTTCGAGCACGTCATGCGCGGCGATGCCGGCGCAGCACTGGCCGAGCTCTCCGACCAGTATGCGAGCGGCGCCGAGCCGTCGGTGGTGCTGACGGATCTCGCCGGCTTCACCCACCTCGTCACGCGCCTCCGGATCGTGCCCGAGGCCGCGCGCGACCCGAGCCTGACCGCCGCCGAGCGCGACCGCGGCACGGCACTCGCCGCCCGCCTGACGGTGCCGGTGCTGACGCGCGCCTGGCAGATCCTCCTGAAGGCGATCCCGGAGGTGCAGGGCTCGCCGCGGCCGCTCGCCGCCGCCGAGATGGCCCTTGTCCGCCTCGCCTATGCCGCCGACCTGCCGAGCCCGGAGGAGGCGATCCGGATGATCGCCGAGGGCAAGGCGGGTGGCGCGCCCTCGCGGCCGGCCGGGCCGTCCGGATCATCCGGACCGTCGGCATCGTCAGGAAGCGGCGGAGCGACGGCCATGGCGGCGGGTGCCGCCTATGCCGGTGGAGCGCCTGCCCCCCGCGGTGCTCCGCGCCTCGCCGCCGAGACCGCGCCCAGCGCCATGGCGCCCGCGGTGGCACCGCGCCCGGCGAGCGGTCCGGTGCTCGCCTCGCTCGCCTCGCTCGCCG
>CALRZT010000426.1:0-3667 GCA_943372725.1 Pseudoxanthobacter soli DSM 19599
CCCCCCCCCACCACTCGGGGATGTCGCGATGCTGGCCTATCTCTCGCAACGCCTCGCCATGGGTCTGGTGACGATCTTCGCGGCCACCGTTGCCGTGACGCTCCTGATCCACCTCGTGCCCGGCGATCCCGTGCAGATTATGTATGCCCAGAGCCAGGGCACGACGCCGGAGCAGCTCGAGGAAATCCGCGCGCGCCTCGGCCTCGACCAGCCGATCGTCGTGCAGTACGGCCACTATCTCGCCCGCCTCCTGCAGGGCGACATGGGCGTCACGATCCGCGGCGAACAGCCGGTGTTCGGGCTCTTGATGGCGCGGCTGCCCAACACGCTCGTCCTCGCCTTCTCGGCCATGCTGATCGCCGTCGTCATCGGCCTGCCGGCCGGCTTCTGGGCGGCGGCGCGGCGCGGCGGCTGGACCGACACGCTGGTCATGATGGCGGCGATTGGCGGCGTCTCGATCCCGCACTTCTGGCTCGGGCTGCTGCTCCTGATCTGGTTCTCCGTCGACCTCGGCTGGCTGCCCGTCGCCGGGGGCGGGCCGATGAGCCTCATCCTCCCGGCCCTGACGCTCGGTCTCTCGAACGCCGCCATCGTCGCCCGCATGACGCGCTCTGCCATGATTGACGTTATGGAGCAGGACTTCGTCCGCACCGCCCACGCCAAGGGCCTGCCGAAGGCGGTCGTCGAGTATCGCCACGTCCTGCGCTCGGGCCTCATCCCCATCGTCACGATGATGGGCCTGCAGTTCAGCTACATGATGGGCGGCGCCATCGTGGTGGAGAACATCTTCGCCTGGAACGGCATCGGCCGACTGGCGGTCGAGGCGATCTTCCAGCGCGACTATCCGGTCATCCAGGGCTTCATCCTCGTCTTCGCCGCCACAGTGGTGGTGGTGATGTTCCTCCTCGACCTCGTCTACGCCGTCGTCGACCCCCGGATCCGGAGGAGCTGATGTCGGCGGTGGAGGTGGCCCCCGTCCCGCGACCGGCGTCCCGGCCGCTCTGGCTGCGGCTCGTGCGCAATCCCGGCGGCGCGATCGGCCTCGCGATCTTCGCGGTGCTGATCATAGCGGCGGTGTTCGCGCCCTGGATCGCGCCCTACAGTCCGATCAAGCTGGCGACCGGCCGGCCGCTGACGCCGCCGGGCGCTGCCCATCTGCTCGGCACCGACGAACTCGGCCGCGACGTCTTCTCCCGCCTGCTGTTCGGGGCGCGCCTCACCCTGCAGATCGGCGCGATCGCCGTCGGGATCTCGCTTGTCGCGGGCCTCTCGATCGGTCTTGCTGCGGCGCACTTTCGCGGCTGGACGGAGCGCATCCTGATGCGGTCCACCGACGTGCTGTTCTCGTTCACCGAGACGCTGATCGCGCTCGCCTTCGTCGCGGTGCTTGGCCCGAGTCTGACCAACGCAATGCTGGCGGTGGGCGTCGCCGCCATCCCCTTCTATGCGCGGACCGCCTATGCGAGTGCGCTGTCGGAGACGGCCAAGCCCTACTACGAGGGCGCCGAGGCGGCCGGCGCCGGCCCCCTCCGGCTGATCTTCCGCCACCTCCTGCCCAACGTCATGCCGACGATGATCGTCGTCGCCACACTCGGCCTGTCGAACGCCATCCTCGCCGCCGCGGCGCTCGGATTCCTCGGGCTCGGGGCGCAGCCGCCGCAGCCGGAATGGGGCTACATGCTCTCCGCCGGCCGCGACTTCATGAACCGCGCGCCGTGGCTGATGCTCTATCCCGGGCTCGCCATCGCAGCGACGGTGTTCGCCTTCAACCTCCTCGGCGACGCGCTCCGCGAAGCGCTCGACCCCAGGTCCGGGGGGCGCTGATGGCCGTTCTCGCAATGGAAGGCCTGTCGGTCGCCTTCGGCGACGATGCCGTCGTGCAGGACCTCGACCTCGCGATCGAGCGGGGCGAGACACTCGCCCTCGTCGGCGAGAGCGGCTCCGGCAAGTCGCTGAGCGCGCTCGCCGTGATGAACCTCTTGCCACGCCGGGCCCGGCGCAGCGGCGGCCGCGTGCTGCTCGGCGGGGAGGACATCTCCGCCCTCGACGACGCCGCGATGCGCCGCGTCCGCGGCGCGCGCATCGGCATGATCTTCCAGGAGCCGATGACGAGCCTGACGCCAGTGCTCACCATCGAGCGCCAGATGACCGAGGCGCTGATCGTCCACAAGGGCCTGTCGCGGCGGGCGGCGCGGGATCGGGCCGGCGACATGCTCGCCAGGGCCGGCATCGGCGACGTCGGGCGGCGGCTCCGGCAGTATCCGCACGAGTTCTCCGGCGGCATGCGCCAGCGCGTGATGATCGCCATGACGCTGGCGCTCGAGCCGGAGCTGCTGATCGCCGACGAGCCGACCACCGCCCTCGACGTCACCGTGCAGGCGCAGATCCTCGAGCTGATGCGCGACCTCACCCGCCAGAGCGGCACGAGCCTCCTGCTGATCACCCACGACATGGGCGTCGTCGCCGAGATGGCCGACCGCGTCGCCGTCATGCGCCGCGGCCAGCTCGTCGAGGCCGGGCCGGTTGCCCGCGTTCTCGGCACGCCGGCGGCCCCCTATACCCGCCAGTTGCTCGCCGCCGTTCCCCGCATGGACGATCCGGTACGGACGGACGTGCCGCCGCCGGCGAGCCCGCCGGCGCTCGCCTTCGCGGCGGTCGGGCGAAGCTTCGGTGCCCGCGGGCTGCTGCGCCGTGGTCCGCCGCATCGGGTGCTGGAGGACATCACGCTCTCCGTCGCGGCCGGGGAGACGGTCGCCCTCGTCGGCGAAAGCGGGTCGGGCAAGTCCACCCTCGGCCGCATCGGTGCCCGCCTCGACCTCGACCACGAGGGGACCGTGCGCGTGGAAGGGGAGGACATCACCCGGCTTCGCGGCGGCGCGCTGCGGCGGGCGCGCGCGAAGGTGCAGATCGTCTTCCAGGACCCGTTCGCGAGCCTCGATCCGCGCTTTACCGCCGGCCAGACGCTGTCGGAGCCCTTGGCGCTGCACCGCGGCCTCTCCGGCAAGGCGCTGCGCGCCGAGGCGCTCCGGCTGCTCGACCGTGTCCAGCTGCCTGCCGCGATGATCGACCGGCTGCCGCACGAGTTCTCCGGCGGTCAGCGCCAGCGCATTGCTATCTCGCGGGCGCTCGCCGCCGAGCCACGCGTCATCATCGCCGACGAGCCGACCTCCGCTCTCGACGTCTCCGTGCAGGCCGCCGTGCTCGACCTCCTGCGGGAGATCCAGCGCGACACCGGCGTCGCCTACCTCTTCATCACCCACGACCTCGCCGTCGTCCGCTCGGTGGCGCATCGTGTCGCCGTCCTGAAGGGAGGCCGCATCGTCGAGAGCGGGCCGGTCGAGACGGTGATGGAGACGCCGCGGTCGGACTATACGAGGGCGCTGCTCGCGGCGGCGCCGAAGCTGGGTGCGGTGCGACGCAGCGATCCGGGCGACGCGCCCCCCTCGATGACGGAGACGCACGGCTCATGACGATCGGGATCGGCGCGATGGGGCCGAACGCAGGCCTGGCGGTCTTCCGGACGCTGCAACTCGCCGAGCGCATCGGCACCGGGGCGATCGGCGGCTACGCCGTCTTCGCCGCGATCGACCACGACGGCCGGCTCCACCGCGCCGAAACGCAGCGCGGCGGCACGGCAACGCTGTTCACCGCCGACGAGCGGACAGGT
>CALRZT010000427.1:0-3662 GCA_943372725.1 Pseudoxanthobacter soli DSM 19599
ACCTGGTCGGAGCTCAACTCCTGCCACGGCCACTTCCGCGAGCGGGCGCTGGACGTCAAGCGCGGCGTCCTGCAGGCCGGCGGCTTCCCGCTCGAGATGCCGGCGCTGTCGGTGGACGAGAGCTTCACCAAGCCGACCTCGATGCTCTATCGCAACATGCTGGCGATGGAGACGGAGGAGATGATCCGCTCCCATCCCTTCGACGGCGTCGTGCTGATGGGCGGCTGCGACAAGACCACGCCCGGGCTGGTGATGGGGGCGCTCAGCGCCGGCGTGCCGATGATCTACCTGCCGGCCGGGCCGATGCTGCGCGGCAACTACGCCGGCAAGTCGCTCGGCTCCGGCTCGGATGCCTGGAAGTACTGGGACGAGCGGCGCGCCGGCATCGTCTCGGATGCGGAGTGGACCGGCATCCAGGGCGGCATCGCCCGCTCGGCCGGCGTCTGCATGACGATGGGCACCGCCTCCACGATGACGGCGATCGCCGAGGCGCTCGGGCTGTCGCTGCCGGGGGCCTCGTCGATCCCGGCCGTCGACGCGAGCCACCAGCGCATGTCGGCTGCCTGCGGCCGGCGCATCGTCGAGATGGTGGCCGAGGAGCTGACGCCCGACCGCATCGTCACCGCCGCGGCGGTCCGCAATGCGGCGGTCGTGGCGATGGCGACGGGCTGCTCGACCAACGCCGTCGTCCACCTCGTTGCGATGGCGCGCCGCGCCGGCGTGCCGCTGACGCTCGACGACCTCGATGCCCTCGGCCGCGTCACGCCGCTGATCGCCAACGTCCGGCCGGCCGGCAAGGACTACCTGATGGAGGACTTCTACTATGCCGGCGGCCTCCGGGCGCTGATGGTGGAGATCCGAGGGCTTCTGGACGTCTCGGCCCTGACGGTCAGCGGGCACACGGTAGGAGAGAACCTCGAGGGGGCACGCGTCTTCAACGCCGACGTCATCCGGCCACTGTCGAATCCCGTCTACCACGAGGGCTCGCTCGCCGTGCTGCGCGGGAATCTCTGCCCGGACGGGGCGGTGATGAAGCCGGCAGCGTGTGCCCCGCGCTTCCACCGCCACGAGGGGCCGGCGCTGGTCTTCGACAGCTATCCGGCGATGAAGGCGGCGATCGACGACGAGGCGCTCGACGTCACGCCCGACCACGTCCTCGTGCTGCGCAATGCTGGTCCCCTCGGCGGACCGGGCTTTCCGGAGTGGGGGATGCTGCCGATCCCGAAGGCCCTGATCAGGCAGGGCCACCGCGACATGCTGCGCCTGTCGGACGCACGGATGTCGGGCACGTCCTACGGGGCGTGCGTGCTGCACGTCGCGCCGGAGTCCTACATCGGCGGGCCGCTCGCCCTGTTGCGGACGGGCGACATCGTCCGCCTCGATCTGGCGGCGCGCCGTCTCGACATGCTGGTGGACGAGGACGAACTGGCGCGCCGGCGGGCGGCGTGGACGCCGCCGCCGCCGCGCTTCGAGCGCGGCTGGGGCTGGATGTTCTCGCGCCACGTCACGCAGGCCGACAAGGGCTGCGACTTCGACTTCCTCGAGCGCGACTTCGGGGCCGCGGCCGGCGAGCCGGAGATCTACTGAGGACGCCGGGACTGGACAAGGCTTGCGAGAGGGGATGCCTGCGAGGGGGTTGCTGGCGAAAGGCTGCCGACGAGGGGGCTGCCCTCAGTCGGTGCGCAGGCCCTGGAAGGCGAAGAACGTGCCGCGCTTCTCGCCGTCGGCCAGCACGAGGCGGCCGAGCAGGCGATCGACGCGGGCGGGGCGCAACTCGCCGGCGAACAGGCCGTCGACGTTGAACAGCGTCTTCACACCGCTGCCGGGCGGATCCTCGATCGACAGGCTGCCGCTGGCGCGGCAACTGCCTTCCTGCGGGAACAGCGGCCCCTCTATGCTGATCTGTGGCGCCGTCAGCGAATCCGCCTGGCAGGACTGGCGGTCGATCCAGCCCTTGGCGATGCGGACCTCGCAGTAGATCGGCGCCTTCGCCGCACTGATGACGAGCAGCCACTGGCCGTCTGCGGCGCGCGGATCGCACGCCTGTGCCGCCTCGGATGACGCAGTCGACAGCGCCAGAGCGAACATCAGGGCCGGGACAGCCGCTCCGATCCGCACCGACTCATCCCCTCCTTCGCGCCCTCGTACCCGTCGGATACGTGGTCCCCGCACCCCGCGCAACCTCCGGGGGCCCCGTTTGGCCGACGAGGTAAACCGGGTCGAGCGATGGACCCAGCCCATCACCGGGTGATGACGATGCGGGTGTTGCGGGGGCCGTAGGACGACACGAGCTGGAACAGCGTCGCGGCATTGCCCGGCGCCAGCCGCACGCAACCGTGCGAGGCGGGGCGACCCAGCGATTTCAGGGCACTGGTGCCGTGGATGGCGTAGCCGCCGCGGAAGAAGATCGAGTAGGGCATCGGCGCGTTGTCGTACTTGCGCGAGTACCAGCGCCGATGCAGCCTGGTCGGGCGATAGCTGCCGGTGGGGGTGACGTAGCCGCGCCGGGCGGTCGACACCGGCCACGAATAGGCGGGCTTGCCGGCGATCGAGACGTACATCCGCTGTTCCGACAGGTCGACGCGGGCGACCACGTTGCCTGCCGCTGCGGGCAAGGCCGCGACGAAGCATCCGATCGCCAGCACCAGCATCGTCGAGGCGGCCAGTCTGAGCATCGCTCCCCCTCCCGCGTCCCCCATTCGAGGTTCTCGCTCAGGAGCTTAGTCGGCGCGCCGCCGCGCCGCCATTGCCGCGAAGCGCTTGGCGGGCGCCAAACCCTAGCGAGCGGTCAACAATCGGTGATGGGTCGGAAATCGGCACGATGGCCGGCCGCCGGCGCGACCGATGGACGCCTCGTCGCCGTCGGCGGAACGGGTAAGGTGCGCCGCGTCGCACTCGCGATCCGGAGATGTCCGCATGCTCGTCCTCGTGCTCGGGCTCGTCATCTTTCTCGGCAGCCATCTGCTGCCGACGGCGCCGGCGTTGCACGACCGCCTGGTCGCCCGCTTCGGCCTCAATACCTACAAGCTCATCTATTCGGCGGTGTCCCTGGTCGGTCTCGTCCTGGTGATCTGGGGCTACGGGCTCGCCCGGGCCGAGGGGCCGGCGATTCTCTACGATCCGCCGACCTGGCTGCGCCACCTGACGCTGCTTTTGATGGCGCCCGTCTTCGTGCTGGCGTTCGCCGCCTATCTGCCCGGTCGCATCAGCGCCGCCGTCCGTCACCCCCTCATCACGGCGGTGAAGCTGTGGGCGTTTGCGCACCTGCTCGCCAACGGAGACGCCGCCTCGGTGCTGCTGTTTGCGAGTTTTCTCGCCTGGGGCGTGATCGACCGCATTTCCCTCAAGCGGCGGGAAGCGGCGGCGCGCGTGGCGGTGCCGCGCGGGCCCATCCGCAACGATTTCATCGCGCTCGGCGCCGGGCTCCTTGTTTATGCCGCCTTCGTGACGAAGCTGCACGCTTGGCTGATCGGGGTGCCGGTCGTCTGAGTCGGGCGCCGGCCGTTGCCGTTCCGCTTGGCTCGGTGACACGAACCCTGTAAGCCCACGACACTTCGCGCCGTGCTGCGCCGTCCGTCCGCCGGACGACGCGGACACCGGCGCTCGTCGTGAACGGTCAGCTTCGTCGAGACGGGATCGAATGTCGGATATCTTCCACGAGG
>CALRZT010000428.1:0-3641 GCA_943372725.1 Pseudoxanthobacter soli DSM 19599
GGCGATGCCGGCGCGATCGCCGACGAGCTTCACCGCCCAGTAGCCGGCGAACGATACCGACGCCATGAGGATGGCGAACAGCCAGATCTCGCGTGGATTGATCGTCCCCCACGGGTCCACCGGCCGATCGGGGAGGATCGGCAGCAGCAGGAACGTCATCGCGAGCAAGATCAGCCCGGCGCGAATCTCCACCCACGACAGCGCCCCGACCCAGCGATGCAGCGGCTGTTTCAACGCGAGCAGCGCCGTCGTCGCCACCGCGCCGGCGACCGCCACCGTCAGATCGCCGAGCACGGCGTAGGCGCCGAGCGCGAAGGTCAGCAGGCCGGCGACGACGCCGGTGACGCTGAAGTTGTTGTCGCGCGCCGCCTCCAGGAGATGGAAGGCGGTGAAGGCGGCGGTGTAGGCGAGGGCGATGAGCCCGAGCGTCACCGGAGCCGTCACCATCGTCAGCGCCGCCGCGATGCCGCCGAGCAGGCCCGAGAGCGCGAAGGTGCGCAGCCCCGCCGTGCGCTCGCCCTCCGCCTCGTCGCGGTATTTCCAGCCGCGCTCGAGCCCGACCAGGAGCCCGATCGCGAGGGCGACCGCCAGCCTCTGGAAGAGCTCGAGCGTGTCCAAGCCTCAGGCCCCCTGTGGTTCGTAGAGGGTCGCGTAGGTGTCGCGCAGCGCCTTCTTCTGCACCTTGCCCATGGCGTTGCGCGGCAGGGCGTCGACGAAGATCACCCGCTTCGGCTGCTTGAAGCGCGCGAGCCGGCCTTCGAGCGCGTCGCGGATCGCCGCCTCGTCGAGGGTAGCGCCCTTCGCGAGCACGACGACGGCGGTGACGCCCTCGCCGAAGTCGGGGTGCGGCAGGCCGATGACCGCGCTCTCGGCGACGCCGGGGATCTGGTCGATCTCGTCCTCGACCTCCTTCGGATAGACGTTGTAGCCGCCGGAGATGACGAGGTCCTTGCCGCGTCCGACGATCGAGACGTAGCCGCGCGCGTCGATCACCCCGAGGTCGCCGGTGATGAAATAGCCGTCGGGGCGGAAGTCCTCCTTCGTCTTGTCGGGCATGCGCCAGTAGCCCCTGAAGACGTTCGGCCCCTTCACCTCGATCATGCCGATCGCGCCGGCGGCGACGGGGGCGCCGCTCTCCTGGTCGACGACGCGCAACGCCACCCCCGGCAGCGGGAACCCGACGGTGCCGGGGATGCGGTCGCCGTCATAGGGGTTCGACGTGTTCATGTTGGTCTCGGTCATGCCGTAGCGCTCGAGGATGGCATGGCCCGTCAGCGCCTCGAAGCGGCGGTGCGTCTCGGCAAGCAGCGGCGCCGAGCCGGAGACGAACAGGCGCATGTGCTTCGTCGCCTCGCGCGTCAGCCCGGCGTGCTCGACGAGGCGGACATAGAAGGTCGGAACGCCCATCATCGACGTCGCCCGCGGCATCAGGCGGAGGATCTCGTCGGCGTCGAACTTCGGCAGGAACAGCATCGTGCCGGCCGTCAAAAGGCTGACGTTGGTGGCGACGAACAGGCCGTGGGTGTGGAAGATCGGCAAGGCGTGGATGAGCACGTCGTCCGGCCCGAACCGCCACAGCGCGGCGAGTGCCAGCGCGTTGGACGTCAGGTTGTCGTGGGAGAGCATCGCCCCCTTCGACCGGCCGGTGGTGCCGGAGGTGTAGAGGATCGCCGCGAGGTCATCGGGTCCGCGTTCCACATCGGCGAAGAGCGCCGGCTGCGCGGCCGCCAGCTCGGCGAGCGAACCGCCGCCGTGCTCGTCGAGCGTCTCGATCCCGGCGCCATAGCGGGACGCGAGCAGGCCGACCGGCTCCGCGCGGGCCGGGTCGCAGACGATGAGCTTCGGTTCGGCGTCGCCGACGAAATACTCGACCTCCGACAGCGTGTAGGCGGTGTTGAGCGGCAGGAAGATTGCGCCGGCGCGCACCGTGCCGAGATAGAGCGCGATCGCCTCGGCACTCTTCTCCACCTGCACCAGCACGCGGTCGCCGGGGACGACGCCGCGGGCGACCAGCGCTCCGGCGAAGCGGGCCGCCGTCGCGTCGAGGTCGCCATAGGTGATGACGCGGCCGGCGGGCGTCTCGATCGCCGCCTTGGCGAGGTCCGGCATGCGGCCGCGGACGAGGTTGTAGAGGTGGTTCATCGGCGCTCCTCGGGCGTCTTTCATTGTCCGGCGAGCGCTGGGGCGAGCTCGCCGGCATAGTCGTCGAGATAGCGTACCGGAATTTCCCAGACGACGAGTTTCGGCGGCTCTTCGCCAGCGGTAGCGGCGAGATAATCCGCCATCGGCTGGAACGGCCCGCCGGCATCCTTGGCGAAGTTCTGCACGTCCGCCTGCAGCGCGATCTTCAACGCCGCCTCGAAGGAGAAGCGCGGGTCGGCGCTGTAGCTGGTGCCGACCAGCGCCACGGGCGCCGTGGCGGGACCGCCGAAGAGCGCGTCGGCGTCGACGTCGCCGACCGCGAAGATCGGCGCCAGCGTGTCGGGCGGTGGCAGGCGACTGGCGAAGGGAGCGCGGACATAGCGCATCAGGTCGCCGACGTGCTCCGTGGCTGGCTGCGGATCGGCGGTGAACGGCGTGTCGGGCAGATCCACGAGACTCGCCGCCGCCTCGGCGACCGCGGCCGCGGCCCGGAGAGCGCCCGCCGAGGTCCAGTGCGTGTCGTTGGTCAGGAACGACGTGTCCGGCGCCAGGGCTGTGGCGAGATCGGGCACGGCGACGCCGGCAGCGATCAGTGCGGCGCGCGCCCGCTCGGTGCGGTCGCGCGGCTCGTCGGGCAGGGGACGCCGCACGGCCTCGCCGCCGAGCAGTGCCTTCGGCGGCACCAGCGCGACGATGAGCGCGACGCCGCGGGTCGACAGCAGCCGCGCGACGCCCTCGATCGCCTCGACCGCGGCGGCCGTGCGCGCGGGCGAGCCAGCGTCGGTCTCGTACTCCTCGCGGCTGAACAGCCAGCCATAGTTGCCGACCACGACGCCCGGACGCCCTTCCTCGAACAGCGCCCACGACAGCGAGCCGAACAGCTCGATGCCGGTGTCGCGGAAAGGCAGGGCCTCGTCGTAGGCCCGGTCGATCGCCGCCGTCGCCTCGCCGTCGAGCCACTCGGCCGACGTGAAGCTCGACGACCGCGGCGCCGCGCCCGAGGCCACGAAGGCAACGTTCACCCACGCGCCGACGGCGAGCGATGCGGCGAAGCCGAGGAGGGCGATGGCGTGGCGGGCTCTCAGCGCATCCTCCTCAAAACTGGAAATACAGGAACGGCGAATAGGCATCCGCCGAGAGCTTCAGCACCGAGGCCGCCGCCAGCACGACAAGCGCCAGCGACGCCAGCGCCGCCCGCCGGAAGCCACCGGCGCCGCCTGCCCAGAAGCGCTTCGTCAGCTTCGGCTCGATGAAGACGATGGCGACGCCGATCGCCAGCACCATCAGGTCGAAGCGGGCGATCCGCCAGTCGGCGTCGGCCGACAGAGCGATGCCGTTCAGCCCGATCATGCCGCCATAGAGCCCGAAGGCGGAGGCGACGTCCGGGGCGCGGAACATCACCCAGCCGATGACGACGAAGGTGAGCGTCAGCGGCAGCGCGATCGCCCGCGGCCACGGGCTGCGGTCGCCGCTGCCGCGGTGCTGGTCGGCCGTCTCGC
>CALRZT010000429.1:0-3638 GCA_943372725.1 Pseudoxanthobacter soli DSM 19599
CCGCCACCGCGGCGCACGCATCCCGAGCCCGCGGGTCGCGGCGGACCGGCGAGTGGGGTCGGTGCGGACGGTGGGTCTCGTGTGGCAGCGGGCCGGGGGTTCGGGACCGCCACCGAATCGGCGGGCGCCTCGGGGACGTGCGGACCCTAGAACGGTTCGATCACAGCTTGTTGACGGTCGCGCTCGTCACGGTTGCGCTGGCGCCGCTGTCGCTCAGCCGATCGGCAGGCCGACATAGTTCTCGGCGAGCGCGGTGGCGGCGGCGGTCGAGGAAGTGACGTAGTCGAGCTCGGCCAGCTGGCGGCGACGGTCGAAGGGGCTGTCGTCCTCGAACAGGTGCAGCAGCGACGTCATCCACCAGGAGAAGCGCTGCGCCTTCCAGATGCGGCGCAGGCAGGTGTCGGAATAGGCGTCGAGACCATCGTTGCGGCCGTCGCGGTAGAAGACCTCGAGCGCCCGCGACAGCACCAGCACGTCGGCGAGCGCGAGGTTCATGCCCTTGGCGCCGGTCGGCGGCACGATGTGGGCGGCGTCGCCGGCGAGCAAGAGCCGTCCGTGCCGCATCGGCTCGACGACGAAGGAGCGCATCGCGGTGATCGACTTCTGCAGCACCGGCCCCTCGGTCAGCGAGAAGCCCGGCGCCGCGAGCCGGCGGTGCAACTCGTCCCAGATGCGGTCGTCGGACCACTGGGCGACGTCGTCGTCGGGCGGGCACTGCACATAGAGGCGGGTGATCGTCGGCGAGCGCATCGAGGCGAGCGCGAAGCCGCGCTCGCTCCAGGCGTAGATCAGTTCCTCGCTCGACGGCGGCGCCTCGGCGAGGATGCCGAGCCAGCCGAACGGATAGATGCGGTCATAGGCCGTCAGCACGCCGGCCGGGATCGCCGGGCGGCAGATGCCGTGGAAGCCGTCGCAGCCGGCGACGAAGTCGCAGGAGAGCTCCGTCTCCTCGCCGTCGTGGACGAAGCGGATCACCGGTCGATCGGTCTCGATGCCCTCGACGCGGGTGTCCGACACCTCGAAGAGCAGCGGCCGGCCGGCGGCGAGGCGGGCGGCGACGACGTCCTTCACCACCTCGTGCTGGCCGTAGACGACGACCTCCTTGCCGCCGGTGAGCGAGGGGAAGTCGATGCGGTGGCCGCGGCCGGCAAAGCGCAGCTCGATGCCGTGGTGGGCGAGGCCCTCGCGGCGCAGCCGGGCGCCGAGGCCGAGCTCGTCGAGCAGGCCCGCCGCCCAGTGCTCGATGACGCCGGCGCGGATGCGCTCCTCGATGTACGGGCGGTCGTGGCGTTCGACGATGACCGCCTCGATGCCGGCGCGGGCGAGCATCTCGCCGAGCACGAGACCGGCGGGACCGGCGCCGACGATGCCGACCTGGGTGCGCAGCTTGCGCATGGATTTTTGCCTCCCGACAGACGCGCGCGGCACGCCCGCTCCGCCTGCGATCGGGAGAGCGAGGGGCCGTCGTTGCGGCGACTGTGGCGGAAGGCGGGGCGCGTCGCCATGCACGAAGCCGGCGATGACTTGGACTTTTCCGCGCCGTCAGGCCGCAGCACCGCGCCGCGCCGGCCTCACCAGATCGCGTCGGCGATCATCTTCAGAGCGGTGACGGTCAGGAGCAGCAGGATCGCCTTGTCGAAGGTGGCGTGGTCGACACGGCGGCCGATCCAGGTGCCGACGGGCATGAACAGCGCCACCGGCAGGAGCGCGAAGGCGCTTTCCAGCCAGCGCTGCGGCGTCAGCACGCCGGCGACGGTCAGGGCCGGCACCTGGGCCACGGCGAAGACCATGAACATCGCCGAGACGGCGAAGACGTGCGCGGCGCGCTCGAAGCGCATGGCGTGGATGAAGGTGACGCCGATCGGCGCCGAGATGCCCGTCGCCCCCTGCAGCACGCCGGCGGCGAAGCCGACGGGTGTCGACAGCAGCATGCCGAGGCGCTCGCCAATGCGGAAATTCGGGCTCGTCAGCCGGAGTGCGACGTAGGCGAGCAGCATCGTCGCCAGGCCGAGCGACAGCAGCGTCTCGTCGATCTCGACCAGCAGCCAGGTGCCGAAGCCGATGCCGATGGCGCCGAGGCCGAGCATCGGCACGAGGAAGCGCATCTGCCCGCGCTCGCAGGCGTGGCGATAGGACCACAGCTGCCAGGCGTTGGTGACCAGCGTCGGCACGACGAGGATGGCGATGGCGTGCGGCACGCCGATGAAGGTGGCGAGCAGCGTCACGCCGATCAGCGGCAGGCCCATGCCGGTGACGCCCTTGACGATGCCGCCGAGGCCGAGGCCGACGGTGACGATGGCGAGCGTGGTCGGTTCGAGCAAGGCGGGCGGCGTCCGGTGCGGGGCGGGCGGCGGGGCGGCCGGCCGCGGGGATGGTGGCGCGCGATGTACACGGCGCCGGGACAATGTCTACGCCTCGTGATGCATGTCGACAAGGCGATGGGCGGGCCGGGAGGACAGCCGTGGCCGGCGGCGGGTGCCTTGGCCGGCGGCGGGCGCTGGAACCGTGGGCCGTCCACCTCCCTCTATCGCGGCGAGCCGGCCACGACAACGCGGCCGTCGCGCACCTCGACGACGAGATCGGCCACGGCGGCGGCATCCTCGGGCGTGTGGATCGACATCACCACCGTGAGGCCGCGCTCGCGGCGGACATCGTCGACGAGCGCGATCATCTCGCGGCGCAGGTCCTGGTCGAGGGCGGAGAACGGCTCGTCCAGCAGCAGCAGCGGCCGGTCGCGCACCAGCGCGCGGGCGAGGGCGACGCGCTGGCGCTGGCCGCCGGAGAGCTGGTTCGGCCGGCGCGGGCCTAGGCCTTCGAGGCCGACGCGGGCGAGGCCGGCATCGACGCGCGTCCGGTCGGCGGCGGTCAAGCGCAGGCCGGGGTGGATGCCGAGGCCGACATTGTCGGCGGCGGTGAGGTGCGGGAAGAGGTTGTGTTCCTGGAAGACGAGCGTCAGCGGCCGCTCCGCCGGGCCGAGGGGCAGCAGGTCGCGGCCGTCGAAGGTGAGCGTGCCCGACGCCGGCCGGACGAAGCCGGCGATGGCGTGGAGCAGCGTCGTCTTGCCGCCGCCCGAGGGGCCGACGACGGCGCAGAGCGCGCCGCGCGGCACGGCGAGGTCGTAGCGGGCGGAAAAGCCCTGCATCTCGACCGCGAGTTCAGAGACGATCAGCATCGGGACCTCCGCCGAGCCGGCGGGCGAGCAGGAAGGCGGCGAAGGTGACGACGCCGATGAGGAGCGCGATGGCGGCGGCCTCGTCGAGGCGGTAGCTGCCGAGGCGCTGGTAGAGCAGCACCGGCAGCGTCACCAGCCGGCCGGAGCCGAAGAAGGCGGCGACGCCGAGATCGCCGAAGGAGAGCGCCAGCGCGGTGGCGAAGCCGGCGGCGAGCGGGGCGCGCACGAGCGGCGCGTCGACGATGCGAAGGCGCGCGAGGCCGCCGATGCCGAGGCCGTCGGCGAGCCGCCCCCAGCGCTCGCCGGCGAGCATCATCGGCGGCTCCACCCGCCGCAGCACGAAGGGCAGCGCGATCAGCGCGTTGACGAGCACGATCAGCGGCGCGCCCAGCGCGAACGGGTTTGTGACGGCGCGGGCGGCGACGAACAGGCCGGCGGCGAGCGCGATCGGCGGCACCAGCAGGAT
>CALRZT010000430.1:0-3628 GCA_943372725.1 Pseudoxanthobacter soli DSM 19599
AGCGTGCTCGCCACCCCCGGCACAGTGGCGCGCGACTACACCCGCGCGCTCATCGAGGCGCACGCCCGCGGCGTCGAGGTGACGCTCGTCGGATCGAGCCGGCTCGCCGGCCTCGCCGAGGCGCGGCTGCGCGGCCAGGCGATCGACGCGAACGCGGTCGAGCGCGAGGTCGCGCCCTGCTTCGTGCGCCGCGATGGCCGCCGCACCGACGTCGTCGTGCTCGCCTGCACGCACTATCCCTTCCTGACCGACCTGTTCGAGCGGCTGGCGCCGTGGCGGGTCGCCTGGATCGACCCGGCCGCCGCCATCGCCCGGCGCGTCCACACCGTGCTCTATGGCGAGGAGGCGTCGGAGCGCTTCGACGAGGACGAGGACGACGCCGTCGCGCCGGCGACGGCCCTGCCGGGGCGGGCGGAATTCACCTCCGGACGGGCGCCGGAGCCGGCGCTGGTGGCGGCACTCGCCCGCCACGGCTTGCTTTGCGCCGCCGATTGAGCTAGCACCCGGCGGTCGCGTGGCCGGTTCCGCCGTCCGCGCGCCCGCACCCGTGGAACGGTGGCCGCGCTGAGCCGCCTGTTCCTGTCGGTCCCGACCGAGACCCGTGCGCCCGAGCGGAGGTCATCCTCCGCCCGTCGCGCCGTGGCCGCAGGGACAGAGGAGGGCGCGTTTCCGACGCGCCGTGCGGCCTGCTGGCCGCCGGCGTATTCTATGTTGCGAAGGAAACCGCGAATGTCGAAGCGCCACAGCGCCAAGCACAAGATCGATCGCCGTCTCGGCGAAAACATCTGGGGCCGTCCGAAGAGCCCCGTCAACCGCCGCGAATACGGCCCCGGCCAGCACGGCCAGCGCCGCAAGGGCAAGCTTTCCGACTTCGGCGTGCAGCTGCGCGCCAAGCAGAAGCTGAAGGGCTACTACGGCAATATTTCCGAGAAGCAGTTCCGCCGCGTCTATGCGGAGGCCTCGCGCCAGAAGGGCGACACCTCCGAGCGGCTGATCGGCCTGCTCGAGAGCCGCCTCGACGCCGTCGTCTACCGCGCGAAGTTCGTGCCGACCGTGTTCGCCGCCCGCCAGTTCGTCAGCCATGGCCACGTCAAGGTGAACGGCAAGCGCGTCAACATCGGCAGCTATCGCTGCCGGCCGGGCGACACCATCGAGGTGCAGGAGCGCTCGCGCCAGATGGTGCTGGTGCTCGAGGCCGTGCAGTCGCCGGAGCGCGACGTGCCGGACTACATCGACGCCGACCACCACAAGATGGCGGCGAAGTTCGTGCGCCTGCCGACGCTCGCCGACGTGCCCTATCCGGTGCACATGGAGCCGAACCTGGTCGTCGAGTTCTACTCGCGCTGAGGCGGCTGCCCCGGAGCGTCCTGGGTCGCCAGCGGCGACTCGTGGAGCGCCGGCGAAGCTTGCGAAGGCCGCCCGTTGGGCGGCCTTTTGCGTTTCGGGGGGCGCGCGTTTGGAGCGGGATTTCGGGGTGGTGAGCCCGGCGCGCCACCGGGCAGAGAGCCGGCCAGCGGCCGGGGGCCGACGCGACGGCTCCCGCGACGTTTGGGCTGGCCCAAGCTCCGGAGGTTGCCGCGCGTGTCGGCCGCGCCGGCGCCGCCTCGGTCGGGCGCGCTGCCGCGTTGATTCAGTCCTGCGCGCCGTCGCGCGTGAGGGCGGCCTCGAGGTCTTCCGGGCGGATGGTGACGAGCTGGCCGGTGGCGCCGCGGTCCGGGCCGGCGGCGGCGGTGATCGCCGGCAGGGCGAGCATCGTCGCCGTGCGGCGGTAGGCGAGGAAGGAGAGGCCGGGCACCTCCTCCTCGTCGATCACCAGCCGGTAGGTGCCCGCCGGCTGCGACGCCTCGAGCGGCGGCAGCCGGAACGGCCGGGCGAACGTCACCGTCGTCTCGGTGATCCGGCTCATCGGGGCGGGTCCCGCCGCTCAGCCCTTCTTCTTGTTCCCCGTCGCCTGCGTGCCCTTCATCATGGCGAGCACGGGAGCGGGGGCGGTTGCCGCCGGCGGCTTGTCGGCCTTCGGCTTGCGGATCTCGCGGTTGCTGCGCTTCTGGCCTTTGGCCATGCCGATGTCCTCCCTGGGCCGGCCCGCGTTGCGGACGGCCGGAAACGAAAAGCCCCGCGTCCTCGGGGAGGCGCGGGGCCGAGGGCGCGCGAGGCGCCCGGTCGAGCTCGAAGCTCCGATCGCTCCGGGGGCGGAGGGGGCCGGTGACCCGGGCCTCACGGCGCCCCTGGGGCAGGCCGCCGGCCGCACGGACGAGCCGCGCCGCCGGCCGGCGATCAGCTCAGGAGCTTCAGATTGTCCGCCGACATCTTGCCGCTCTTGCGATCGGCGACGAGCTCGAAGCCGACCTTCTGCCCCTCGCGCAGGTCGCTCAGACCGGAGCGCTCGACCGCGCTGATGTGGACGAAGGCATCGCTGCCGCCGCCATCAGGAGCGATGAAACCGAAGCCCTTCTGGGCGTTGAACCACTTCACGGTTCCCGAAGCCATGGGAAACCCTTTCTCGAATACATTGGGATCGCTTGCCGGCGTCGCCGCCGACCGTCGAATTCGCATTTTCAGGCACGAGTATCGACCACCGGCCCTCACGCTGAAGGCGGCGCCCGACGAAATCCTACCGTTCATCGACGAAACGACTATGGACCACGGCGGAAAATTTACAAGCGGGAACGACTTCGACCGGCGTGGAAAAATCAGGGCGGTCGGCCGGTCTGGAGCGGCAAACTACGATCGGCGAGCGGGGTTCTTCGATGTAGAGCCGCTCGTTACGACTGCACCATCACCGAGAAAATCTGTACGGGCACGGGGCATCATCGCGGCAGTCCCGCGAGGTCTGCGGCGCCGGCTCCGGGTCCGGGTGGAACCGGCGCCCGACCGCCCCGGCCTTCCCCGCGGCGCCGGAGCGCAATCGTCTCGAGAACATATTGCGAACGAGAACAAACATGGTACATTGCCGGTCGAGCCGGCGCGGCGCCGGGCGGACGTTTGAACGCGGCGGTCGGCCGTGGAATAAGGAGCCCCTCCATGTCGCAAGCGAATCTGCGCCTGATCGAAGGAACGTCGATGGACAAGAGGAAGGCGCTCGACGCCGCGCTGAGCCAGATCGAACGGTCGTTCGGCAAGGGCTCGATCATGCGCCTCGGCCAGGGCAAAGCGGTGGAGGTGGAATCGATTCCCACCGGCTCGCTCGGCCTCGACATCGCGCTCGGCATCGGCGGCCTGCCGAAGGGGCGCATCGTCGAGATCTACGGGCCGGAATCCTCCGGCAAGACGACGCTCGCGCTGCACGTCGTCGCCGAGGCCCAGAAGCTCGGCGGCGTCTGTGCCTTCGTCGATGCCGAGCACGCCCTCGATCCGCTCTATGCCCGCAAGCTCGGTGTCGACCTCGACGACCTCCTGATCTCCCAGCCCGACACCGGCGAGCAGGCGCTCGAGATCGCCGACACGCTGGTGCGCTCCGGGGCGGTCGACGTGCTGGTCATCGATTCGGTGGCGGCGCTGACGCCGCGCGCCGAGCTCGAGGGCGAGATGGGCGAGCAGCTGCCCGGCCTGCAGGCGCGGCTGATGAGCCAGGCGCTGCGCAAGTTGACGGGCTCGATCTCGAAGTCGCACGCCATGGTGATCTTCA
>CALRZT010000431.1:0-3619 GCA_943372725.1 Pseudoxanthobacter soli DSM 19599
GCTCGTCCACTTCAGCCCGACCATCGGCGCCCGTGTCGGGCGGGCGGTGGCGCATGGCGACGCCTTCGGCCCGCTGCAGGGCCTCGCGCTGCTTGATGCCATGGCCGAGTCGGCGGATGGCTACCAGCCCTACTGGGCCGCGCGCGCCCATCTCCTCGCCGCCGCCGGCCGGGGTGCCGACGCGGCGGCCGCCTACGCGCAGGCGGCGGGCCTCACCGACGATGCGGCGGTGCGCGCCTTCCTGCTCGCCCGCCGGGCACGGCTGGCCTCGTAGGGGTCAGCCGCCGTCGACGAGGCCGGTGCAGCCGGCGGCGGCGAGCTGCTCGAGGGCGATAAGCCGCTGCTCCCGCGCGGGGTTCGGGTCGGGTCGCACCGGCACCGATTCGATTTCCGCGATGACGTTGGCAGGCAGCCGGTGGCGGCGGGCACCGGCGATGACCAGCGCGCGATACCAGTCGAAGGCGACCAGCGTCGGGTCGATGGCGCCGGGGCGGGCGACGTAGACGGAGGCCTGCACGCGCACACCGCCGTCGACATCGGCGTCGAGATCGTCGAGGCGCTCGTAGCCCGGGCCCTCGACGCTGTCGAGGACGGCGCGCTCGGCGAGGTCGATCGTAAACAGCACGCCGTGGACGCGGTCGCTCGCGCGGGCGGATCGCAGCATCGTCGCCTTGCCGGAACCGTCGGCGCCGCGCTTCACGAAGCCGAGGCGCCAGCCGGGCGCCGAGCCGGTGCCGAGGACGCGCGCAGACGGGCAGCGCGTCCGGTGGCTGAGCCGCTCGTCCAGCATGTTGGAGCCGTAGGCGAAGTAGGTGAAGGTCGACATCGGCGAAGGGCTTTGGTCAGAACGGCCCGTTCAGCACGCTGATCCGCCAGGTCAGCACGCCGGCGAAGCTCACCCACAGGAGATAGGGGACGAGCAGCCAGGCGGAGAGGCGGGAGATCGGCCGCAGCGCGACGATCAGCACGACGATCGACGCCCACAGGAAGACGACCTCGATCACCGCCCAGTCGGGCCGGTGCAGCTTGAAGAACAGCACCGTCCACAGGACGTTGAAGGCGGCGTTGATGGCGAACAGGCCGACCACCATCGCCCGCTGCCGGCCGGTTCGGGCGAACCGCCAGGCGGTGGCGGCGGAGACGGCGCAGAGCGTGAAGATCAGCGTCCACGCCGGGCCGAACAGCCAGTCGGGTGGCTGAAACGAGGGGCGAACGAGCCCGCGGTACCAGGGCCCGAGCTCGGTCAGGGCCCCGCCGAGCGACGCCACGGCCGCCGCGGCGATGGCGGCGACGACGATCGGGATGACCCAGTCGCGAGTCCGGACAGAAGTCGTGCGGACGGCGCTCAAGCGCGAGGGCGAGCGATCAAGCCCGCTTCTCCCAGGGCGAGACGACGCCGAACAGGTGGGCGAAGTCCCGCATCATGATGCGCACGTGCGCCATCGGGTCGGATCGGACCAGTTCCTTCTCCAGGTACGCCTGCCACGTCAGCCGCTGGATGTCCGGGTCGCGGCAGAGGCTGACGAAGCGCTCGCGGCGCTTGTCGCTCGAATACCAGAAATACTGCATGATGCCGAGGATCCAGAACACCCGGCCATGCAGCTTCATGAAGCGCCGGCGTGCCGTGGCGAGCGCCCGCACGTCGCCGGTGGCGAGGCGCTCGTCGATCGCGTCGGCGGCGAGGCGGCCGGACAGCATGGCGTAGTAGATGCCCTCGCCGGAGGCCGGCGCGACGACGCCCGCGGCGTCGCCGGCGAGCAGCACGGCGCGGCCGTCGTCCCAGCACTTCATCGGCCGGAGCGGCAGCGGCGCGCCTTCCCGGCGGACCGTCTCGGCGCCGGCGAGGCCGCAGACCTCGCGCAGCGCGGCGACGGCGGGGCGCAGGCCGAAGCCCTTGTGGGCACTGCCGGTGCCGATGCTGGCGGTCTCGCCGTGCGGGAACACCCAGGCGTAGAAGTCGGGCGACAGGTCGCCGCGATAGTGGATGTCACAGCGGGTCGGGTCATACCCCGCCGGCGTCACGGAGGGCGTGCGGACGATCTCGTGATAGGCGAACACGAAGGGCGGCCGGCCGGCCTTCGGCATCGCCTCGCGGGCGACGCCGGAGTTCGCCCCGTCGGCGCCGACGACGGCACGGGCGCGGATCGGCTCGGTCGTGCCGGCTGCGGCGCCGGGCGGGCGCAGGTGCAGGACGACGCCGCCGTCGGGCTCGCGCTCCAGGCGCTCGAAGGTGGCGGTGCGGCGGACGGCACCGGCGGCGACGGCGCGCTGGCGCAGCCACTCGTCGTAGGTGTCGCGGTCGACCATGCCGACGAAGCCGTTCTCGATGCCCATGTCGACCGACCGCTCGCTCGGCGAGAAGATGCGGGCGCCACGGGCGCGGGCGACGAGCAGGCTCTCCGGCACGTCGAAGTCGCGCAAGAGGCGGGGCGGGATGGCGCCGCCGCAGGGCTTGATGCGGCCGTCGCGGTCGATCAGCACGACCGAGCGGCCGGCTTCGGCGAGATCGGCTGCGGCGGTGGCGCCGGCGGGGCCGCCGCCGACGACGGCGACGTCGTACTCGGGCACTCTCATCGCGACATCTCCCCCTCGAATTCGGCGACGAGCCCCGATGCCGGGGCCGGACGGTAGCGGTGGCGGGCGACCACCGCCTCGGATTTCATCGCGACCCGCACCGCCAGCCCGGCGGCGACGACGAACAGCCCCGCCTCGACGGCGAAGACCGCGCCGTAGGCGATCGCCGGCGAGCCGACGAGATGGCGGGCGAGGTCGACCGCGACGGTGCCGAGGAAGCCGCCGAGGCCGAAGGCGACCGCCTGGGCGGCGCCCCACAGCCCCATGCGGGTGCCCTGGCGCCCGCCCGAGCCGCTGCCGGCGAGCGCCATCATCGAGCCGATCGCCGCGACGGCGAAGACGCCGTTGCAGAAGCCGAGCGCGAACACGGTCTCCCGCAGCGGGAAGCCCTCGCCGGCGGCGCCGCCGAGCGACAGGGCGGCGAGCGCTGCGGCGGAGCCGAGGCAACCGACGATGATGAAGCCGCGCAGCAGCGTCTCGCTGCGGCCGAGGCGGGTGGTACCGACGATCGCGACCAGGATCATCCCGGCGAGGACGCCGCCGTTCTGCAGGCCGCCGAGGCGGGTGGACTCGCCCGGCGTCATGGCGAAGACGGTGCCGGCGAAGGGCTCGAGGACGAGGTCCTGGGCGCTGTAGGCGAGCATCGAGACGAAGATGAAGATCGTGAAGGCGCGCGCCTGCGGCTCGCTCCACACCGCCGCGAGCGTGCGCAGGAACGGCTCGGCGGGAGCCTTCGGTGCAGCGGCGCGGGGGGCGGCCGCGAGGCGAGCCTCGACGCCCCAGAGCGCCAGCACGGTGACGACGAAGGCGATGAGGCTGACGGTGCCGGTGACGGCGACGAGGCGGGCCGGCGTGAAGGGGTCGAGGAAATGGCCGGCGGTGGTGGCGGTGATCGCGAAGCCGGCGATCATCATGATCCAGACGATCGTCGCCGCGGCCGCACGCCGACCCGTCTCGACGCGCTCGGCGAGCATGACGAGGAGCGAGGTGCCGGAGGCGCCGACGCCGATGCCGATGAGCAGGAAGGCCACGACCGCGAGCGCGA
>CALRZT010000432.1:0-3615 GCA_943372725.1 Pseudoxanthobacter soli DSM 19599
GCGGATCGGCGCCGGAATCGGCCGCGTCGAAACCCTTCGTCGTCAGCAGCGCCGCGATTTCGGCGGTGTCCCACGACATCGGCCGGATATCGGCCGCGGGATTGAGGCGCGCGAGTTCCGCGAGCACCCCCTCTGCGGCTCCGGGGTCAGCCAGATCCGTCTTGGTGACACGGACCTGATCGGCGAGCGCTACCTGACGAACCGCCTCATCGTGGTTGCGGCTCGTCTGCAGCCAGTTGACGCTGTCGACGAGCGTCACGACGCTCGCCACCCGATAGAGCCCGTCCAGGGTCGGCTCGGATAGAAAGGCCTGCAGTACCGGCCCCGGTTCGGCGAGGCCGGACGTTTCGATGATGACGTTCTCGAACGGCGCGATGCGCCCGGCGACTCGTGCCTGATAGAGCTCGTTGAGCGTCGAGACGAGATCGCTGCGCACCGTGCAGCAGAGGCAGCCGTTCTCCAACACCACCACGGCGTCGCTCGAATTGGCGACCAGCGAATGATCGATACCGACCTCGCCGAACTCGTTGACGACCACCACCGTATCGATCAGTTCGGGAGCCTTCAGGGCGGCGTTGATCATGGTCGTCTTGCCGCTTCCGAGGAAGCCGGTGACGAGCGTGACGGGAATACGCGGCGATGCCGGGTCGCCCCCCGTAACGTCAATGGCCATGGGAGCGTCGCATCAGAAGACTTCGCAGCCCGGAAGGCCGCACGAGATCAGCCGGTCGGACGGGAAGTTGGTGATGATCTCGCACCCGTCCTTGGTGACGACCACCTCCTCCTCGATACGAGCCGCCCCGGAACCGTCCTCGGCGCCCTTCCAGGTCTCGAGCGCGAACACCATGCCCTCCTTGAGAGAGGTGTTCTGGCCGCGGAAGCGCTTCGAGAAGATCGGCCGCTCCCAGAGCGACAGCCCGACGCCGTGGCCGTACTGCAGGAGAAACGCCTCCTCCTCGTCGCGATACCCGAATTCGTGCGCATCCGGCCACACCGCGGCGACCTCGTCGGGCGTGACGCCGGGCCGGATCATGTCGATCGAGGCGCTGATCCATTTGGACGCGGTCTCGTAGGCATCGACCTGATGCTTGTTGGGCTCGCCGCAGATGAAGGTTCGGTAGTAGCAGGTACGGTATCCGTTGAACGAATGCATGATGTCGAGAAAGATCATGTCGCTGGGCTGGATCATCCGGTCCGAGAAGGTGTGGGAATGGGGCCGGCCGCGGCGGCCCGATACCGAGTTGACGCATTCGACACGCTCCGATCCCATGCGGAACAACCGGTCGTTCGCGATCGCCACCAGTTCGTTTTCCTTGGTGCCGGGGCGGATGGCGCGGGCGATGTCGACATAGGTGGCGTCGACCATGGCGGCTGCCATCTTCAGCAGTTCGATCTCGTCACCGGTCTTGATCTCGCGTGCGTCGAGGAGCGCCTGTTGGCCGTCGACCACCTCGACGCCCTCGGCTTCGAGGGCGCGGATCATGCCGATTTCCATGATGTCGATGCCGAGCGGCTCCTTGTCGATGCCGTAGTGCACGAGCGCCTTCTTGATCTGCCGCGCGAAGTCCCGCGCGACGTTCATGCCCGGCGGGATGGCGCCCTGCATCGTCGTGATCGGCGCGGCGACGTTGTCGGCGATCCAGGGCGACGAGATGCGCTTGGCGGGAGGCGCGGGATCCCAGAGGAAGGGCGAGCCCTCGGCCGGGCAGAGCGCGTAGCGGAAGAACTTGTCGCGGGCCCATTCGCCGATATGGGTCGCGGTGACGTAGCGGATGTTGTCGAAGTTGAAGCACAGGACACCGCCGAGACCGGCATACCGGATCGCCTCCTGCGCCCGCCTGAGCCGTTCCTTCGACAGGCGACTGTAGTCGATGCCCTGTTCCCAGTCCTTGGCCTGGGCGCCATATGAGGCCGTTGAGTAGGGGCTATTGTATTTCAAGGATTTATTCCTCCCCTCGTCGTTTGCTATCAGCCCGGAGCGCGCAGTCGACCCCGCTCCGCGTCAGGACAACTGGTGCTGCCAGATCCGTGTTTCGGGAGCCTGCTTCAGGCGGGGCGGGCCGGCGTGTGGCGCAAGTCGGACCGGAATCGGACTGGAACAGGACAGCGCGTCGCGCGCCTGCATGTGATCACCCACGCCGTCTGCGGCGCCACCTCGCTGAACGAAAGGTGGCGCGCTCACATGTCCAGATTTCGTCAGAAGAGAGCGTCGGCGCACTTTGCAAAGGGCCGAAGCTTTATCATCGCTCATCCCGGATTGACTGGTGCCATCTCGAGGGCTGACGTCGGGTTCCGGCATTTGGCGTCGCCATGACCTTGTCTGGCTGTTCCCGCGTCACGCCGCCGCGCGAATGTCAGACCGATATCCTGACAGAGAAAGCCAGGGCGCTTGGCCACTATTTTTTCCATTCTGAGAATCTTGCCGGGAGCCGCGCGACCGCTTCTTCGCACGTCGCGGGGGCATGCAGAGACGGATGGCCGACGCCGGCGAGCAGCAGAGGGTCGGCGTGCCGACGCGTCGAAAGGTGTGTTTCGACGGCCGACCCGACCTCGACGCCGGCCCCCTGTCGTCCTTGACGAAAAGGGCGCCTCGACAAAGGTGACGCGTTGCCAAGGGGGGCGATGCCGGTGGCCGCGCGGTCAGCCGAAGCGCTTCGCGCCGCCGACACACAGGACGACCACGGCGGTGACGGCGATCATCGCCGGCGCGACGGGTTCGCCGAGCAGGAGCCCCGCCAGCGCGAGGCCGAAGAACGGCTGCAGCAGCTGCAGCTGGCCGACCTTGGCGATGCCGCCGAGCGCCAGGCCGCGATACCAGAAGACGAACCCCACCAGCATGCTGAACACGGAGACGTAGGCGAGGCCGAGCCAGGCTGGCGCCGCAATGCCGGCGAAGGTCGCCGGCAGCGTCACGACCGCGACGAGTGCCATCGCCGGTAGCGCCAGCACCAGCGCCCAGCAGATGACCTGCCAGCCGCCGAGGCGGCGCGACAGCACGGCGCCCTCCGCGTAGCCGAGACCGCAGGCGGCGATGGCGGCGACCATCAGGAGGTCGCCGGCGATCGATCCCGAGCCGCCGCGCGACAGCGCGAAGCCGGCGACGGTGAGGCTGCCGGCGATCGAGAAGATCCAGAACCCGAGCTTCGGCCGCTCGCCGCCGCGCAGCACGCCGAAGAGCGCAGTGGCGAGCGGCAGCAGGCCGACGAAGACGATCGCGTGGGCCGCCGTCATGTACTGGAGCGCCAGCGCCGTCAGCAGCGGGAAGCCGATCACAACGCCGAGCGCCACCACCACGAGCGCACCGAGGTCGGACCAGGCCGGCCGCGCCTGCCTGAGGAGAACCAGCAGGCCGGCGCCGAGCAGGGCTGCGATCACCGCCCGCGCCCCGGTGAGGAAGGTCGGGTCGAAGCCGGCGATGGCGACCCGGGTGGCGGGCAGCGAGCCCGAGAAGATCAGCACGCCCATCAGGCCGCTGCCCCAACCCTTCGATGCCTGGTCCATGCGCTCGCCCACCCGTGGAGGAGCGCGCGGAATAGGCGGTCGGTGGAGCCCGCTCCAGAAACGGTCGTCACGATCGGGATCGAACTGTATGCTAGCCAGAACCGTACAGTTTGA
>CALRZT010000433.1:0-3610 GCA_943372725.1 Pseudoxanthobacter soli DSM 19599
CGTCACCCAGGACGAGGTGCTCGGCATGATCATTCTCGGCAAGTGCCCGCCCGGCGCCGTCCGCGGCCCGGGTGCCTTGACCGACGCCGAAATGGCGCTGTGAGCGGGAACGGGCAGCCAGTCTGGTCGGAAGTCTGGAATCGCGTCGATCCGTCCTTGCGTGCGATCGCTCAGGAGATTCGCTCGCAAGAATCGATAGGAGCGACGTTTCCTGACGACGTCATGCCATTCAGAGAAACGATGGATCAGATCGAAGAATTCATCAATGTAAATGAATGCGGACTCGCATACGAAAACATCGTTTGTTTGCTTGAGTTCTATCCATTCGTCATTAGCGGAAAATCTGCCGTTCGACTGCTAGAGGTCGGATTATTGTTTGAGTATAAGACTGAGAACCCGGACGATAGAGTTTTTGATCGCCGGAAAGCCTAATCGACTGGCGCGATGGTGAACATCGCGCCAGTCGCCGCCCCCTACCCCAGCCGCGCGAACCAGTCCTCGAGAGGCTCCGGGGCGGCGACGAGGTAGCCCTGCAGGCGGTCGACGCCGGCCTGGCGCAGGAATTCGGCGTCGGCCTGCGAGGCGACCATCTCGGCCACCAGCGTCAGCTTCATCGCCTTCGCGACGTCGACGGTCGCCCGCACGATCGCCTGGTTGATGCGGTCGTCGGCGACGCCGCCGACGAACGAGCCGTCGAGCTTCACCATGTCGACCTCGAGCAGGCGCAGATAGTCGAACGAGCTCATGCCCTTGCCGAAGTCGTCGAGCGCGATGCGGGCACCGAGCTGGCGCACCCCGCCGACGAAGCTGCGCGCGACCGGCAGGTCGAGGATCGCCGCGGTCTCGGTGATCTCGAAGACGATGCGGCCCATGTCGATGCCGTGTTCCACCGCCGACGCCCGCACGTGCTCGAAGAAGTCGCGATCGGAGAGCGTCGAGCCGGTGACGTTGATGTGGACGTCGAGCCCGCAGGTCGCACTGCTGGCGTCGCCGAGGCGGGCGAGCGCCTCGAAGGTGCAGCCGACCACCGCCCGATCGAGGCGCCGCACCAGGCCGTGACGCTCGGCGGCCGGCAGGAACACGCCGGGCATCATCATCCGGCCGCTGCGGTCGCGCAGGCGCGCCAGGATCTCGATGCCGGTGAAGGCGCCGCCCTCGGCCGAGACCACCGGCTGACAGTAGAGCTGCACCGCATGCTCGGCGAGCGCGCGGTTGATCTCGGTGAGCACGGCGAACTGGGCCCGGGCGCTCGACGGATCGTCGCCCGAGCGGAACACCTCGAGGCGGCCGCCGCCGCGCGTCTTCGCCTCGTAGAGGGCGATCTCCGCGTCGGCCATGACGTCGAAGGCGGTCGAGGCGGCGACACGGTCGATGACCACGAGCCCCGCCGACAGGCCGATCGGGTGCGCCCGGTCGCCCCAGGTGAAGCCGAGGTCGCCGACGCGGCGGATAAGGTTGGCCGCAGAGGTCTCGCCATCCTCGAGCCGGCAGTTCTGCAGGATGACGGCGAACTCGTCGCCGCCGACGCGGGCGACGATGTCGCTCGCCCGCACCGATTCGGAGAGGGTGCGGGCGAGGTCGCGCAGGAGCTGGTCGCCGGCGATGTGGCCGGAGGTGTCGTTGACGATCTTGAACTTGTCGACGTCGAGGAACATCAGGCAGCTGGTGATGCCGCGCAGCCTGGCCGCCTCCACCGTGCGGCCGACCTCGCGCTCGAACGAGAAGCGGTTGAGCAGGCCCGTGAGGACGTCGTGATTGCCGCGCCACTCGAGCTCGGCGACCATCCGCTCGCGCTCGCCGACGTCGCGCAGCGTCACGACGGCGCCGTCGGGGTGGCCGTCGGCGGCGCCGATCGGCTGGGCGACGAACTCGACGACGGTCCGCCGGCCGTCCCGGCCGGTCAGCACCGCCGGCATGTCCGAGCGGATCTCGCCGCCGGCGCGCACCGCCTCCAGCGCGACGTTGGGCAGGCGCGGCCGTGACGGATCGAGCGCCAGCGCCACCACCTCGTCGAGGGCCCGGCCGACCGCCTCCTCGCGCGGCCATTCGGTCATCGCCGCGGCCGCCGGATTGAGGAACTCGACGAGACCGCGCGGGTCGACCTTGATCAGGCCCTCGTTCAGCGCCGACAACATCTCGACGGCGATCTCGCGCTCCCGCTCGGCGCGGGCGAGGCCGCGCTGCAGGCCGGTGACGTCGTGGAAGGCGATGACGACCCCGTCGGTCTCGCCGTCGCCGGCCAGATAGGGCGTCAGCCGTGCCTCGAAGGCGCTCTCGCCGGTGACGAACGGCAGCACGAGGCTCTCCCCCGACGCCATCACCTCGGAGACCCGCTGCACGAGGTCGGAGCGCAGCGGGGTCCGCCAGCGGATCGCCGACAAAGGGTCGCCCTCGCGCAGCACCGCCGTCGCGCACAGCCGGTCGAGCTCCGGCGTGAAGCGGCGCACCCGGAAGTCGCGGCCGAGCACGAGCGCTGGCACGGCCATGCCGCGCTGCATCGCCTCGAACTCGTCGCCGCGCGCCTGCAGCCGCGCCACCCGCGTGGCGAGCTCGTCTCCGAGCGCGCGCCATTCCTCGCGGCTCGACCGGAGCTCGGCCGCCTCGGCGAGAAGCTCCTCGACGTCGCCGGCCCGCCCGTCGGCGGCGGCCGGCGGCGCGACCGCTTCGACGGCGATCGGCTCGACGCCGGCGAGCACGAGGACGCCACCCTCCTGCAACTCCGGGAAGGGATGGACGACGAGGCCCGGCCCGTCGTTCCGCGGGTCGGCCGGCACCGACAGCGCCACCACCGTCGCCTCGCCGCGCCGTCGCGTCCGCGCCATCGCGCGCCTGAGCGGCCCGGCGAGATCGGCCCGCACCATGTTGGTCAGCAACAGGCTCGCCGGACCGGGCTGCAGCTGGGTCAGGGAGGCGGTGTCGCCGAGGGTGAAGCGGACGTGGCCGTCGGCGTCGACGGCGAAGGCGGCGGCGACCGCGAGCGTCGCGCACTTCTCGACGACGAGGCGGCGGAGCGCCTCGGCTGCGGCGTCGCCGCTCGGTCGGCCCACCGTGTCCGATGGGCGCCCCGGCCCGCTCGGCCGATGCAGGCGGCTCGTCGCCGGGTCCGCCGAGAAGTGCTGGAGCGAGCCGCTACCGTGCTCCGCCCCCGTCATCAGCACGCCGTCGCCGCGCAGGGCATAGTGGAACGCCGCCAGCGCCCGCTCGCGGGCCTCCGGCGAGAGCGTGGCGAGCGCGGCCGGGCAGACGATCACGTCGATGCGGGCGAACGGCGGATCGCGGGCGACGTCGTGCACCGAGAAGGTGATGCGGTCGCGGATCACCGGGCGGATGCGCAGGCCGTCGGGTTCGCCGGCGAAATAGGTGGCGATGAGACCGGCGGGAACCACCGCCAGCGTCGCCTGGTCGAAGACACCGCGACGGGCGTGGCCGATCGCATCGGGGTCCGGGTCGGTGGCGAAGATCTGCAGCGGCACAGGGCTGCGCGCCGCGCGCCGCGCCTCCTCGCACAGCACGGCCACCGCATAGGCCTCGGCCCCGGCGCCGCATCCGACCACCCAGACCCGCACCGGCTCGCCGGCGGCACGGCGCCGGATCAGCGCCTCCAGGTGGC
>CALRZT010000434.1:0-3578 GCA_943372725.1 Pseudoxanthobacter soli DSM 19599
CACCGCCGCCACCAGCCCGGCGAGAGGCACGCCGTCCGCATCGACGGCGGAGATCGTCAGGGTGCGCTCCGGCGCGACGTCGTCGGCGGTGGCGGCGGTGGTGAAGAGGGTGGTGTCGACCGTCCAGCCGAGGGCGTCCTGGGCCGCCACGGCGGCGTGGTCGGCGGCGTAGCGCTGGCCGGCGCGGTAGGAGGAATCGGTGCGGGCGCCGCCGAAGGTGGTCATCGCCACCGTGATCATCACGGCGTTTGCCCCGGCGACGACGAGGAAGAAGCCGACGAGGGAGGCGAGGACGACGCCGCCGGTGAGGCGGCGCTCGCGGGGAACGGGGGGCGGCGCGGCGAGCGGAAGGGCGGTGGGCATGATGGTCCTCACGGCATCCGGAAGGTGTCGTCGACGGTGGCGATGAAGCCGGTGACGGCATCGATGGCCCGGAAGACGATCGGCGCCGACGTCTCCTTGCCGGGCAGCCGCGCGGCGGTGACGAGGGCGCGCAGTTCGCGCGTCTGGTCGGGGCCGACGGTGACACTGATGGCGCCGCCCGCTTCCGCCGTGCCGCCGACGATGTCGAGGCGGGCCCCGGCGGGGCCGGCGACGGTGACGAGGAACGTGGTCTCGACCGCCGCCTTGTTGACGAGGCGCAGCGCGTAGCCGTTGCGGATGCCGCCGTCGGACAGCGTCACCGCCACCGGGTTGCGGTCGTGCTGGACGGCGATGCCGACCGGGCTGCGCACGGCCAGCGCATAGACCATGATGCCGCCGACGAGGAGGATGATGGCGCTGTAGAGGATGGTGCGCGGCCGCACGAGCCGGACCTGTTCGGGCTCGCCCCTGAGGCGGCGCTGGATGTTGAGATCGGTGTCGTAGGCGATCAGCCGCTCGGGCTGGCCGACGCGGCGCATGACGGTGTCGCAGGCATCGATGCAGAGGCCACACTGGATGCAGCCGAGCGAGGCGCCGTCGCGGATGTCGACGCCCGTCGGGCAGACGGCGACGCACTGGCCGCAGTCGATGCAGTCGCCCGCCGGCTCGCCGGCGGCGCGCAGGGCGGCGGCCTTCTTCAGGGAGCCGCGCGGCTCGCCGCGGTCGACGCGGTAGGTGACGTTGAGGGCGTCCTCGTCGGTCAGCGCCGCCTGGATGCGCGGCCATGGGCACATGTAGAGGCAGACCTGCTCGCGCATCAGCCCGGCGAGGGAATAGGTGGTGAAGGTGAGCGTGGCGATCGCGCCATAGGCGATCAGCGGCGCCTCGCCGGTGGCGAGTTCCACCACCAGCGTCGGCGCGTCCGCGAAATAAAGCACCCAGGCGCCGCCGGTCCACCAGGCGGTGATGAGCCAGAGCGCGTGCTTGGCGGACTTGCGTGCCACGCCATTGGCGGTCAGCGGGTGGGAATCACGCAGCATTCGCTCGCGGCGGTCACCCTCGCAGAGGCGCTCGATCGCCAGGAACAGGTCGGTCCACACCGTCTGCGGGCAGAGGTAGCCGCACCAGACCCGGCCGGCGAGCGCGTTCATCAGGAACAGCGCCATCGCCGCGAGGATCAGCAGGCCGGTGAAGAAGTAGATCTCCTGCGGCCAGATCTCGATGAAGAAGAAGTAGAACCGCCGCGCCGGCAGGTCGATCAGCACCGCCTGGTCGGGGGCGTTCGGGCCGCGGTCCCAGCGCACGAACGGCAGCAGATAGTAGATGCCGAGCGTGACGATCAGGACGATCCAGCGCACCCGGCGATAGGTGCCGGAGACGGACTGCGGATAGATCTTGCGCCGCGCCTCGTAGAGCGGCGCGTCGTCGCCCGGGGGCGGCTCAGCAGGGCCGGGACCAGCTTTGCCCTTGCGGTGGTCGACGACGATGGCGGTCATGAAACCAGTCTCCAGGAGAAGTGTCCGGCCGAGCACCCCCGCACCCGGCCGGACCGCCCAGCAGCGGCAGCGCCGTCAGGCGCCACCACCGAGGGCGTGTACGTAGATCGTCAGAGCCTTGATGGTGGTCGGGTCGAGCCGCTCGGCCCACGTCGGCATGACGCCGCCGCGGCCGTTGCGGATGGTCTCGGTCATGTCCTTGCGGTCGTAACCGTAGAGCCAGATCGGATCGACGAGGCTCGGCGCGCCGAGCTCCTGGTTGCCGTGGCCCTCGGCACCGTGGCAGGCGGCGCAGTTGGCCTCGAAGATCTCCTTGCCCTTGGCGAGGTCGGCGTCGGGCAGCACGTCGAGGCCGGCGATCTGGCGGACGTACTCGATGACGATCGGAACCTCCTCGGCCGGCAGCAGGCCGTCGCGGACGAAGGCCGGCATCTCACCCTGACGGCTGTCGGCGTCGGCGTTGCGGACGCCGTGGGTGATCGTGTGCTGGATCTGGGCGAGCGAGCCGCCCCACAGCCACTCGTCGTCGACGAGGTTCGGGTAGCCGCGGGCGCCGCCGCCGCCGGCACCGTGGCAGGGCGCGCAGTTGTTGGCGAAGGCGGCGCGGCCGAGCGCCTGGGAGAAGGCGAGCAGTTCCGGGTCGGCGTTCGCCTGCTCGACGGGGGTGTCGGCGAGACGCTGCAGGGTGGCGCCGCGCTGGGCCTGCAGGGCGGCGAGCGCCACGTCGACGGACTCCCGCGACGACCAGCCGAGCACACCGCCGGCATAGCTCGAAACCAGCGGCCAGCTCGGATAGACGACCCAGTAGCCGACCGACCAGACGATGCAGGCGTAGAAGATCCATAGCCACCAGCGCGGCAGCGGATTGTTGAGCTCGCGGATGCCGTCCCACTCGTGGCCGGTGGTGGAGACGCCGGTGGTGGCGTCGATTTCGGGACCGGTGTGGTCGACCATCGGATCAGTCCTCGCTCAGGGGCAGGCGCGCCGCCTCGTCGAACTGCGCCTTGCGGGAAGGCCAGAGCGCGTAGGCGAGGACGGCGAGAAAGACGACGACGAAGTAGACGAGCCCCCAGGACTGGGCGAACTCGGCGAGCATGCGGTAGGTGTCGGACATGGCCGGGTCGCCTCAGCGGATGTTGGCTTTGTCGTCGTAGAGCTTGAAGTCGACGAAGGTGCCGAGGGCCTGCAGGTAGGCGATCAGCGCGTCGGCTTCGGTGATGCGGCCGCGATTGCCGTCGTAGTCGCGGACCTGGATCTTCGGGTATCGCTCGGCGAGGGCGTCGACGTCGCCGTCCTGCGTCGCCTGGGCGCGCAGGTCCTTCTGGGCGTCGGCGATCATCTCCGCCGTGTAGGGGACCCCGAGCGCCGCCTGCACCGCGAGGTCGTCGGCGATGTAGCGATCGTCGAGGCGGCGCTCGGCGAGCCAGGGATAGGCCGGCATGATGGAGCCCGGCACCACCGACGTCGGCTGGTGCAGGTGTTCCTGGTGCCAGGCGTCCGAGTACTTGCCGCCGACGCGGGCGAGGTCGGGACCGGTGCGCTTCGAGCCCCACTGGAAGGGCCGGTCGTACATGCTCTCGGCGGCGAGCGAGTAGGGGCCGTAGCGCTCGACCTCGTCGCGCAGCGGCCGGATCATCTGGGAGTGGCAGTTGTAGCAGCCCTCCCGGACGTAGATGTTGCGGCCGGCGAGCTCCAGCGGCGACCACGGCCGCACCCCGG
>CALRZT010000435.1:0-3571 GCA_943372725.1 Pseudoxanthobacter soli DSM 19599
TATGAGAACAGTAAGAAGAGGATATGGACCTTTGACGGCATGGTTGTCAGCAATGATCATCTGAATTTTGATGATCATAAATCGGATGGCACGAACGATCATGGCATCATCTGCGCTGCCTTCGAATACAAACCGGTCAGGAAAAGTGCTCAGAAAATGACCAGCGACAAGACTTAATTTTTGCCAAGATTCGCGAGAGGCGATCAGAAGCAGTTCAGACCAAGGTCGCAGGTCACGGCGCGGAGTGGCTGGCCATTCTAGCGATGGAGGTGTTATCAAGCAGCATGCACATCGACGGCGGCTGCCATTGCGGACACGTGCGCTACGAGGCGGAGATCGATCCGGAGGACGTCTCGATCTGCCACTGCACGGACTGCCAGAGCCTCACCGGCTCGGCCTTCCGCGTCACCGTCGAGACGGCGGCCGACAGCGTCCGCCTGACCGCCGCGCCGCCGAAGCTCTACGTCAAGACCGCCGCGAACGGCGCCAGGCGGCTGCAGTACTTCTGCCCCGAGTGCGGCTCGCCGCTGTTCACCACCGGCGACGGCGAGGCCGCCGCCTTCTGGGGCATCCGCTGGGGCAGCATCCACCAGCGCGCC
The DNA here is from genome assembly GCA_943372725.1 of Pseudoxanthobacter soli DSM 19599. Lineage (GTDB taxonomy): Bacteria > Pseudomonadota > Alphaproteobacteria > Rhizobiales > Segnochrobactraceae > CAMDHY01. Next base: position 600 of record CALRZT010000435.1, read on the forward strand.
GACCTCGTGCCGAAGCGGCAGATCTGGTGCCGCTCGGCCGTGCCGTGGATCGCCGACGTGCCGGGGCTGCCGGGGGTGGCGGGGGATTGAGACGGGACGGCCAGCCCCCTCTCTCCGTCATCGCCCGGCTCGACCGGGCGATCCATCCAGTTCGAAAACATTAGCTCTTTCAGTGGGATGGATGCCCTGGTCAAGCCGGGGCATGACGGAGGAGAGGCGGGAGCCCGAGGCCCTGAAGCGCTCCGGCGCCCACCACCCAGGAATGGGGCGAGCACGAGCGTGCAATCCCCATCGACTTGCCTCACGACCCACCCCGCCACGTCACCGCCGCCACGCCCGCCCCGATCAGCAGCGTGCCGCCGACCCGGTTCACCGCCCGCTGCACCGACGGGCGGCGGATCTGGGTGCGGGCGGCGGAGGCGGCGAGCGCGTAGGCGAGCGCGTTCAGCGCCGCGAGCGTCATGAAGGTCGCCTCCAGCACGATCATCTGCGGGGCGAGTGGCGCCGAAAGGTCGAGGAACTGCGGCAGGAAGGCGACGAAGAAGACGAGGCTCTTCGGGTTCAGCGCCGTCACCACATAGGCGTGGCCGAACATCCGCCAGGGCCGCAGCTCCGGCACCGCGCCGGCCTCGCCCTCCGCCCCTGCGGCAGGGAGCGTCGGCGGCGCCCGCCAGAGCTTGATGCCGAGCCAGACGAGATAGGCGGCGCCGAGCCACTTCAGCGCCGTGAACAGCATCGCCGAGGTGGCGAGCAGCGCGCCCAAGCCCAGCATCGAGCAGGTCATCGCGGTGAAGTCGCCGAGCGCGACGCCGGCCACCGTCGACAGCGCCGCCCGCCGCCCGTGGCCGAGGGCGTAGGAGACGACGATCAGGATCGTCGGGCCGGGAATGGCGAGCAGGATCGCCGAGGCGGCGACGAAGGCGAGCCAGAGCTCGAGCGACATTGGAAGGGCTCCGCGTGAGGTGCGCAGCGGAGCAAGCGCCGGTTCGCCCGCGAAGGCAAGAGGCTGGCGCGCCCCGCTCAGTCGTTGCCGAAATACTCGCTGCGGGCGACGAGGGCGTCGTCGCGGTGCTGGTTGGCGAGCACGGTGCGGCAGTTGACGTAGTCGGCGCTGCCCGCCTGCAAGCCCTGGCCGACGCAGATCGCGTCGTCGCGGCCGCCGACCTCGCCGGTGGTGGTGCAGGCGGCGAGCGTCGCCGCCACCGCGGCGGCGAGGAGGCCGCCGGCGAGGCGACGAGGGGGAACGGAACGCGTCGGCACGGCACCTCCGAATGGGCTTGGCGGCTCAGGGTCAGATACTACACGGCCGAGTCTCAACGAGGCCTTTCGCGTCCCGGATCGCGGCGACCGCGGCCGTTCGGCGACGGCGTCACCGCCACAGACGGCCGCACCTTTCGCCGCGCTGCCGTTCGCTCACGCCCAGCCTGCGTCGACGATGAACTCCTGGGCCGTGATGGCGCGCGCGGCGTCGGAGGCGAGGAACATCGCCATCTCGGCGACGTCGGCGGGGCCGATCTCGAGGTCGAGGCACTGGCCCTTGCGGCGCTCCGCGTCGGCCTCCGGCGTCAGCCAGAGCTCCTTCTGCCGCTCCGTCAGGATCCAGCCGGGCAGCAGCGAGTTGACGCGGATGCGGTCGGGGCCGAAGTCGCGGGCGAGACCCCGCGTCAGCCCGTGCACGGCGGCCTTCGCCATCGTGTAGGCGGGCATGCCGCCCTGGCCGAGACGCCACGAGATCGAGCCGAAGTTGACGATCGAGCCGCCGCCGCGCCGCTGCATCTGCGGGATCGCCGCCTGGGCGGCGAAGAACATCGGTCGCTGGTTGATCGCCATGCGCCCGTCCCAGTACTCGGGCGTGACATCCAGAACGGCGTGGCGCTCGTCGTTGGCGGCGTTGTTCATCAGGACGGCGACGTCGCCGAGCTCGGCGCCGGCCCGCACCACCGCCGCCTTCAGCGCCGCCACGTCGCGGATGTCGCAGGGAATGAACAGGGGCGCGCCGCCGGCGCTGTCGGAAAGTCGCGCCACCAGCGCCCGGCTCGGCGCCTCGGCAATGTCGACGAAGGCGACGCGGGCGCCCTGGGCGGCGAAGCCCTCGGTGAGGGCGGCACCGATGCCGCTGCCGCCGCCGGTGATGAAGACGGTCTTGTCGGCCAGGTCCGGATAGATCGCCAACCGCTGCATGAGCGCTCCCAGGGTGATGTCGCAGGCCTTCCCCAATCGCGGGGGAGGACCGTTGGTTGCGGCGCATCTTTGATCCGTTCGCGCGCGGGCGACAAGGCGGCCTGCACCGGCACGGCGCACGACGGCACCGGGACGGCGTCAAGAATCGGGGTGCCCGCCGTCCCATCCCCCCTTAGGCTGCGCCGTCCCTCACCGCCGGTGTCCCTTGCCCCCTCCGCCGTCGCCTGCCGCCTTCGCCCTGCGCCCGCTCAGCCTCGCCGACTGGGGGCTGCTGGTGCTGCTGTCACTCTTGTGGGGCGGCTCGTTCTTCTTCATCGCCATCGCGGTGACGGAGTTGCCGCCGCTCGTCATCGTCGCCTCGCGCGTGCTGATCGCGGCCCTGGCGCTGCATCTCGTGCTGCGGATCGGCGGCGAGCGGCTGCCGACGACGGCGGCCGCGATCGGCGCCTTCGCGTTGATGGGGGTATTCAACAACGCCGTGCCATTCACGCTGCTGGTCTGGGGCCAGAGCCACATCGCGAGCGGATTGGCGGCCATCCTCAACGCCACGACGCCGCTCTTCACCGTGCTCGTCGCCCATTTCGCCACCACCGACGAGCGCCTGACGCTCGGGCGCATTGCCGGCGTGCTGGTGGGCTTCTCCGGCGTCGTGGCGATGATCGGCCCGGGCGCGCTCGCCGGCGTCGAGGCCGACGTGCTGGCCGAGCTCGCCTGCCTGGGTGCTGCGCTCTGCTACGGGTTCGCCACCGTGTTCGGACGGCGCTTCCGCCGGCTCGGGCTGTCGCCGGTGC
>CALRZT010000436.1:0-3566 GCA_943372725.1 Pseudoxanthobacter soli DSM 19599
GACCAGGCCGGCCGGCGAATGGGACGGCACGATCAGTTGCGAGGTGCTGGAGGTGGTGCCCAACGAACGCTTCGCCTATGCCTGGAGGGGCGGGCATGACGGCAATGTCGGCTACGGCTCGCGCCTCGACACCATCGTCACCTGGACCCTGACGCCGGCGGCCGGCGGCACGCGGCTTCGCCTCGTGCATTCCGGCTTCGTCATGCCGCGCAATGAATCCGCATTGAAGACCATGGGCGAGGGCTGGAAGAAGGTCGTGCCCTCGATCGGCGCCATCGTCGCCGAAGCGCAGCACTGAAGGAACAGGAACCCAGCATGAGCAAGCCCTATACCGGCGGCTGCGCCTGCGGCGCCATCCGCTACGAGATTTCAGGCGAACCGATCGTGATGGTCGATTGCCAGTGCCGCCAGTGCCAGCAGGAAAGCGGCACCGGCCATGCCTCGCATCTCACCTTCAAGGGCGCGGGGGTGACGGTCAGCGGCCAGGCGACGCTGTGGACGATGGCCGGCGACGGCGGCACGGTGAAAAGCCGGGCCTTCTGCCCGACCTGCGGTGCGCCGGTCTACATGGCCTTCCCCGCGATGCCCGATATCTTCATCGTCAAGCCGGCCAGCCTCGACGAGCCCGCCCGCTACAAGCCGCAGATGGTGCTGTTCACGTCGAGCGGGCATGCCTGGGATCATGTCGACCCGGTCATCCCGCATTTCCCGAAGATGCCGCCGCCACCTGCTGGATGAAGGCAAGGAAGGCGCGGACCTCGGCCGGCGGCAGGTGGCAGGTGTAAAGCGGATACCGCTCGTCCGCCCAGTCGGGCAGCACCTGCACCAGCCTGCCGGTCTGGGCTGCCTCGGCCGCCATTGCCGCCTTGCCCAAGGACCAAGCGGCTCGTCCGCCCGCCGTTCGACCGACGGTTGTTGGCGGGTCGCCGTCGAGGGGGTATGTTCACTATATGTTCATATCCGGGAGGCGAGCGCATGTTCGAGCAAGGCAGGCTCGCTTTCATCACCGATCTGCCGCGCCGGCCAAAGAACCCGGAGCGTCTGTTTTTTGCCGTGCAGCCCGATCCCGCCACGGCCCGGCGGATCGACGCGTTGCGGCGGCGGCTGGTCGATGAAATCGGCATCGAAGGCGCGGCGATCGAGGTCGGCCGGCTGCATGTCTCGCTGCATCTGGTCGGCGATTTCCCGCGGCTGCGGCCCGATCGTCTCTTTGCCGCCCGCCTGGCTGCGGACGAGGTGGCGGTCGGGCCGTTCGAGGTGACGTTCGACAGCCTGGAAACCTTTCCCGTGCCACCGGGCAGGGAGGCGAGGCGGCCGCTGGTGCTGCGCGGCGGCAGCGACGGGCTGACCGCGCTGCATCAGGCGCTGGGGTCCGCGATGCGCCGCAACGGCCTGCGCGCCGGGACCGGCTGCAAGGCGCATATCACGCTGAGCTACGGTCCGACCGCCGTGGCGCGGCGGCCGGCCGGACCGATCCGCGTCACGGTCGATGATTTCCAGCTGATCCACAGCGAACGAGGGCTGACCCGCTACAACGTCCTCGACCGCTGGACCTTGCGCGGGGGGCCGGCGCCGAACGCATCGTCCCGGGGCCATGGGCTGGAAGTCCCATGATCTCGTCGGCCGCGGCCCTGTCATGCCGGCCGACGCAGTCTTCCTCGTGGCTGGCGGCGACGGCGCGGGAAATGGCTTCCCCCGCTCTTTACCCGCTCCCCGCCCTGATATACCACCGGTGACCGCGATCGAACTGCGCCCGCTGAATGGAACAGGTCCCGATGACGTCCACGCGCCGAAACCGGAAATCCGCCGCCAAGCCGCACAAGGAACCCAAGCTGTCGCGCACCCACGCGCCGGCTGACCTTTCGCCGGTGGACTGGCAGCGGGCCTTGCGCCGCCAGTTCGGCCGCGAGCAGGCCTTCGGGCTCGAAAATCTCGGCAGCGAGCCGTTCTTCTCCGAATTCCGGGTCAGCAATCCGGTTGCGAAATCGAGTTACCGCGTAGCGATTCGGGGCCGGGGGCCGGGTGGCAACTTCTGTTCCTGCCCGGACTATGCCACCAGCGAACTGGGAACCTGCAAGCATATCGAATTCACGCTTGCCCGACTGCTGGAGAGGCGTGGTGCCAAGGCGGCGTTTGCCCGCGGCTACCAGCCGGCATTTTCCGAACTGTATCTGCGCAACGACGGCAAGCGCCGTGTGCATTTCCGCGCCGGGACGGATTGCCCGCCGGCCTGGCGCCAAGCCGCCGCCGAGCTGTTCGACCTCCAGCATGACGGCGTGCTGCCGGAAGAGCGCTTTGGCGCGCTGGAGCCTTTCATGGCCATGACGGCCAGGGGCGACCACGAGTTGCGGGCCTACGACGACGCGCTCGAATTCGTCGCGGGCCGGCGGGACGCGGCGCATCGCGCCGCGCAGCTCGAGCGGCTGTTTCCGCGCGGGCCGGCCGATGCCGGGCTGCAGGCCGTTCTGAAGGTGCCGCTCTATCCCTATCAGGCCGAGGGGGCGCTGTTCGCGGTGCGGGCCGGCCGTGCCCTGATCGGTGACGACATGGGGCTGGGCAAGACCATCCAGGCGATCGCCGCGATGGAAATTCTGGCGCGGCATTTCGGCGTATCGCGGGTTCTCGTGGTCTGCCCGACCTCGCTCAAATATCAATGGCAAAGCGAGATCGCGCGTTTCTCCGGGCGGCAGGGCGAAAACGCGGCGCGCGTCATCAATGGCGGCCGGGCACAGCGGCAGAAGGACTATGCCCTGGACGATTTCTGCAAGATCACCAACTACGAAAAACTCCAGCCCGATCTCGACCTGATCGCTGCCTGGGCCCCCGAACTGGTGATCGTCGACGAAGCCCAGCGGGTAAAGAACTGGAATACCGTCGCGGCGCGCGCCTTGAAACGCATCGACAGCGCCTATGCGATCGTGCTGACCGGCACGCCGCTGGAGAACAAGCTTGAGGAGCTGATTTCCATCGTCCAGTTCGTCGATCAGCACCGGCTGGGCCCCACCTGGAAGCTGCTGAACGAGCATCAGGTCAAGGACGAAGGCGGGCGCGTCACCGGCTATACCGGCCTGGACAGGATCGGCCAGACGCTGGCGCCCGTGATGATCCGCCGGCGCAAATCCGAGGTGCTGCGGCAATTGCCCAGCCGGACCGACCAGAACCTGCTGGTGCCGATGACCGAGGCGCAGATGCGGCATCACCAGGAAAATGCCGACGTGGTGACGCGGATCGTCCAGCGCTGGCGCAAGACCAGATTTCTGTCGGACAAGGACCAGCGGCGGCTGACCTGCGCCCTGCAGAACATGCGCATGTCCTGCAACAGCACCTATCTGCTCGACCAGGACTCCGACCATGGCGTCAAGGCGGACGAACTGGCGTCCTTGTTCGACGACCTGCTCGCCGACCCCGGGGCCACGGCGGTGGTGTTCTCGCAATGGACGCGGACCCACGATGTGGTCATCCGCCGCCTCGAGGCCCGCGGCCTGGGTTACGTGAGTTTCCATGGCGGCGTCCCGGCGGAAAAACGACCGGCACTGGTCCAGCGGTTTCGCGACGACCCCGATTGC
>CALRZT010000437.1:0-3554 GCA_943372725.1 Pseudoxanthobacter soli DSM 19599
CGGCCGAACTCGGCGTCGCCTGACGGAGCGCCTCGGGGAAGAAAAGTCGGGGTGGTGCTCACTTCGGGGAGCACCACCCCTGATCCGCTTCGGTCCCGGCAATATCGGGGGAGGCGGAGATACGGTCGCTTGGGAGGCGGCCTTCGTACGCGCGGCAAGATTGCCGGTACTCGGAAATCTACCTTGCAGGCCGCGTGCCAGATGCGCGTCGCCGCTCGTCCGCGGCGTTCGTCGCGGCCGGACCATCCCTGCGGCGTCGCCAATGCCGAACAGCCGGGCAGGGATTCTCGTCCGGCCGCCTAATTCCTGGGCAGCCAGCGCGGCGCGGCGTCGATCGCGGCGAGGATGCGGCCGGCGTCGGCGCGGACCTCCGCCTTGCGACGGGCGTCCATGCGGTCGAGCGTGCGATAGGGCATCGCCATCCGCGGATTGCCGGACAGCCGCTCCCGGTGCTCGATCAGGAAGTTCCAGTAGAGCGGGTTGAACGGGCAGGCGTCCGGCCCCGCCTTCAGCTTCGGGTCGTAGCGGCACGACCCGCAATAGTCCGACATGCGGTCGATGTAGGCGCCCGAGGCAGCATAGGGCTTCGAGGCCATGATGCCGCCGTCGGCATAAAGCGCCATGCCGTGGGTGTTCGGCAGCTCCACCCACTCGTAGGCGTCGGCGAAGACGGCGAGGTACCACGCCTCGACTTCCGCCGGCGCGAGGCCGGCGAGCAGCGCGAAATTGCCCGTCACCATCAGCCGCTGGATGTGATGGGCGTAGGCACCACGGCGGATCTCGCCGACCGTCTCGGCGATACAGGCCATGTCGGTCTCGCCGGTCCAGTAGAAGCCGGGCAGGGGCCGCGTCGCGGCGAGCGCGTTGGTCTGCGCATAGTCCGGCATGAAGTGCCAGTAGAGCCCGCGGACATATTCCCGCCAGCCCAGGATCTGGCGGATGAATCCCTCCACCGCATTGAGCGGCGCGTCGCCATCGCGAAAGGCCGCCTCGGCGGCGCGGCAGACCTCCATCGGCCGAAGCAGGCCCATGTTGAGGGCCGCCGACAGGCGGGCGTGGAAAAGCAGCGGCTCGCCGCGCTTCATCGCATCCTGGTAGTCGCCGAAACTGGGCAACTGGTCGGCGATGAACGCCTCCAGCGCGGCGAGCGCCGCCTCCCGCGTCACCGGCCAGTCGAACGGCTCAAGGTCGCCAAAGCCGCCGGGGAAGCGGGCGGCGACGAGGTCGAGCACGGCGCGCGTCGCGGCATCGGGCGGAAAGGCCGGCCGCTCGGGAACCACGACGTCCTTCGGCAGGCGGCCGCGGTTTTCCGTGTCGTAGTTCCAGCGACCGCCGGCCGGCGCATCGCCGTCCATGAGAAGGCCGGTGAGGCGGCGCATGTCGCGGTAGAAGTGCTCCATGCGCGGCGCCTTGCGGCCGCTCATCCAGCGGGCGAAGCGCTCGCGGGAGCACAGGAAGCGGTCATCGGATCGGATCTCGACCGGCACGCCGGCGGCGGCCTCAAAGCCGTCCATCGCTCTGCGGACGCGCCATTCGCCGGGCTCGGTGACGACGACGCGCGCCGCGCCGTGGCGGGCGACGGCGCGCGCGACCTCGCCGCCGAGCGAGCCGGAGTTCGCGGGATCGTCGAGCCGCACATAGTCGACGGTGACGCCATCGGCAGCGAGAGCCTCGGCAAAGTGGCGCATCGCCGAGAACAGCAGCGCGATCTTCTGGCGGTGGTGCGGGACGTAGGTCGTCTCCTCGGCGACCTCGGCCAGCAGCACCACGTCGGTGCCGGCCTCGAGGTCGGCGAGGGCGGCGACGTCGCGGTCGAGCTGGTCGGCGAGGACGAGGCGGAGCGTGGTCATGACAGCGAGGTACGCCGCGCCCGCCGCGCCGGTTCAGCCGATTGACCAGCCGCTTTGTCAGCAGCAGTCATCGGAGGCTGCCAACAGACTGAAATCATTGACGGAAACTCTTATCTGGCTTGCTCGTTGCAAGGAAGGGCCTGTAGCCTTTCAGGCGTGGTGCCAACCAGTGAGGGGTTCCATGACGGACCGAGTGATCGAAGGCGGGTCGAGCGAGTTCGAGTTGCAGCTGGCCGGCTACGGCCTGACGACGGCGCGCATCCTCTACCGGATGCCGGACCATCCGGCGCTGCTGCAGACCTACGTGTGGCAGGACTACGACGTGGCGCCGAAATTCCCGGTGCTGACGCGTTTCATCGACTTCTGGAGGCGTGAGCTGGAAGGCCCGCTGCACTCGGTCGAAGTCGCCCACAAGCGCCTGATCGGTGCCACCGAATGGAAGCGCGTCGACGGGATGTTCCTGCTCAACTGAGCGGCTGATAGAAGACGGTCCGGCCGGTAGTGCCGGCCGTCTTCTCGCGGCGTCGCGATAAGGCCATCGAAGCAGGCGACCTTGCGCGTTCCGCGGGGGCGCTCCGCCCCTGCCCGCGAAGGATCGCCCATGCCGCCCCGCTACGACGCCAGCCCCGCCGTCTTCCGCGACTATCCGCTGCGCTTCCTCGTCTGCCTGATCCTGATTCCGGTTTTCGGGGTCGGGCTTGTCCTGCTCGGCGTCTGGTGGATCATCGCCCGCTCGACGCGGCTGACGGTCGACGAGGTGCGCGCGACGCTGACGAGCGGCATCCTGTCGAAGCAGGTGACGGAGGTGCAGCTGTCGTCGATCCGCACGGTCAAGATCGACAAGACGCTGGTCGACCGCATCTTCGACGTCGGCACCGTGTCGGTGTTCACCTCCGGCGACGCCCCCGAACTCGTCGTCAAGGGCATGCCCGACCCGGAGGCGCTGGCGAAGGCGCTGCGCCGCGAGGTGTGAGGGCAGGGGGCGCCGCCGGCCCGGTCCTCCCTCGGTCCGGGACGGGCAGGGGCCGCCGTCGGTGCCGGCTTTGACCGGCTGCCGGTGGCACCGTATGGTCGCCGCCCTGCCGCTTTCGAGCCTTCGGTGCGCCCGCCCATGAGCCGTCTCGACGCTTTCCTCGCCCGCCTGAACGCCCAAAAGCTGCTGCTCGAGGAGATCGCCACCGCGATCGCCGACGTGCCGGGCCCGGTGCTGGAACTCGGCCTCGGCAACGGCCGCACCTTCGACCACCTGCGCGAGATCCTGCCGGGCCGCGAGATCTTCGTCTTCGACCGGGCGGTGTCGGCCCATCCGGCCTCGATCCCCGACGGCGAGCACATGATCGTCGGCGAGATCCGCGAGACGCTCGCCTTTTGCGGCCCGCGGGTGAAGGCGCCGGCCGCCTTCGTCCACTGCGACCTCGGCACCGGCGATCCGACCGCCGACCTCGCCAAGGCCGAGTGGCTGGCGCCGCTCATCACCGAGCGCACCGCCTCCGGCGGCTTCGTCGCGAGCGGCGTGGCGATGAACCTGCCGGACTTCGAGGAACTGCCGATCCCCCCCGGCCTCGAGAAGAGCCGCTACCGGCTCTACCGCAAGCGGTGAGGGGGGTGGTCATTCGGTCCGTCTTGGTGGGCATTGGGCCTGTCTTGGACGCCAATCGCTACGGTGGCAGCCGTGTTTCCCTGAGCACAACGCTTGCAGCTCCT
>CALRZT010000438.1:0-3548 GCA_943372725.1 Pseudoxanthobacter soli DSM 19599
GGGGGGGGGGGTGCCGCGAACTCCACCTTTGAAACGAGGCACCTCGAGCGCCGCGCGATTTGCCAAATCTCTGCCGCCGCGTTTGCCGCTCCCCCCCTCCCTGCCCTCCCCCGCGAGGGGGGAGGGTTAGCGTTTCAGTCTTGGCCGGCGTCGTTTTCGCTTTCTCGGTGATGGCCGTCCCAACACAGGCCGTGCAGCCCGACGAGATCCTGCCGGATCCGGCGCTCGAGCAGCGGGCGCGGGCGCTGTCGGCGGAACTGCGCTGCATGGTCTGCCAGAACCAGTCGATCGACGATTCCGACGCGCCACTCGCCCGCGACCTCAGGCTGCTCGTGCGCGAGCGGCTCGTCGCCGGCGACAGCGACGCGCAGGTGATGACCTTCCTCGTCGATCGCTACGGCGAGTTCGTGCTCCTGAAGCCGAGCTTTTCCGGCCACAACCTGCTGCTGTGGCTCGCGGCGCCCGCGGTGCTCGTCGCCGGCGGACTGATCGCCTGGGGCGTCGTCGGCCGCAACCGCCGCCGTCCCGAACCGGCGCCGCTGTCGGCCGAGGAAGAGGCCGAACTCGCGCGGCTGCGGGCGGGCAACAAGAGCTGACGACGTGCGGAGCCTGAGGGTCCGGCTCGGTCAGCGCTGGTCGGACTCGATGATGGAGACGGAAACGTCGCCGAACTTCGCGCGGAGCTCGAGTTCACCGCCGAGGGCTTCGACGTAGCGGCGCAGGCTGCTGACGTGCATGTCGCGACGGCGCTCGAGCTTGGCGACTGCCGGCTGTCCGACCTCGAGGACGGTCGCCACGGCTTCCTGCGAAAGCTCTTTTGCGGTCCGCAATTCCTCGAGGGTCATTTCCTCGCGCAGGACGGCCGCCTGAGCCGCGACCTTGGCGCGGCGCTCCGGCGAGAAGCCCCGTGTCAGATCCTTGAAGGGTCGGTGTCCGGTCATGGTATCAGGCCCTCTCGCCCAATCTCGTCGATGTATTCGTCGTAGAGCGTGTCCGCCGCGCGCAGCATCTGCTCGTAGAAGCGCCCGTCCCCCGTCTTGTCGCCGCCGATGAGAAGGATGGCCGTTCTCCTCGGATCGAATGCGTAGAAGATCCGGATCGGGCGGCCGCCACTCTGAACGCGCAACTCTCGCATGTGAGAGTGGCGAGAACCCACAATCGCCGACGAGTGGGGATAGCCCAGCGTCGGACCATGCTCCATCAGGAGGACGACGACGGCGGCGACGTCGTCCTGGCGGCTTTCCGTGAGCCCGCCCCACCAGAGAGCGAACTCGTCGGTGTGCTCCACACTCCACACGACGCCACTATTCCTCTGATGGAATATCGCATGGAAGCTCGTGCGGCAACAGGCGACCCAGCCGCAGTCCCTCAACCTTACGAAGATTTCATCCCTCGGACAGCGGGCCGTAAGGCGGGCGGCGTCAGAAAAGACCTCGAAGGCGGCGGCGAGTCGCCTGCAGGACAACAAGCTCCTTCGAGGATCTCCGCATGAACGAGACTTCCCACAACGGCTCCAATCGCCCCGGCCTGGTGCGTCGTCGGCGCACCGCCCTGCTCGCCGGCGTGCTGACGCTCGGCGTCGCCGGCGCGGTTGCCGGTGAGGCGTTCCTGGTGCCGGCCACCCCGGCGATGGCCGAGGCGGTGAAGGTGCCGGGCAACACCGCCCAGATGCCGAGCTTCGCCGACGTGGTGTCGGCGGTCGAGCCGGCCGTCGTGTCGATCCGCGTCAAGTCCGAGGCGCGCCCGCAGACCTCCGGCTTCGACGGCATGCCGCGTGGCGGGCCGTTCGAGTGGTTCCGCGAATTCGGCCCGCGTTCGGAGCGTGGTCCGGGCCAGGATGGTCCCGGCCTGCCGAACCGCGGCCAGCGCGGCTTCGTCACCGGCCAGGGCTCGGGCTTCTTCATCTCCGGCGACGGCTACGTGGTGACCAACAACCACGTCGTCGACGGCGCGACCGAGGTGAAGGTGACGATGGACAACGGCACCGAATACGACGCCAAGGTGATCGGCGTCGACGAGAAGACCGACGTCGCCCTGCTGAAGGTCGATGCCGACCGTGACTTCCCCTACGTGATGTTCGACGACGGCGACATCCGCGTCGGCGAGTGGGTGGTGGCCGTCGGCAACCCGTTCGGTCTCGGCGGCTCGGTGACCGCCGGCATCATCTCCGCCCGCGGCCGCGACATCGGTGCTGGCCCCTACGACGACTTCCTGCAGATCGACGCGCCGATCAACAAGGGCAACTCCGGTGGCCCGACCTTCAACCTCCAGGGCGAGGTGGTCGGCGTCAACACGGCGATCTACTCGCCGTCGGGCGGCTCGGTCGGCATCGGCTTCGCCATTCCGGCGGCGACCGTGCAGCAGATCGTCGAGGACCTGAAGGACGACGGCAACGTCACCCGCGGCTGGCTCGGCGTGCAGATCCAGGGCGTCAATGCCGACATCGCCGACAGCCTCGGCCTGAAGGAGGCCAAGGGCGCGCTCGTCACCGAGCCGCAGGCCGACGGTCCGGCGGTGGCGGCGGGCATCAAGTCCGGCGACACCATCACCGCGGTGGACGGCAACGCCGTCGACGATCCGCGTGATCTCGCCCGCCGCATCGCCGGCTACGCGCCGAACACCGACGTGAAGATCACGGTGTGGCGCGACGGCAAGCAGCAGGAGATCACCGTCAAGCTCGGCACGCTGCCGACGGACGGCAAGCGGGCCGACGCGACGACCGGCAAGGACGGTTCGGATCTCGCGCAGCTCGGCCTCTCGATCGCCCCGGCCGCCTCGGTCGGGCTCGAGGACAAGGGTCTGGCGGTGGTCGAGGTCGATCCGAACGGACCGGCGGCCGAGCGCGGCGTGCAGGTCGGCGACGTCATCGTGGCGGTCGGCGGCCAGCCCGTCGGCAAGATGGCCGACGTGACGGCAGGCATCGAGGCCGCGAAGGGAGAGGGTCGCAAGGCCGTACTCTTCCAGATGCGGACGGGCGAGAACACGCGTTACGTCGCGCTGCCGATCGACAAGGCCTGACGCAACCGCGGTGCCAGAGGGCGCCGCACGAGACGAGATCGGGGCGCCGTTCGCGGCGCCCCTTCGAGAAGGTGTCGGTGAGGCTCCCGTCGCCCCCGCCGATCCGACGCCGAGGGACGGCAGGTGGACATCCACCTGCCGTCCCGTCCCATTCAAGACGGGCGGTCAGCCGAGGCGCGCGGCGCCATGCCCTCCTTCCCCTTCTCCCAATTCCACCTCTTCTCCGGATCGCCGACGCCCGCCGAGGCGCTCGACGGCTTCCGCCCCTTCGAGCGGACCGCGGCAGCCCTGCCGTCTGTCGCCCGGCCGACCGCGCCGGTTGCCGAAGGCGACGTCCGTGACGCGCCGTTTCGCAACGTGGCGCTTGGCGACGGGCCCGAGGGCGGGCATGGTTCGGCAATGCGGATTCTGCTGATCGAGGACGACCGCGAGGCGGCGGCCTACATGCTCCGAGGCCTCAAGGAGGCCGGCCACGTCGCCGAGCACATGGCCGACGGCGAGGACGGTGCCGCGGCGGTCGAGGCGGGCGG
>CALRZT010000439.1:0-3538 GCA_943372725.1 Pseudoxanthobacter soli DSM 19599
CGTTCGTCGTCGCGGCCCCCGGCCGCGCCGCCGATCCCTTCGATGCGGCACCCGTACCCGCGGTGCCGGTGAGCGATCCGGCGGCCCCCGCGACCGATCCGGCGTCGCCGCGCTTCTCGGCCACATTCTATCTCTGGGCGAGCGGGCTGCGCGGCAAGACCTCGACGCTGCCGCCGCTGCCGGCGGCCAACGTCGACCTCAGTTTCGGTGACATCCTCGAGAACTTCGACGGCGGCATCATGGGCAAGGCCGAGATGCGCCTCGGCCGCTGGAGCCTGATCGGCGACGTGATGTTCACCCAGGTGTCGCCGAGCGGCACCCTGCCTGCCCCCTTTTCGTCCGGCGTCGAGGTGCGCTCGCGATCGCTGACGCTGCAGGGCAACGCGCTCTATCGGCTTTATGAGAGCAATGCCGTGTCCGTGGACGCGGGTGCCGGCGCCCGCTTCTGGTACCTCGACAACAGGCTGGACCTCGCCCCCGGCGCGCGGCCGACGCGCACCATCGTCACCGAGGACGAGAGTTGGGTGGATCCGGTCGTGGCGGGCCGCGTCATCGCCGGCCTCGGCGGGCCCTGGGGCATGACGGTCGCGGGCGATATCGGCGGCTTCAGCGTCGGCTCCGATCTCACCTGGCAGGCGCTCGGAACCATCGACTATGAGTGGAGCGACAAGCTGCAACTACGCGCCGGCTACCGCGCGCTCTCGGTCGACTATCAGGACGGCAAGTTTCTCTACGACGTTCTGATGCAAGGCCCCGTCGTGGGCCTGACCTACCGCTTCTGACCGCCCGGAACACCGCGGCCGGCCCGGCCGCGCGTGGCCCGGGCGTCGCGTCGCCACGGCCGGAGCCGATCGGATCGTCGCGCCGCTACGAACTGGCCGACTTAGAATTTCGCGTCATCGTACTCGTAGATCGTTATTCTGAACGGCTCGGCGATCCATGACTTCTGCGGCTGTAGCAGATTGTTGAACCCCTCGATCTCGAAGCGACCATCGATCAGCTTGATGCAGCGGGCAGCCCGCCGCACCCCACCCGCGAGCCAGACAAAGTCGGCCTCAAAATATCGGTCGAACCCGGCGCCGAGACGAGTTTTCATCTGGAACTCGAAGGCTCTCATGCTGTCGCCGCAGTCAGCAAAGGTCGGTCTGCCGCTGGGCACATACTCCCGGGTACAGATTTCGATCTGCTTTCGGCTCTCGATCTCGAAGATTTTCAGCGTTTGATCAGCATGCGTGACCGAGGCTCGACAGGACGTCTCTGAGCAGTCGAATGAGATGTCGACGACCAAGGCTGGCAAGACGGCCGAACGAAGGACCGTCTTGCCGTCGACAGCGCTGATCACTGTGCAGGCAGCGGCCTCCTCCGCGACTGCGGGAACCTGGCCCATGGCTCCGAGGAATGCGCCCGACAAGGTTGCGGCCCAGACGAGCAGCCGCCCCGTCAGCGCGGAGGTGGTGCGGATCAACCGCCAATTGCACGACACCGGGCAGCTTCGCGACACGGCACCACCCTTACGCGCGTCGGTGCCGGGAACCGGCGTGGCTGGGGCGCCAGGATTCGAACCTGGGAATGGCGGAATCAAAATCCGCTGCCTTACCACTTGGCTACGCCCCATCACCGCGACAGCCCGCAGAGCGGGCCTCGGCGGCGCTGTTCTAGCGGCATCGCCCGCCGCTCTCAATCGTCCCGCACCGCCACGATGACGGCGCTTCGTCGCGACCCGCCGACGTCGCGCCCGACGACCGCCTGCGCCGCGCCCCGATGCGCGGCCCGGGCACCGCCCCGCCTCTCTCACGAAACGGCTTTACCGCCACCGAGTATGACGGTAGTACGCTTGCGACACGGGCAGGCGATCACTAAAGAGAACGCGCGGGCCGCGCGGGCCTGCGGATCCTCAAGCCGGCGGGGGCACTCCCGGTCGATCCGCTCGCCGCGTACCGCGTAGATGGGACATTGCCGATTGCCGCCGGGAGGCACCATGGCCGACACGCACGAGCTGATGACGCACGACAACATGTCCAAGATGGACTACGCCGAGCACGAGCGGACCTATGCTGGGTTCCTCACGCTCGCGAAGTGGACCACCGTGGCGCTGGTGATCCTGCTCGCGCTCATGGGCTTCTTCCTCACCTGACATCGCACGCGGCCGGGGTCCGCCCCGGACGTCCGCCCGCTCTCCGGTGCCCGCCGGAGGGGGCCAAACTTTGCCGCGCCGGGGCCTCGTGACGGGGCACCGCGGCAGCACCCAGGGAGCAGGGCATGAAGGTTGCAGTGCCGCGCGAGACGGCAGGCGGGGAAGCACGCGTCGCCGCGACCCCGGATACGGTGAAGCGCCTCGTCGGTCTCGGCGCGACGGTCGCGGTCGAGGCCGGAGCGGGCGTCGCTTCGCGCATCCTCGACGAGGATTATGTCGCCGCCGGGGCCACCATCGCCCCCGACGCCGGCGCCGCCGTGGCGGATGCCGACGTGGTACTGACGGTGCGACGGCCGACGCCGGAGCTCGCTGCCCACATCAAGCGCGGCGCCCTCGTCGTCGGCATCATGGACCCCTACGGCAACCGGGACGCGCTGCAGCAGATGGCCGACGCCGGCCTCGTTGCCGTGGCGATGGAGCTGATGCCGCGCATCACCCGCGCCCAGGTCATGGACGTGCTGTCCTCCCAGGCGAACCTCGCCGGCTACCAGGCGGTGCTCGACGCCGCCTACGTCTACGATCGCGCCCTGCCGATGATGATGACCGCCGCCGGCACCGTGCCGGCCGCCCGCGTCTTCGTCATGGGCGCCGGCGTCGCCGGCCTGCAGGCGATCGCCACCGCCCGCCGCCTCGGCGCGGTGGTGTCGGCGACCGACGTGCGCCCGGCCTCGAAGGAGCAGGTCGAGAGCCTCGGCGGCAAGTTCGTCGCGGTCGAGGACGAGGAGTTCAAGCAGGCCGAGACCGCCGCCGGCTACGCCAAGCCGATGTCGCCCGAATATCAGGCGAAGCAGGCGGCCCTCGTCGCCGAGCACATCAAGAAGCAGGACATCGTCATCACCACGGCGCTGATCCCCGGCCGCCCGGCGCCCCGCCTCGTCACCGCAGCGATGATCGCCTCGATGAAGCCCGGCTCGGTGCTGGTCGACCTCGCGGTCGAGCGCGGCGGCAACGTCGAGGGCGCGGTGCCCGGCGAGGTCGTCGACATCGGCCACGTCAAGGTGGTCGGCCACCTCAACGTCGCCGGCCGCATCGCCGCCTCCGCCTCGCAGCTCTACGCCAAGAACCTCTTCGCCTTCGTCGAGACCTTGATCGACAAGGAGAAGAAGGCGCTCGCCGTCAACTTCGAGGACGAGCTCGTCAAGGCGACCGTGCTGACCCGCGACGGCGCCATCGTCCACCCGTCCTTCCAGAGCTGAGGGGGCAAGCATGACCGATACTCCCGCCGAGGCCCTGCAGCGCGCGCAGGAAGCGGCCGACGCCGCCCGCGCCGCCGCCGAGACCGCCAAGCACGCCGCCGACGCGGCGCAGAACTATGTCGACGCGGCGGTGGGCGGGGGCGGCGAC
>CALRZT010000440.1:0-3523 GCA_943372725.1 Pseudoxanthobacter soli DSM 19599
CTGCCGGTCGATCTCGTCACCTCGGCGATGTCCGGCACCTGGCGCCTCGATGCCTATGCCGACCCGGAGGCGGCGCCGATCGGCGGCACCACCTTCCTCGTCGAGGACTTCGTGCCGGAGCGCATCGAGCTGACGCTCGCCACCGACACCACCGCGATCGGGGCGAACCAGCCGGCGACCGTCGATGTCGACGCGCAGTTCCTCTACGGCGCCCCCGCCGCCGACCTGGCGATCGAGGGCGACATCGTCGTCAGCCCGGCGACGGGCGTGGACGGCTACGCCGGCTACCGCTTCGGCCTGTTCGACGATCCCGCGACGCCGCTGCGCCGGCCGCTGCTCGAGCCGGTACGCACCGGCGCCGACGGCAAGGCGACGGTGACGGTGCGCCTGCCCGAGCTCGAGCCGACGACGAAGCCGCTCGCCGCCGAGATCATCCTGCGCGTCCGCGAGGCCGGTGGCCGCGCCGTCGAGCGCTCGCTGACCCTGCCGGTGACGGCGGACGGCACCCGCATCGGCGTCAAGCCGCTGTTCGCCGACGACCGCGTCGGCCAGGGCGAGACCGCCGCCTTCGAGATCGTCGCGGTCGACCCGGCCGGCGCCCGCACGTCGCTCTCCGGCGTCAAGTGGGAGTTGCTCAAGGTCGAGCGACGCTACCAGTGGTACAACCGCGACGGCCGCTGGTCGTTCGAGACGATCTCGTCGACGAGCCGCGTCGGCGGCGGCACGCTGGAGCTTGCCCCCGGCGAGGCCGCCCGCGTCTCCGCACCTGTGGACTGGGGCAGCTACCGTCTGGAAGTGATCGCCGAGGCCGAGCCGCAGGCCGCCACCAGCGTCGACTTCGCCGCCGGCTGGTCGACCGTCGGCGCCACCGCCGAGACGCCGGACCTGCTCGAGCTGTCGCTCGACAAGCCCGGCTACGCCCCCGGCGACACCGCCAACCTGCGCCTGACCCCGCAGTTCCCCGGCATCGTTCTGATCGCGGTGGTCGGCGACGGCCTCGTCGAGATGAAGTCCGTCGAGGTGCCGGCGGAAGGCATCACCGTGCCGCTCACCGTCGGCGACGACTGGTCGCCCGGCGCCTACGTCACCGCCACGCTCTACCGGCCGATGGACGTCGCCGCCGGCCGCATGCCGACCCGCGCCCTCGGCCTCTCCTGGCTCGGCGTCGGGCGCGAGGAGCGGACGCTGACGGTGACCCTCGATGCCCCGACGGAGGTGCGGCCGCGTGGTCCGCTCACCGTGCCGCTGACGCTCGCCGGCCTCGCGCCCGGCGACGAGGCGTTCGTGACGGTGGCCGCCGTCGACGTCGGCATCCTCAACCTCACCGGCTACGAGCCGCCGGATGCCGCCGACTACTATCTCGGCCAGCGCCGGCTCTCGGCGGAGATCCGCGACCTCTACGGCTCGCTGATCGACAGCCTGTCGGCGACCCGCGGCCAGCTGCGCACCGGCGGCGACGGCGGCGGCGGCATGGGCGAATCCGCCCCGCCGGCGCAGGAGATCGTGGCGCGGTTCTCCGGCATCCTGAAGGTCGGCCCGGACGGCAAGGCCAAGGCGACGTTCGAAATCCCCGCCTTCAACGGCACCGTCAAGGTGATGGCGGTGGCGTGGGCGGCCGGCAAGGTCGGCAACGCCTCGGCCGACGTCATCGTCCGCGACCCCGTCGTCGTCACCGCCACCGCGCCGCGCTTCCTCGCGCCCGGCGACCAGAGCCGGCTCTATCTCGACTTCGCCAACGTCTCCGGCGCGGCCGGCGACTACAAGCTCGCGGTCTCGAGCGAGGGCTTCGTCGGGGTCGGCGACGCAAACGACACGGTGCCGCTGCCGGCCGGCGGCAACGCCGCGCTGGAGGTGCCGCTCACTGCCAACGACGTCGGGTCCGACACGCTGGAGATCGCGCTCACCGCACCCGACGGCGAGACCTTCGCCCAGACGCTGCGCCTCGGCGTGCGTCCGGCGGCGGCGCCGATGAGCGTCCGCAGCCTCGACCCGCTGACGGCGGGTGCCGACATCTCGATCGGCCCGGAGGTGCTCGACGGCTTCGACACCCGCACCGCCAAGGTGTCGGTGACGGTCGCCGACACCGCCGGCATCGACGTGCCCGGCCTCGTCGGCATGCTGTCGCGCTACCCCTATGGCTGCGCCGAACAGACGACATCGAAGGCGCTGCCGCTGCTCTATCTCGAGACAGTGGCGGCTTCCGTCGGCCTCGGCACCAGCGCCGAGGTGAAGGAGCGGGTGCAGGGCGCGATCGACCGGCTGCTGCAGTTCCAGTCCTCCAGCGGCTCGTTCGGCCTCTGGGGCCCGGAAGGCGGCGACCTCTGGCTCACCGCCTACGTCACCGACTTCCTGACGCGGGCGAAGGCGCAGGGCTACCCGGTGCCGGACCAGGTACTGACCCAGGCCCTCGACCGCATGCAGAACGACCTCTCCTACGCCTCGAACTTCCAGGCCGGCGAGGGTCTCGACGTCGCCTATGCGCTCTATGTGCTGGCCCGCAACGGCCGCGCCTCGATCGCGGATCTCCGCTACTTCGCCGACGACCGCATCGGCGATTTCGGCTCCGGCCTCGCCCAGGCGCAGATCGCCGCCGGCCTCGCCTTCTACGGCGACCAGGACCGAGCGATCGCCACCTTCGCCGTCGCCACCCGCTCGCTCGGCGGCGAGGACGGCATCGCGATGTCGCGCACCGACTTCGGCACCAGCCTGCGCGACGCCGCCGCCACGGCGGCGCTGATCGCCGAATCCGGCATCGACCGGCAGGCGATCCCCGCCGTCCTCAACATCATCGAGAACGACATCTCCGGCGACACCGGCCCCTCCACCCAGGAGGCGGCGTGGATGGTCGTGGCGGCGAACGCGCTCACCGACCAGCGCTCCTCCGGCCTCGCGCTCGAGGTCGACGGGCTGCCGCACGCCGGCGCGCTCTATCGGTCGATGACCGGCGCGATGCTGGAGCAGACGCCGCTCGAGGTGGTGAACCGCGGCACGGCGACGACGCTGGTGGCGATCACCACCGAGGGCACGCCGCTGACGCCGCAGCCGGAAGGCTCGAACGGGCTGACGCTCGTGCGCCAGTATTTCGGCCTCGACGGCGAGGAGGTGGACGTTGCCCAGGTGGACCAGAACGAGCGCTTCGTGGTGGTGCTCACGCTGACGGCGCTGGAGCCGAGCCAGGCGCGGCTGCTGGTCGTCGACATGCTGCCGGCGGGCTTCGAGATCGAGAACCCGGCCCTGATGACGAGCGGCGATCTCGCGGCTTTCCCGTGGCTGTCGCAGGACAACCAGCCGGCCCACACCGAGTTCCGCGACGACCGCTTCGTCGCCGCCTACGAGCCCGGTACCGACGCGACGGTGGGGCTGACGGTCGCTTACATGGTGCGGGCGGTGTCGCCGGGCTCCTTCGCCCACCCGGGCGCCAGCGCCGAGGACATGTACCGGCCGGGCATCTTCGCCCGCACGGCGCCGGGCACGCTCACCGAGTCGCCGTCGCCGTAGTCGGCGGCGGGCGACGGAGACGACC
>CALRZT010000441.1:0-3519 GCA_943372725.1 Pseudoxanthobacter soli DSM 19599
CGTCACGTCGATGACGTCGTCGAACGTGCAGCCGGCGGCGGCGAGCACGGCGTTGAGGTTTTCGAAGGCGAGGCGGACCTGTTTCTCGTAGTCCGGCTCCGCCGAGCCGTCCTCGCGGCTGCCGACCTGGCCGGAGACGAACAGGAAGCCGCCGGAGCGGACCGCCGCGGAATAGCGGTTGATGTCGTAGAGGGCCTGCCGGCCGGCGGGAAAGACGGCGTCGCGCTTGGCCATGGGGGAAGCTCCTGTCATGTGTGCCGGGGTCTGTTCAGGTGTGCTGGGTGTCTGACCGCGACATCGGCGTTTGCCGCGAGCGGCGGGAGACGTTCGTCAGCGTTCGCGCTGTCCCGTGCGCCAGGTGGCGGCGGGGCGGCCCTTGCGGGGCGCCGCGTCTGTCGACATAGTCTCACATACGCTTCGTATGTCAATGCACATACGAAGCGTATGACAGTTCGAGGGCGGCAGTGGTGGCGCAACGGCGGGCGGAGATGGTCGAGGAGACGCGCCGGAAGCTCGTGCGCGCCGCCCGGAGGGCCTTTGCCGACAAGGGCTATGCGGCCGCCTCGATGGACGACTTCACCGCCGCGGCGGGCCTCACCCGCGGCGCGCTCTACCACAACTTCGGCGACAAGAAGGGCCTGCTGCAGGCCGTCATCGCCGAACTCGACGCCGAGATTCTGGTGCGCATGGCGGCGGCACGCGCGCGGGCGGCGACGCCGTGGCAGGGGCTCCTCGACGAGAGCATCGCCTATCTCGAGATGGCGCTCGAGCCAGAGATACAGCGCATCATGCTGCTCGACGGGCCGGCCGTGCTCGGCGATCCGTCGCGCTGGCCGAACCAGAGCGCCTGCCTACGCGCGACGACGGCGACGATCCAGGGCCTGATCGACGCCGGCACGCTCCGGCCGGTGGACGCGGAGGCCGCCGCACGCCTTCTCAACGGCGCGGCCCTCAATGCCGCCCTGTGGATAGCCGCCGCCGACGATCCGCCCGCTGTGCTGGGCAAGGCCATCGAAGCCTTCCGCCGCCTCGCCGAAGGCCTCCTGGGGGCAAGACCGTGACGCCACGGCGCGGCGATTCGGATCATGGGACGAGACGGGAGACCGAGGATGCACGAGGCCGAAACAGCCGTGGTGCCGACGATCCGGCCGGTGGAGGAGGGAGACCTCGCCGCGATTGCCGCGATGCTCGCGACGCTCGCCGACCACCTGAAGCCCGGTCTCGTGCCGCTCGCCGACCTCGCCAGCCTGAAGCGTTTCGGCCCGACCGGACTCAGGCTGTTCGACGGCCTGATCGCGGTGCGCGGTGACCAGCCGGTCGGGCTCTGCCTCTACACCTATGCGTTCTCGAGTTGGCGCGGCCGGCCCGGCGTGTTCGTGCAGGACCTCTACGTTGAGCCGTCCGAGCGGGGCGGCGGGCTCGGCCGGGCCCTGATGGGCTCAGCCTTCGCCCGCGAGGCCCCGAACGGCTGCACCTTCGCCAAGCTGGAAGTCCACCGTGGCAACGCCGCGGCGATCGCCTTCTACCGCCGCCTGGGGTTCGAGGCGGAGGACCACTACTTCACGATGGCGGTCGAGGGGGTGGGGGAGGAGTGAGGGAAGGCGTAGCCGGAGCGATGCGTCGACATCGTCTCCACGGCCTCGGGACGCCCGAAATACCGCGTTGCGTCATGGCTGCGATCAACCGAAGGGCGTTACAGGCTTTCCATTTGAGGGCCCCGGTGGGTAGTCCTACACTGACCATCGTGCAGCGGTCGGCCCCATCCAGCCATCAACCCATGCCGGGCATGTCCATGCCTTAGGGCGAACCAGGACCGTCAGATCCTATGGAGAGACACATCCGCAAACATGGCTCCCCTCAAGTGGATGATCCCGGTCCGTCCAAATCCTCGCCGTTCAGAAGAAAAGGCTTGCGGGAATTTCCGGATATCGCATTGTACAGTGCTAATCTTCTGGAGATATATAAACAATTTGGCGCGGACGGCGGACTGGACTATAAATCTGGCGCGAGCAATTCAATTGAATTGAAGGGTAGTTTTGATATTGAGGCGCTACGAAGAACAACGGTTCATTTTTCCGGCAAGAACAACCGCATGTCATTGGAAGGATTGAGAAACGTACATAAACTTGATATTGCTTGTATTGGAGGGTCGCAAGTTTCCATCGGATCACCTCACACTATACGAGGCTTGATCGTGATGTCCTCAAGCGGTAGCAATGTCGAAATCGGTTCTGGTTGTTTGATCTCCAGGGATGTTGTGGTCTATGCGTCGAAAGCCCATGGATTGTACAGTTCCATAGACGGCGTTAGGCGATTCAAGCATGGTGTGAAAATAGACCGTCGTGTGTGGTTAGGACAGGGATCGCGGATTTTGACTGGCGCCACGATCGGAGAGGGTTCCGTGATCGGCGCCTATAGTGTCCTGGCCGGAAAAATCGCCAACAATTGCGCTGCGGCAGGAAATCCATGTCGCGTCACATCGAAGGATGTCTTCTGGACGGGCAGGGCTGTGGTGGGAGACGGAAACTACTTCGAATTCTTGCAGAAAGCCAAAAGGCCTGTACCGGAATTTGTGAAACGCACGCAGGACTAGCATTCGGGATCGGCCCGAAACCCGCTGACGTCCACCGCGAGCGGATCGCGCCCGGGCGTTGATGCGGGTCGCGCCCGGGCCCGAGAGCCCGGCCGCGCACTCCGTCGAGCGCAGAGCACGCCCCTCGCGAGCATCGTCGCGTTTCCGATCGGCGGCGGCGCCGATGAGACGACAATAGCGTGACAACAACTTTCGTGCGTTCAGGTCCCTCAAAAAGAGTTTCTCGCCGCGGATCAGGCTGGTAATCAGCTCTCGTACCGACAGCCACGATCGGTGCAACGAGACCGCGCATGAAAGATTTGCAACGCTCGAACCAGTACACGATGAGCCGATCCATTCGGCTCGCCTTCACCAGAAGTGTGGTGGACGGATTGCCCCGAAGCCGTCACTGAACCGTCACCGACGGAGCGATAAGCTTCTTCCGACGGCGCCCCTTCCGGCGTCTCGACGGCATGCTTGCGGGGCCAAACCACATGCTTGCGGTATCCGACCGCGTCGTGGAAGATTTTCTCGTGATTTCGCTCAAGGGCCGCGTCGACTCGACGAACTCGGAAGAGCTGACTTCCATCCTGCGTGGCTACAACAACCGTCTGGCGCGTGGGCTGGTCCTCAATGTCGAGGATCTCAGCTATGTCACGAGCGCTGGTTTCCGGTCGCTGATCATCGCCAAGACCGAGACGCAGGCCCTCAGCCGCTCCTTCATCCTGGCGGGTGTGCACTCGTCGTTCAAGGAACTGCTCGACGTCACCGGACTGACGAGCATCTTCGAGATCTACGAGAGCGAACATCTCGCGCTGACGAGCGTGAACTGATGGAGCGCGACGGGGCTCAGCGGGTATTGGCGGGACGCCGGAGGCGGGCCATCGACGACGCGTCGCGTCCGGCGATTGCTCCACTCCCCACCGCCGGAGCGTCGCCGGCGAGCC
>CALRZT010000442.1:0-3501 GCA_943372725.1 Pseudoxanthobacter soli DSM 19599
CATCAGCTTCATGCCCTCGTAGCCCCACTCGTAGGGCTGCTGCACGACCGTGCCCGCGATCGAGCCCTCGCGCACGCCGCCGAGGGTGATCGGGTCCTCGTCGAAGGCGATCACGGTGACCTCGCCGAGCTTGCCGGATTCCTTAAGCACCTCGTAGATACGCGGCGGGTTGTAGGAATAGAAGCCCACCATGCAGTCGATGTCGGGATTGGCCGCCAGCGCATCCTCGACGTTGCGCTTGGCGCGGGTCATGTCGATGTCGTCGCCGCGCACGTCGATCAGTTCCACCTTGGAGCCGGCGATCGCCGCCTTCATGCCCTCGATGCGCTCACGCGCGTTGTCGGCACCGGGCAGGCCGACGAAGCCGATGCACTTGCCACCATCGGGCAGCGCCTTCAGGGCGATCTCGCCGGCCTGCCGGCCGGCGTCGGTGTTCGACGAGCCGATATAGGCGATGCGGTTGGTGTCGGGGGCGTCGCTGTCGGTGGTGAACAGCGGCACCTGGCTGCCGATGCGGTTGAGGGCATCGGTCGAGGACTTCGGGTCGACGGCGCTCACCATGATGGCGGAGACGCCGGCGGCGACGAGATCGTCCATCAGGCGCTGCTGCACAGCGGCGGCCGCCTGCTCGGGATACTTGAACTGCAGATCGTAGTTCGGCAGTTCCGCCTGCGCCTTCTTCACGCCCGCCTCGGCGAGCTTCCAGAAGTCGGAGGCGCCGTTGACGACGAAGACGAGGGTCTTCTTGTCGTCGGCGACGGCGAGGGTCGAGGTCAGCGCGACGGCGGCGACCACGGCGAGGCTGGAGAGACGGATCGACATCAAGCGATCTCCCATCTGTCTGGGTCTGCGAGCGATTGCGGGGCTCCGGGCGCCCGTCTGGCGCGCGCCCGGCGTTGAGAGCATGACGGGTCAGGGCGACGCCCGGCCGCCGGGCACTAGCCGCCGATGCAGCCGTCGGCGTTGTCCTGGCTACACTCGTCCAGGCCGGTGTAGATGATCGGGTCGACGGTCTTGCCCTCGATCAGGTCGATCATCACGCTCGGCGCGCGGTAGCCCATCTCGAAGGGCCGCTGGCCGACCTGGACGTGGCTGCGCCCGGCCTTCAGTGCCTCCATCTGCGGCGGCAGGGTGTCGCCGGCGACGATGACGAGCTCCTTCGACTTCAGCTTGTCCATCACCTGGTCGGTGACCTGGGCATAGGCCTGCGGCGCGAACTGTGCCCAGCCACCGATCAGCATGAAGGCGGCGAGGTCGGGATTGGCCACGAACGTGTCGGCCATCTGCTGGTTGGCGAGATCGACCTGGTCGTTGGTGAAAACCGGGCAGCCTTCGATCTCGGTCCAGCCCCCCTGCCCTGTCAGGCGATCGATCCCCTTCTGGCCCGAGAGGGTGTCGCGGGTGCCGGCGGCGCGCTGGTTGATGTTGTCGGCGGCGACGTTTCCAAGCTGCAGGCAGACCGTGCCGCCCTCCGGCTTCAGTGCCTTGAGGTGCTCGGCGAACTTGACGCCCATCTGGTAGTTGTCGGTGCCGAGATAGGTCTTGCGGAGCGCGGCGTCGGCGGCGGAGAGATCGGCGTCGATGGTCATCACCGGAATGTTCGGCGCCTTGTCGCGCAGCAGCCGCGCCATCAGGGGCGCGTTGGAGGGCGAGATGGCGATCGCCTTCACGTCCGGGCGGTTGAGCAGGTCCTCGACGATCTGCACCTCGCCGACCTCGTCGGCGCTGGAGGCGGGGCCGGTGTAGAAACACTTGTAGCCGCTGTCGGCGTTTTCCTTGTTCCACTTCTGGCAGCCTAGGTTGATCTGTTCGAAGAACGGGTTGTCGAGCCCCTTCACGACGATCGCGAGTGTCTTGTCCTCGGCGGATGCCGCGGTGCCGATCGCCGCGACGGCGATTCCGGCAAAGATGAGCGTCCTGATCTGCATCGTGCTGTCCTCCCTTTTCTTTTGACGGTATTCGGCGTGAGGGCCCTCTGGGTGTCGTCTTGCCTCAGCCCGGATACCAGACGCGCCGCGGGTCATCGGGCGCGCGCTCGAACGTCCAGGCCGCCTCGACGAGCCTCGCGAGGTCGTAGGACGGTCGCCAGCCGAGCTCCGCCTTGGCCCGGCAGTTGTCCATCCAGTTGCTGACGTAGGGACCCGGAACCCGCACCGACGGCAGGCCGCGCGTTCGGGCGAGATAGGCGGCGAGCGCGCCGTAATCGACCGGCTCGTCCATCGAGATGTTGTAGAGCCGCTGGCGGGCCGCCGGCGCGGTCAGGGCGAGAAGGATCGCCTCGACGAGGTCGTCGACGTGGACGAAGTTGCGCCGGACCGGCACGTCGTCGGCGTCGACGAGAAGCGGCACGGCCCCCGTTTCGCGGAGCCGATCGACGTCCTCGGCCGGCACCATCGTCTTCCAGTCCGGCCCGCCGAAGAGATCGTCGCCGAACGACAAGGTGTGGCGGAAGTCGTCCTTCTCCATGATCCAAGGCGCCCGCAGGCAGCACCAGTCGAGGCCGTACTGGATGCCGTACTGCTCGACCATCACCTCTTCCAGAACCTTCGAGAGGGCGTAGCAGCCGGGATAGGCCCTGTGCGGCGCATCTTCGGTGATCGGGCCGGGATGGCGGTGGAAGAAGTGCCCGACCGCCGCGTCGCCGCCGACGATGACGAAGCGCACGGCCGCGGGACTGGTGCGGAACTCCTCGAGGAGCCAGAACAAACCCTTCACGGTGACTTCCATCACCTCCTCGGGGGTCTCCTTGCACGTCGCGAGATGGACGACGTGCGAGACGCCCTCGACGGCGGCGCGGCAGGTCTCGCGGTCTGCGATCGTGCCCTTCATCACCGACAGGGACGGCCCCTCCGGCAGCACCCGGTTGTGGCACAGGGCCCGGATCGACAGGTCCGGCATCGCCTGCTGGAGGCGCGCGATCAGCGCCCGCCCGACCTTGCCCGTCGCCCCTGTGACCAGGACACGCATGCGGTTCTTCTCCCACCGCCGGCACTTAAAACCAGCCCCGCCGAACTCGTCAAGATATTGTCTGATAAATACGATAAATCGGAATTATCCGCCTATTGACGGAGCGTCGGCGATCACCTCCAATGGCACCGGCATCGCGGAGGGAGAGCATGACGGCGCTGCGGCTGGAGGGCGTGTCGAAGCATTTCGGGGCGATCCGGGCCCTGAACGACATCTCGTTCTCGCTGCAGCCGGGCGAAGTTCTCGGGCTGATGGGAGACAACGGCGCCGGCAAGTCGACGCTCGCCAAGATCATCGCCGGCAACTTCCCGCCCTCGGGCGGAAAGATCTTCATCAAGGATCGCGAGACCGTCTTTCACGGCCCGGTCGGGGCCCGTCGGAACGGCATCGAGATCGTCTACCAGGACCTCGCGCTCTGCGACAACCTGACGGCGGCCGTGAACGTCTTTCTCGGGCGCGAGATCACCCGGTCATTCGGGCCGTTCAGGATCCTCGACTATGCAGCAATGAACCGGCGCGCCGCCGAGCTGTTTC
>CALRZT010000443.1:0-3491 GCA_943372725.1 Pseudoxanthobacter soli DSM 19599
GGCGCGCTTCAGCGCGTGCAGCCCGGTGACGAACGCCCGCTTCTCAGGGGTATCGTTCGCGGCCCTGAACATGTCGGTTTCCGCCGCGCCCGGCAGGATCGCGTTGACGCGCACATTGCTCGGACCGTACTCGGCGGCCAGCGCCTGGGTCAGGCCGATCAGGCCCGACTTGCTGGCGGCATAGGCCGCGAGGCCGGGAAAGGCGCAGGTGTAGCCGACGAAGGTGGAGGTGAAGATCACCGAACCGCCACCGGTCGTCAGCATCGCGGCGATCTGGTGCTTGGCCCCGAGGAAGGACGCGGTGAGGTTGATCGCCAGCGCCTCGTTGAAGCCGGCTTCGGAAATCTCCGTGCTCGGCCCGGCCTCGCCGAGGGTGCCGGCGTTGTTGAAGGCGATGTCGAGGCGGCCGAAATCGTCGACGGCGGCAGCGACCAGCGCCACCTGGTAGGCTTCCGAGCGGACGTCGCCGGCGAGCGCGACGGCGCTTCCGCCGGCCTCGGCGATCTCGGCGACCAGACTGTCGAGCTCGGCCTGCCGGCGCGCGCCGACGACGACCGCTGCCCCCTCCGCAGCGAACAGCTTCGCCGTCGCCCGCCCGATCCCGGCGCTGGCGCCGGTGATGATCGCAACCTTACCGCTCAACCGATGCATGGTCCGCTCTCCGCAATGACCGGACGACGCTGGTCGCCTCGGCAAGCGAAGATGGCCCGTCGCGATGTCGCCCGTTAGGGCACGGCAAGAAGGAATGTGCGTTCGCTGTTTGCGAACGAAGCCGAGGCCGCCCGCGGCCGGTCGCCTACTCCGCCGCCTGCGGCGGGCGGCGGCCGGCGGGCGCCGCCGGAAAGGCGGCGGGCAGCGCCTCGCCGCCGTCGACGACAAGGCGCGTCACCAGCCGCGCGTAGTCGGCGCGGGTGAGGGCGCCGCCGTCTCGGAACCACAGGTAGCTCCAGTTGAGCATGCCGAAGAGCGACATCGTCACCGGCTTGACGAGGGCCGGCTTGTCGGCGAGGCGCGGCACCGCGGCGGCCACGGCCGCGGCGAACACCGCGACGAGACGGCGCTCCAGCTCGCGCAGCGCTTCCTGCTTCTCCTGCGGCAGCAGGCGGAGGTTGTTGATCTGCACCTGGTGCTCGGCATCGGCGTCGCGATAGGCGTCGAGCAGCGCGGTGCAGAGGGCGGCGAGCCGCTCCTCGGCAGGCGCGGCGGCCTGATCGCCCGCGACCTCCTCCACCGTCTGGATGAGGTCTTCCAGGTGGGTGCGGATGACGTCGAAGAGCAGCTCGGCCTTGTCGCCGTAGTAGTGATAGAGCAGCGCCTTCGACACGCCGCACGCCTCGGCGATCATCGAGATCGACGCGCCGTCATAGCCGTGGCCGGCGAACAGCTCGGCCGAACGGTCGAGGATCGCCTTGCGCTTGTCGTCGTAGTCGAGGGCCCGGCGTCTCGCCATTGCCGCTTCTTCGCCTTGTCCTTCGCACCGCGCTTGTCGCGATGCAGCTTCGATACCAGCCGCGCTACCGCGGCTGTCAACCATGGCGCCCGGGCCTCGCCCCGGGCTTGGACGTCACGTCTTCGGCCGGCGGTCGATGACGCGGCGCGCCTTGCCGGCGGAGCGCTCGAGCTTGCCGGGATCGGCGACCGCGACGCGCACGGTGACGCCGACGATCTCCTTGACGTGGTGGCAGAGCAGCGCCGCCGTCGACGCCCGCTCGGCGGCGTCGTTGTGATCGGGCCGCGCCTCGACGTGGACGGTGACCTCGTCCATCCGCCCCTCGCGGGTGAGTTCGATCAGGTAGTGGCCGGAGAGGCCCGGGCAGCGCAGCACCTGCTCCTCGACCTGCGTCGGGAAGAGGTTGACGCCTCGCACGATGAGCATGTCGTCCGAGCGGCCGGTGATCTTCTCCATCCGCCGCATCGAGCGCGCCGTCCCCGGCAGGAGCCGCGTCAGGTCGCGGGTGCGGTAGCGGATGACCGGCATCGCCTCCTTCGACAGCGAGGTGAAGACGAGCTCGCCCTTCTCGCCGTCGGGCAGCACGGCGCCGGTCTCCGGGTCGATCACCTCCGGATAGAAGTGATCCTCCCAGATGTGCAGGCCGTCCTTGGTCTCGACGCACTCGTTGGCGACGCCCGGCCCCATCACCTCCGACAGGCCGTAGATGTCGACGGCGTGCATGGCGAAGGCGTCCTCGATCTCGCCGCGCATCGCATCCGTCCACGGCTCGGCGCCGAAGATGCCGACCTTCAGCGAGGTGGTGCGCGGGTCGATGCCGCGGGCGCGGAACTCGTCGAGGATCGCCAGCATGTAGCTCGGCGTCACCATGATGATGTCCGGCGCGAAGTCCTGGAGGAGCTGCACCTGCCGCTCGGTCATGCCGCCGGACATCGGGATGACGGTGCAGCCGAGCCGCTCCGCCCCGTAGTGGGCGCCGAGGCCGCCGGTGAACAGGCCGTAGCCATAGGCCACGTGCACCTTCATGCCCGCCCGCCCGCCGCTCGCCCGGATCGAGCGGGCCACGACGTCCGACCACACCTCGAGGTCGCGCTTGGTGTAGCCGACGACCGTCGGCCGGCCGGTGGTGCCCGACGAGGCGTGGACGCGGGCGACCTTCTCCTGTGGCACGGCGAACATGCCGAAGGGATAGTTGGCCCTGAGGTCGTGCTTGGTGGTGAAGGGGAACTTCGCCAGATCCGACAGCGTGCGGAAGTCGTCCGGGTGGACGCCGGCGGCGTCAAAAGCCTGGCGGTAGTGCGGCACGTTCTCGTAGGCGTGGCGCAGCGTCCAGGCGAGGCGCTTGAGCTGCAGGCTGGCGATCTCGTCGCGCGAGGCGGTCTCGATGGGCTCGAGGTCGCCGGGGCGGGGCGAGAGGTCCGGCAGCGAGCGGGGGGCGGTGGCGAGCATGGCGGTCCTCCTCGGGTGCGGTCCGCTTCTGGCGGCGGGTTCGGCGTCAGGTCGTCTCGGCCGGCAGGAAGCGGCCGCCGATGGTGCGCGAGTGGCCGCGGAACTCGGCGATCACCTCGCCGTCGGCGGTCGTGACGCGCACGTCGTAGAGGCCACTGCGGCCCTCGCGGACGCGCTCCACCGCTTCGGCCACCAGCCGGTCGCCGCGGCGGCCGGGCTTCAGGAAGCTGACCGAGCAGTGGGCGGCGACGGTCGGCTCGTCATAGGTGTTGCAGGCGAAGGCGAAGGCACTGTCGGCCAGCGCGAAGATGTAGCCGCCGTGGCAGGTGCCGTGGCCGTTCGTCATGTGGTCGGCGACCGTCATCGACAGGGTGGCGCGGCCCGGCGCCACGGCATCGAGGCTGATGCCGAGGCCCTGGCTGGCCTTGTCCTGCGCCCACATCAGGTCGGCGCAGGCCCGCGCGACGGCTTGCGGATCGCGGGGGGCGGTCATGCGGGACACGCGCTCGGTCGAGATATCCGGGGAGCGCGAGCCAACACCCCTTCTCCCAGCCCCGCTGGGAGAAGGTCCCGGCAGGGGGATGAGGGCCGC
>CALRZT010000444.1:0-3481 GCA_943372725.1 Pseudoxanthobacter soli DSM 19599
TCACGCAGTTCACTGTATTCGGGAAGCGCCTTGACGTCGTAGTCGAAGCGCGGGCGCGGCAGGTTGACCGGAACGATCTCCTTGATCTGTCCGGGCCGGTAGGAAATCACGACGACGCGATCGCCGAGCATCACCGCCTCGTCGATCGAGTGGGTGATGAAGACGACCGTCTGGCGCGTCTGGGTGACGAAGCGCTCGAGTTCGCTCTGCATCGCTTCGCGCGTCATCGCGTCGATGGCGGCGAACGGCTCGTCGGCCAGCAGGATGTCCGGCTCGGTCACCAGCGCGCGGGCGATGCCGACGCGCTGTTTCATGCCGCCCGACAACTCGTAGGGGAACGACTTCTCGAAGCCGTTGAGGTCGACGAGCCTCAGATAGCGGCGGACGCGCTCGTCCATCTCCTGCTTCGACAGGCCGAGATTCTTCAGCTCGAACGGCATCCGTATGTTCGATTCGACGGTCCGCCACGGCATCAGCGCATAGTCCTGGAATACCATCGCCCGATCCGGGCCCGGACCGTCAACTGGCTTGCCGTTGACGGTCACGGTCCCTTCCCAGGGCTGCACGATGCCGGCAATCGCGTTGATGAACGTCGTCTTGCCACACCCCGAGGGCCCGACGAGCACGATGAACTCGCCCTTATTCACCGTCAGCGTGATGTTCTTCAGAGCCGTCAGCAGCTTACGCTCGCGGTGCAGGCTATAGCCGATCGTCAGGTTCTCAGCGACGATGACGGGTTGCGCCGATGCACTGTGCGCGCCCGGTTCTGCTGCGGAGAGAGTCTTCGCCAATGCCATTGCGCAGCCTTCCTGAAGGCGACATTCCACACACCTGAGGGAGAATGTTGCAAGCCGACGCCGCATGCGGCGCGCCGTCTCCTCCCTGCGGAACCCGTTCTGACGACGGGCTTAACTTCACCGACAGTATTCTCGTAGCATGGGCCGGTCAAGCAATCGTTTGCATAGCCGTCTCGCGGCACGCCCCCTGCAGCGGCAGCAACTCGAGATTGCAGAAATCGGCCCAATACTCGGTTGGTTCGCGCCGGTGACAACACGTCGGCGCATCGCTCCCCCGCGCTGAATTTTGCACATCGCGCGGCAAAAGACGAACGCGGAGAAGGCGGGACGCGCTCTACTGGTCGCGGAAGCTGCGGGGCGTCATGCGCAGATTGACGGTGTTGAGGGCACGGCGGGTCGCCGGGGTCGGCGCCACGGCGTCGACCGCCTCGAACATGCGGCGGGCGGAGATGAAATCCCCCATCTCGTAGTAGGACCAGCCGCGGAGCATCATCAGGTCGTTCTGCTCAGGCGCGAGCGCCCGCCGTTGATCGAGCGCCTCCAGGGCCTGCGTGAACTTTCCCCGCTGATAGGCATCAGTCGCCACCTGGGTGACGAGGCTGGTCTCGATCTGGTGGCGCCGCGTCGCATCGAGGGGGGCTCGGGCCGCCGCGAGCGCCGCGTCCCGCGTCAGGCCCATCCGCAGATAGGCGAGCGCCGCGCCGAAGGCCGCTTCGCCGCCGCCGGCCTGCGAGAACGCCTGCGCCGCCTCGAACGGCCGGTCCTGCTCCATCAGGCACCAGCCCGCCGCGAGCGTCCCCGCCCCTGCCCCGCCGCAGCCGATGCCCTGGGCCCGGCGCGGACCGGCGCCGGCCGCAGTGCCGTCGTGCAGCGAGAGCGGCCCGGCCTCGGCGGCCGTGGCGGCCCGGTCGGACGCCGGCGAGACGAGGCGAAGCGTCTCGTCGGCCGGCGGGGCACGGCGGGCGGCACGGTCGTCGCTGAGGCCGAGCTCGCGCAGGATCGATTCGGCCTCGGCGGTCATCGGCACCCGCTGCGCTCCCGCCCCCACCTCGACCATGGCCCTACCGACGGCCGTCCTACCCCGCGCCGTCGCCCCTTCGGCGGCCCCCTGAACATAGAGCTCCGGCAGGCGCGGGAAGGTCGCGACCCAGGTGCGCAGCACGTCCTGGAAAGCCGGGCCGTCGTCGAGGGACCGGTAGGCGAGGCCGAGGCCGTAGGCGGCGACCTCGGAGGGATGCCAGGCGAGCGAGGCGGAG
The DNA here is from genome assembly GCA_943372725.1 of Pseudoxanthobacter soli DSM 19599. Taxonomy (GTDB): domain Bacteria; phylum Pseudomonadota; class Alphaproteobacteria; order Rhizobiales; family Segnochrobactraceae; genus CAMDHY01. The sequence continues at coordinate 2,054 of CALRZT010000444.1, forward strand.
AACCAGTCGGCGGCGACCTCCGGCTGGCCGGCGTTATAGGCGTACCAGCCGAGTGCCTGTGCCCCGAGCGGCGAGCGCTGTTCGGCGACGGTGCGGGAGAAACGGTCGAGCACGGGTTGCTCGACGAGGGAGGCGTCCCCGGTCGTCAGCGCCGTTGTGATCGCCGTCAGATAGGCGGCCATGTTCTCGCGTCCGGCCGTGCGCCATTCGTAGGCGACGGGCTCGGCCTCGATCTGTCGCCCGAGCTCCTGCATCGCCAGCACGTAGCCTTCCGCCGCCTTGGCGCCGCCGCCGCGCTGCAGGGCGTAGAGGAACCAGCCGGTGGCGCCCTGCGCGTCGCCGTGACGATAGGCATAGAAGCCGAGCAGCAGGGCGTCGTTCGCTCCCCCGTCCGCCTGCGCCGCGGCCGCGAGACGCGTCAGAGCGTCGGCCGGGGCGGTGAGCTTGGGGTCGTCGTTGGCGGCCGCGACCTGGCGGCGGGCGATCTCGAGGCGCACGACGTCGAAGGCGGGGTCGGACGCCGGCGGATCGACCGCACGTGCCAAAAGGGCCTCGATGCGGGCGACCGGCAGGAAGTCGAGGGCCTTCTGCAGGGCTGCCGCCTTCGGCGCGGCGCCGGGACAGTGCTCGACGATGTAGGTCTCGGCATCGACGGCGCGCTGCTCCTTGCCGGTGCGCGCGAAGGCTTCGGCGACGCGCCAGAGCACCTCGATGTTGTCGCAGGTGAGGATCGAAGGGGCACTGTCGGCGATGGAGAGCACGCTCTCCCACTGTTCGACGTCGGCGGCGTTGAGGAGGCGCTGGCGCTCCCCGGCCTGGTCGAGTGCGGCGACGAGATCGGCCGGCGGAGTCCAGCTCGGATCGGCGGCCTGACGCTCCGCGACCGCCCGGCGCGCCGCGGCGTAGTCGCCGGCACCATAGAGGTCCCAGATCGGCTGCACGTCGCTCGGCATCGGCGCGTTCGGGTCGAACAGGTTCGCCGGCGGCTCCCAGTTCGGATAGAGGCGGTGCAGGCGCTGCATCTCCGCCTGGGCCCGACGCGCATCACCCTGCTGCAGGAAATAGCGCAGCGCGCTGTCGTCGACTTCGAGGGAAGCCGCGCCGGCTGTCGCCGCGGCGGCAGCCGTCGACGGTGGCGCGGTGGCGGGCGCGGCGGTCAGGGCCGGTGCGGGAGCGGCCGGCGCGGCCGGCGGCTCGGCTGCGGCGGTGTCGCCCGCCACCGGCTGTCGCTGCGGCACGATGAGGGGCGCCTGGGCGAGGTCCTGCGCGGAGACGCCGGAGGCGGACGAAGGTATCCCGTCCGGCGCCTGGTCGAGGGCGTGGGCGACGAGAACCGTCGCCGCGGTCGCCAGGGCGACGGCGGCGCCGGCGATCACGCTGATCCGGACGCGGCGCGCGGCGGGCTCGGCGGTCATCGGTTGCGGCTTT
>CALRZT010000445.1:0-3470 GCA_943372725.1 Pseudoxanthobacter soli DSM 19599
TGCCGGCGCTGGTGGTCGGCGCCGCCGTCGGGGCGCTCGCGATCGTGCTGCCGGATGCCGTCGGCGGCGGCGAGACGCTGATCCTGCGCATGGTCGCGGAGAACCTGCCGATCACCGTGCTGCTGCTGCTCGCGGTGCTGCGCTTCGCCGGTACGATGGCGAGCTACTCGACGGGGGTGCCGGGCGGCATCTTCGCGCCGATCCTGGCGCTCGCCACCGCCATCGGGCTCGCCGTCGGAACGCTGCTGGAGGCCGGCTTCGTGGTGCCGGGCACGACGGCGGCGGCTTTCGCCATCGCCGCGATGGGCGGGCTGTTCTCCTCGACCATCCGGGCGCCGCTGGTCGGCGTCGTGCTGGTCGCCGAACTCACCGGTGCCTACGAACTGATCCTGCCGGTGATCGTCACCTGCGCCACCTCGAACCTGGTCGCCGAGCGGCTGCGCGGCCGGCCGATCTACGAGGTGCTGCTCGAGCGGACGCTCCGGCTCGCCGGGCGGACGCCGCACGTCCACTCCGATCCGATGTCGTCGCCGGTCGGCGTCGACGATCCGCCGGCGCCCGGACGGGGCTGAGAGCGGTGCCGTCAGCCCTTCGGGGCGCGGGGGATGACGAAGCGGTCCATCGCCTGGGCCCAGCCGTCGCCGTCGTTCGAGCCGGTGATCACATCGGCAAGAGCCTTCACTTCGGGCCGGCTGTTGCCCATGGCGATCTTCAGGGCCCCGACGTCGAACATCGGCAGGTCGTTCGGCATGTCGCCGATTACCGCGATCTCCGACAGCGGCACGCCGAAATAGTGGGCGAAGCCGCGGACGGCGTGGCCCTTGTCGGCGGTCGGGTGGGAGATGTCGACGTAGTATTCCTGCGAACGCACCACCGAGGCCTGGTCGCCGAGGAGGGCGCGCAACTCCACCTCGACGCGGTCGAGCATGGCGTGGTCGCTGGAGGCGGCGACGATCTTGCCGACGCGGGCGAGCTCGTCGCCGAAGGCGGCGACGATCGTCGGCTCGAACTGCACCGTGTGGCGCTCGAGCGGCACGTACTCGCCGTCCGGGTCGGTGATGATCCACTCGCCGTCGGCGAAGACCCAGATCTCGGCGCCGTTCTCGGCCAGCACGCGAACCGTGGTCTGTGCGGCCGCGAGCGGCAGCACGTGCGCCTCGATCGGCGTGAGGTCGGAGTGGACCAGCGAGCCGCCGTTGAAGCCGCCGAAGACGTCAAGACCGAGCTGGTCGGCGAGCGGCTTCACGCCGCGCGGTGGCCGGCTCGAGACGATGCCGAGCGCGATGCCGGCGTCGCGCAGCCGGTGCGCCGCCGCGATCGTCTCGGGCCTCAGTGCCTTCGTCGGGTCGACAAGGGTGCCGTCGACGTCGGAGACGACGAGGGAGATGCGCGCGGGCAGCGCGGCGTTGCCGTTCGCGGCCTCGGTCACCGGAGCGGTGCTCCCGACAAGGGCAGCCACGAGTAGCCGTCGCGGCCAATCAGGGCATGCGCCGCCTGTGGGCCGCTGCCGCCGGCGGCATAGGGGTAGAGGTCGCCGATGCGGGAGCGCCAGGCGTCGAGCAGCGGCTGCACCGCCGCCCAGCCCGCCTCGATGTTGTCGGCGCGCTGGAACAGCGTCGCGTCGCCGACGAGGCAGTCGTAGATCAGCGTCTCGTAGCCGGTGGAGGGCTGCGCCTGGAAGTAGTCTTTGTAGCGGAAGTCCATGTCGACCTCCGACAGCCGCACGGTGCGCCCCGGCACCTTTGCGGCGAAGCGCAGCGAGATGCCCTCGTCGGGCTGGACGTGGATCACCAGCATGTTCGGAGCGAGACCGCCGGCCGGCGTGTTGCCGAACAGCACGCCCGGCGCGCGCTTGAACTGGATGGCGATCTCGGTGCGCCGCGTCGTCAGCGCCTTGCCGGTGCGGATGTAGAAGGGCACGCCCGACCAGCGCCAATTGTCGACCATGCACTTCATGGCGACGTAGGTCTCGGTGAGGCTGTGCGCATTGACGTCGGGCTCGGCCCGGTAGTCGGCGACCGGATGTCCCAGCACCGAGCCCGCCGTGTACTGGCCGCGCACGGCCCAGTTCGCCGCCTCGCCGGGCGACTGGATGCGGATCGCCTCGATCGCCTTCGCCTTCTCGGTGCGGATGGCGTCGGCGTCGAAGGAGTTCGGCGGCTCCATCGCGGTGGTCGCGAGGAGCTGGAACATGTGGTTCGGCACCATGTCGCGGAGCGCGCCGGTGGCGTCGTAGAACTTGCCGCGGGTCTCCACGCCCACCGTCTCGGCGGCGGTGATCTGCACGTGCTCAATGTACTCGCGCCGCCAGATCGGCTCGAAGATGCCGTTGGCGAAGCGCAGGCTCATGATGTTCTGCACCGTCTCCTTGCCGAGGAAATGGTCGATGCGGAACAGCTGGTGCTCGCCGGCGGCGCCGAGCAGATGGGCGTTCAGCGCCTTCGCCGAGGCCAGGTCGTTGCCGAACGGCTTCTCGATGACGATGCGGCGGAAGGACTTCTCGCCTTCCTGGAGCAGGCCGGAAGCGGCGAGCTTCTCCGGGATCGAGCCGAAGAAGCGCGGTGCCACGGCGAGGTAGAAGACGGCGTTGGTCGAGCCGTCGGCGCGCGGCACGATGCGCGACTTCAGCGTCTCGTAGGTGGCCGGATCGTCGAAGTCGCCGGCGACGTAGCCGATCCGGCCGATCAGCCAGGACCACACCTCCTCGTCGATCGAGGCGGTGCCGTCGGTGCTGCGCGCGATCAGCGCGCGCACCGAGTCCGTCAGGAACGCCCGGTAGTCGTCCTCGGAGCGGGCGATGTGGTCGACGCCGATGATCTGGAACTCGGGATCGAGCACCCCCTCGAAGGCGAGGTTGTAGATCGCCGGCATCAACAGGCGCTTCGTCAGGTCGCCCGAGGCGCCGAAGATGAACATCGTCGCCGGCGGGGCCGGCGCGGCGTCCGAGGGCATCCGCGCGTGCCCGAGCGTCACCTGGTCGTTCATGGATCAGCCGCCCGTCGGACGCTCGATGTGGCCGCCGAACTTGAAGCGCATCGCCGACAGCAGCTTCTCGCCGAAGGTGTGTTCCTGGCGCGAGCGGAAGCGGGCGTAGAGCGACGCCGTCAGCACTTCCGCCGACACTGCCTCCTCGACCGCAGCCATCACCGTCCAACGGCCCTCGCCGGAATCGGCGACCGAGCCGGTGTAGTCCGACAGCGTCGGGTTCTCGACCAGCGCCATGGCGGAGAGGTCGAGCAGCCAGGAGGAGATGACGCTGCCTCGCCGCCAGACCTCGGAGATGTCGGTGAGGTCGAGCGAGTAGCGCTCGTTCTCCGGCAGCTCCTTCGAGTCCTTGTTGCGCAGGATGTCGAAGCCCTCGGCATAGGCCTGCATCAGGCCGTACTCGATGCCGTTGTGGACCATCTTGACGAAGTGGCCGGCGCCGGGGGGGCCGGCGTGGATGTAGCCGCGCTCGGCGCGGCTATCGA
>CALRZT010000446.1:0-3468 GCA_943372725.1 Pseudoxanthobacter soli DSM 19599
CGGCCTGTCGGCCGACACCCAGGCCTACTTCGTCTTCGCCACGATGGTGATCGCGGTGCCGACGGGCGTGAAGATCTTCTCGTGGATCGCCACCATGTGGGGCGGCTCGATCGACTTCCGCACCCCGATGCTGTGGGCGGTTGGCTTCATCTTCCTGTTCACCGTCGGCGGCGTCACCGGCGTGCAGCTCTCCAACGCCGGTCTCGACCGGGCGCTGCACGACACCTACTACGTCGTCGCCCACTTCCACTACGTGCTGTCGCTCGGTGCGGTCTTCGCCATCTTCGCGGGCTGGTACTACTGGTTCCCGAAGATGAGCGGCTACATGTACAACGAGACGATCGGCAAGGCGCACTTCTGGATCACCTTCATCGGCGTCAACCTGATCTTCTTCCCGCAGCACTTCCTCGGCCTCGCCGGGATGCCGCGCCGCTACGTCGACTATCCGGACGCCTATGCCGGGTGGAACTACGTGTCGTCGATCGGTTCCTACATCTCGGCGTTCGCGGTGTTCGTGTTCCTCTACGGCATCGTCGAGGCGTTCATGAAGAAGCGGGTGGCGGGCGACAATCCGTGGGGCCCGGGTGCGACGACGCTGGAGTGGACGCTGTCCTCGCCGCCGCCGTTCCACCAGTTCGAGGTGCTGCCGCGCATCAAGTGATGCGCTGAGCGAATGGACGCCGCGGCCGGCACGGGGGGAAGACCTCCCTTGCCGGCCGCCGTTCCATGCCCGCCTGCGGGTCTGGAACCAGACAAATGACAGCGCCCGGGGGGACGGGCCGGACAGGACGGGACTGAAAGCGTGAGCGACGTCGGCTCAATCAACGAGCGCTACGAGACGGGCGAGGGCGTCGGCGACGCCTCGGTCGGTGATTTCTGGGCGCTGCTGAAGCCGCGGGTGATGTCGCTCGTCATCTTCACGGCCCTCGTCGGGCTCGTGCTCGCCCCGGGCGACCTGCATCCGGTGCTGGCCATCACTGCGCTGATGTGTATCGCCATCGGCGCCGGCGCCTCGGGCGCCCTCAACATGTGGTACGACGCCGACATCGACGCGATGATGTCGCGCACCGCCAAACGCCCCGTTCCGGCCGGGCGGGTGACGCCCGGCGAGGCGCTCGGCTTCGGCCTGATGCTGTCGGCCGGCTCGGTGCTGATCCTCGGGCTGTTCGTCGACTGGCTGGCGGCTTCGCTGCTCGCCTTCACGATCTTCTTCTATGCCGTCGTCTACACGATGTGGCTGAAGCGCTCGACGCCGCAGAACATCGTCATCGGCGGGGCCGCCGGGGCGCTGCCGCCGGTGATCGCCTGGGCGGCGGTGACGGGCCGTGTCGATCTCGCACCCTTGTCGCTGTTCCTGCTGATCTTCCTGTGGACGCCGCCGCACTTCTGGGCGCTCGCCGTGCTGAAGACGCGCGACTACGCCCGCGCCGGCGTGCCGATGCTGCCGGTGGTCGCCGGCGAGCGGACGACGCGCTGGCAGATCCTGCTCTATTCGGCGCTGCTGGTGCCGGCCGGCGTGCTGCCGGCGGCCTGCGGCATCGCCGGCATTCCCTATGTGATCGTTTCGCTCGTCCTCGGCCTCGCGTTCGTCTGGTTCGCGGTGGCGATCGTTCGCGCCGTCGACCAGCCGGCGCTCGCCAAGGCGTGCGGACGGCTGTTCGGCTACTCGATCCTCTATCTGTTCGCGATGTTCGCGATGCTGCTCGTCGAGCGGGCGGCCGGGGTGGCGCCGCTGCCGGCGCTGATCGGCGGATGAGCGACATCATGGCGGATGAGAACGACGGCGTCCGGCTGACGGAGACGCAGCGGCGCAGGCGGCGGTCACGGTCCATCGCCATCGCCCTGGTGCTGGCGGGGCTGGTGGTGCTGTTCTACGTGGTGACCATCGTGAAGCTCGGTCCGGGCATCATGAACCGGCCGATGTGAGAGGACGACGGACGTGACGACGGGCGGAGCGGAGCGGCAAAAGGGCGGGGCGAACCTTCGGGTGGCGGCCTACTGCCTGACGTTCGTCGGCGTCATGGCCGGAGCCGCCTACGCGTCGGTGCCGCTCTACGACCTGTTCTGCAAGGTGACCGGCTACGGCGGCACGACGCAGCGCGTCGAATCGGCGGCGGTGACGCCGATCGACCGGATGGTCACCGTGCGCTTCGACGCCAACGTCCGCTCTGGCCTGCCGTGGTCGTTCACGCCGGTGCAGCGGTCGGTGACGCTGCGTGTCGGCGAGGTCGCAGAGGTGGCCTACATCGTCGAGAACCTCTCCGACCAGGAGACCGTCGGCACCTCGACGTTCAACGTCACGCCGATGTCGACCGGCGCCTACTTCAACAAGATCACCTGCTTCTGCTTCACAGAGCAGCGGCTGAAGCCGGGCGAGCGCCTGGAAATGCCGGTCGTCTTCTATGTCGACCCGGCGATCGTCGACGAGCGCGAGCTCGATTCGGTGAAGGAAATCACGCTGTCCTACTCGTTCTTCCCGGTGAAGGAGCCGTCCCGCCCGGTGGCGGCGGCGCCTCAGCCGGCGACGGACCAGGGCAGTCTCTGAGCAACGGACGGAACGGGCGGCCGCACACTCGGGCGGCCGGGATCGAGGAAGAGACGATGGCCGAGGCGCATTCCAAACACCACGACTACCACCTCGTGAACCCGAGCCCGTGGCCGGTGATCGGCTCGATCGGCGCCTTCATCATGGCGCTCGGCGGCATCGGGCTGATGCGCTACCTGAAGGGCGAGGAGCTCGTGCTCCTCGGCATTCCCTTCCATAGCTGGTGGGTGTTCGCCGTCGGCCTCGTCATCGTCCTCTACACGATGGCGATGTGGTGGCACGACGTCATCAAGGAGGGCCAGGAGGGCCACCACACGCGCGTGGTCGACCTGCACCTTCGCTACGGGATGATCTTCTTCATCGCCTCCGAGGTGATGTTCTTCGTCGCCTGGTTCTGGGCCTATTTCGACGTCGCGCTGTTCCCGAACGAGCTGATCCAATACCAGCGCGTCGAGGTGACCGGCGGGCAGTGGCCGCCGGAGGGCATCGCGACCTTCGACCCTTGGCACCTGCCGCTCCTCAACACGCTGATCCTCCTGACCTCCGGCACGACCGTGACGTGGGCGCACCACGCGCTCCTGCACGACGACCGCCAGGGCCTGAAGTGGGGCCTCGTGGTGACGGTGGTGCTCGGCCTGCTGTTCACCGCCTGCCAGGCCTACGAGTACAGCCACGCCGCCTTCGGCTTCTCCGGCTCGATCTACGGCTCGACCTTCTTCATGGCGACGGGCTTCCACGGCTTCCACGTCATCGTCGGCACGATCTTCCTGTTCGTCTGCCTGCTCCGGGCCATGGCCGGGCAGTTCACGCCGAAGGCCCACTTCGGCTTCGAGGCGGCCGCCTGGTACTGGCACTTCGTCGACGTGGTCTGGCTGTTCCTGTTCGCCTGCATCTACGTCTGGGGCGCCGGCCACACCGCCCAC
>CALRZT010000447.1:0-3456 GCA_943372725.1 Pseudoxanthobacter soli DSM 19599
CTTCTTCGAGCCGAGGATCCAAGGGATCCAGAAGCCGTCCGGAACCGGCCACTCCTGCACGAAGGTGATCTTCTTCAGCTCCGCCGCGGCCACGGGCGCGGGCAGCATCGGGGCGATCAGGCACGTCGCGGCGGCGAGGCCCGCGAGAAGGGTGCGGCGCGTCAGGTCGAGCATCGGGGTCCGTCCTCTGGTTCTGCGTGTCGGGGCGTGTGGTCGAGTGGGGATGCGGTGCGGTGCCCGCCGTCAGACGGCGGAGGCGTTCGCCTCGACAGAACCCCCGCGCGGTCGCACGCCACGCCGCGATGACGGGCACTTTTCAAGAGACTTGAATGGATGTCAATGTTATTGAAGTTGCGTGCCGAGCACGGGCGCGGGGGTGGCCGGCCGGACGTGGCCTGAGGAGCACGATGGCGATCGTGAAGCAGCCGAAGACGAGCGAGGACGCGGCCATCGCCGCCGCCCATCGTCTCGGCACGCGGCTGAAGCTCGCCCGCCAGACCCGCGGGCTGACGCTGAAGGGGCTGGCCGACCAGGCCGCTTGCTCGGAAAGCCTCTTGTCGAAGATCGAGAACGGCAAGGCATCCCCGTCGCTGCCGATGCTGCACCGGCTCGTCGAGGTGCTGCAGACCAACATCGGCTGGATGTTCGAGGAGGTCGACGGCGAGGAAGGCATCATCTTCCGCGCTGGCACGCGGCCGCTGATCGCGCTCGATTCGCTTCGCCGCGGCGACCGCATCACGCTCGAGCGGGTGATCCCCTACTCCGCCGGCCATCTCCTGCAGTGCAACATCCACCATATCGAGAAGGGCGGCGAGAGCGCCGGGCCGATCCGCCACGTCGGCGAGGAAGTCGGCTACGTCATCGCCGGTGAAGTCGATCTCACGGTGGGCGAGCGCACCTTCCGCCTTAAGACGGGCGACGCGTTCGTCTTCGATTCCGACATCCCGCACCACTACCGCAATCCCGGCAGCGAACGCGCCAGCATCTTCTGGGTGAACACGCCGCCGACGTTCTGATCACTCGGCGCAGGCCCGGCGGGTCGCGCGGAAGGGGGAAGCCGTGACCGACGCAGAGCGCAAGCCCGAGGCGGCCGTGACGGTCGCGAGCATCCAGATGGAGCCGCGCATCGGCGAGGTCGAGCGCAACCTCGCCCGCTCGATCGCCCTGATCGAGGAGGCGGCCGGCCGCGGCGCCGAACTCGTCGTGCTGCCGGAGCTCTGCAACACCGGCTACGTCTTCGAGAGCCGCCAGGAGGCCCGCGCGCTGGCCGAGGAGATCCCCGACGGCCCCTCGACGCGCCGCTGGCTCGAGGCCGCCGCCCGCCTCGGCGTCCACATCGTCGCCGGCATCACCGAGAAGGACGGCGACCGGCTCTACAATTCCGCCGTCATCCTAGGGCCGCACGGCTTCATCGGGCGCTTCCGCAAAGTGCACCTGTGGGCCGACGAGGCCCTCTACTTCACCCCCGGCGATCTCGGCTTTCCTGTCTTCGACACGCCGCTCGGCCGGCTCGGATGCCACATCTGCTACGACTGCTGGTTCCCGGAAAGCTTCCGCCTCGCCGCCCTGCAGGGCGCCGAGATCGTCTGCGTGCCGACGAACTGGGTGCCGATCCCCGGCCAGGATCCGAGCCGCGAGGCGATGGCGAACATCGTCGTGATGGGCGCGGCGCACTGCAACTCGGTCTTCGTCGTCTGCGCCGACCGCGTCGGCAACGAGCGCGGCCAGCCCTTCATCGGCCAGAGCCTGATCGTCTCCCAGACCGGCTGGCCGGTCGCCGGCCCGGCGAGCACTGACCGCGAGGAGGTGCTGGTGGCGACGCTCAACCTCGCCGACGCCCGCCGCAAGCGGAACTGGAACGACTTCAACCAGCCTCTGCGCGACCGCCGCGACGACGTCTACGGCACCATGCTCGGCTCCAGCGCGAAGCCGGGCTGGCGCTGAGGCGGCGGGCGGACGCCTCCCCCCTGTCCGCCCGCCGTCGCCGCGCCCTGCCGATTTCCCGTCGCCATGGTGGTGCTAGGGTGCCGCCGGGACGATCCCCGGAGGAATCATCATGGAACTGAAACGCAACGGCTCGCGGCCCTCGGCGAGGGCTTCGAGCGAGTACTTCACCGGCACGGTGTGGCGCGACAACCCGTTCGACGCCCCCGATCCCGCCCGCGTCTCCGGCTCGACCGTCACCTTCGAGCCCGGCGCCCGCACCCACTGGCACACCCACCCCCTCGGCCAGACCCTCGTCGTCACCGCCGGCCTCGGCTGGGCGCAGCGCGAGGGCGGCGAGCGGATGGAGATCCGGCCGGGCGACGTCGTCTGGTTCGCCCCCGGCGAGCGCCACTGGCACGGCGGCACCGCCACCACCAGCGTCACCCATGTCGCCATCGCCGAGCGCCTCGATGGCCGCCACATCGACTGGGCGGAGCCGGTCGCGGACAAGGACTACCACGGCACGTGATGTGTTCGTCGGCCTCGGGCCGGTCCCGGGAACCGCGGCTGGCCCGAGGCGTTTCGACCCGCACGCCCCCACCCCCGACCGACCTCCTGCGGTCGGCGCGTCCCGCCCCCTCGCGACGAAGGGCTTAACCGGTCCCCGGGAACTCCACCCCGTCTCGTTCATTGAGGGCGTGACGCGGGCCTCCTGCCCGCCGTGGTGGCGCGGGAATCGAGGGGACGATGCGAAGGCGCGATTTCATCGGGCTCGTCGGCGGCATGGCCGCGGCGGGCCTGCCGGCATGGGTGCTGGCCCAGGGCGCAGCGACGGCGCAGGACGACAGCGTCCCCTTCGACGCGGCGAGCGTCCGCAACCTGGCGCGCGACCTCGCCGCCAAGGACTACGCCGCCCCCGACCGCAGCCTGCCGCCCCAGCTCGACAAGCTCTCCTACGACGACTACCGCAACATCCGCTTCAACCGCGACCGCGCCTTCTGGCACGGCACCGGCGCCCGCTTCGAGATGCAGCTGTTCTCGCGCGGCTTCCTGTTCCGCGACCGCGTCGACATTCACATCGTCGCCGACGGACGGGCCCGGCACGTCGCCTACGACCCGGCGATGTTCCGCTTCGAGCACGGCGTCGCGGCGCCGGACCAGAGCCTCGACCTCGGCTTCTCGGGCCTGCGCCTGCACGGGCCGATGAACCGCGCCGACACCTTCGACGAAATCGCCGCCTTCCAGGGGGCGAGCTATTTCCGCGGCATCGGCCGCGATCAGATCTACGGTACCTCGGCCCGCGGCTTGGCGATCGACACCGCCGCCCCCGGCGGCGAGGAGTTCCCGCTGTTCAAGGCGTTCTGGGTCGAAGCGCCGCGCGAGGGGGCGGAGACCATCGTCGTCCACGCGCTCCTCGACAGTCCGGGCTGCACCGGCGCCTACCGCTTCACGATCAGGCCCGGCGACAGCACCAGCATGGCGGTAGAGATGACGCTCTATCCCCGGCGCGACATCGACAAGGCGGGGCTC
>CALRZT010000448.1:0-3449 GCA_943372725.1 Pseudoxanthobacter soli DSM 19599
AGCGCCGCCTGATGGCCCACGGTCTGTCCTCCCTCGGCCGCATCGAAAGCCGCGTCCTGCCGACGCTCGACGCCGTCGCGGCGATGCTCGCCGCCGCGATCGGTGGCACGTCGCCGGAGCCCGCGCCGGACGAGGCGACGTTCTTAGCCGGCGAGGGGCGGCTCACGGCGGCGACCGATGCGCTGTTCGGGCCGGGCCAGGGGCACCGCCGCACGCGCATCATGGTGACGCTGCCGAGCGAGGCCGCCACCGATCCCGGCTTCGTTCTCGATCTCGCGCGCCGTGGCATGGACGTGGCGCGCATCAACTGTGCCCACGACGACCGCGACGCCTGGCGGGCGATGGCGACGGCGGTGCGCGACGCGGGCACGGCGACCGGGCGGCGGCTCACCGTGCTGATGGATATCGCCGGCCCGAAGATCCGCACCGAGGCGGTAGCGATCGCGGCCACGAAGAAGCTCGCGCCCGGCGACCTCCTGCGCCTCGTCGCCGAAGGTGCACCGCGTCTCGATGCCGAGGCGTCCTTCTCGGCCGCGGTATCTCTGCCGGAACTGGTGACACGTCTCTCGGTCGGCGACCGCGTCCTCTACGACGACGGCAAGCTCGAGGCGGTGGTCGAGGCCGTGTCGGAGGGCGAGGCGCTGCTGCGGGTCGTCCGTGCCAAGGCGGGCGGCAGCAAGTTCAAGCCGGAGAAGGGCATCAACCTGCCCGACACGGCGCTCGGTCTGTCGCCGCTGACGGCCAAGGACGAAGCCGACCTCGCCGCCGTCATCGAGTGCGCCGACATGATCGGCTACTCCTTCGTCAGCCGGCCGGACGACATCGACCTGCTCGAGGCGGCGCTGGTGCGCCACGGCGCGACCGAGCGCCAGCTCGGCCTCGTCGCCAAGATCGAGCGGCCGGAGGCGGTCGCCAACCTGCCCGACCTGATCGCCCGCGCGCTGCGCCAGCGGCCGCTCGCCATCATGATCGCCCGTGGCGATCTCGCCGCCGAGATCGGCTTCGAGCGGCTGGCCGAGATGCAGGAGGAGATCCTGTGGCTCTGCGAGGCCGCCGGCGTGCCGGCGATCTGGGCGACGCAGGTGCTGGAAGACCTCGTCAAGGACGGCGTGCCCTCGCGCGGCGAGATGACGGACGCCGCCATGGCGGCGCGCGCCGAGTGCGTCATGCTCAACAAGGGACCCGCGGTCGGGGCGGCGGTGGACCTGCTCGACCATCTGCTCGCGCGGATGGACGAGCACCTGTTCAAGAAGACGCCGACCTTGCGCGCCCTGCAGTCGTGGGCGTTCAAGCCACCGGCCTGACCGCCCCGCGTGCCACTGGAGTGCCGCGGACCGGCCCCGGCTTCAGCCGAGCCGCAGCCGGTGCACCGTCGCCGCCCACAGCACGGCGACGGCGCCGAGCTGGTGGGCGAGGCCGAGGGACAGCGGCACGACGGTGACGAGGGCGGCGATGCCGATCGCCGCCTGACCCACAACCAGCGCCACCAGCAGGGCCGCCCGCCGCGCCGCCCGGCTCTCGGGCAGCGCCTTCGAGGGCAGCACGCGGGCCGTCTGGACGGCGTGGAAGACGACGAGTGCCAGGAGCACATAGGCGATCAGCCGGTGGTCGAACTGCACCGTCTTCGGGTTCTCGAAGAGGTTGATCCACCACGGGCTCTGGATCAGCAGGCCCTGCGGTACCAGGGCGCCGTCGAGCAGCGGCCAGGTGTTGTAGGCCCAGCCGGCGCGCAGGCCGGCGACGAGGCCGCCGAGGAAGACCTGCGCGAACACCGCCGCGAGGATCAGCCCCGCCATCCAGCGCACGGCCGCCGTGGCGGGCTCGCGGGTGCGGCCGCGCGCGAGCTCGAGGGCCCAGACGAGGCCGGCGAGGATGAGAAACGCCATCGTCAGGTGGACGGCGAGGCGGTACTGGCTGACGTCGACCCGGTCGACGAGGCCGGACGCGACCATCCACCAGCCGATCGCCCCCTGCAGGCCGCCGAGGGCGAGCAGGCCGAGAAGCAGCGGCTTCATCCGACGGGGCACCATGCCCGCCACCCAGAAGCCGAGAAGCGGCAGCGCGAAGGCGACGCCGATCAGCCGGCCAAGCTGGCGGTGCCCCCACTCCCACCAGAAGATCACCTTGAAGTCGTCGAGGCTCATGCCCTTGTTGACGAGCTGGTACTCCGGGATCTGCCGGTACTTGTCGAACTCCTCCTGCCATTCGGCCGCCGAGAGCGGCGGGATGGCGCCGTGGATCGGCTTCCACTCGGTGATCGAGAGGCCGGAATCGGTCATCCGCGTCGCCCCGCCGACGAGGATCATGGCGATCACCATGAGGGCGACGACGAGGAGCCACAGCCGCACCGCCTGCGGGGCGGCGTCGGTCGAGGCGAACAGGCGGGCGGGCTGCGGCATCATGGGTGCGGCGGCTTCCGGTTGACGCGCGCGGCCGGGCGGCCCATGTGGCGGAAGACCACGGGACGCTGCCGACCCGCGGGGGGCGTACAGCGCTTTCTATAGGGCGCCGCCGCGTCCGCGCCCGCCCCGCCCACGGTCGCGCGACGACGCGTCGCGACCGCCGGAGAGATGACGATGACCCGTTCCCGCCGCCGCAAGCTGATCGGCACCGTGCTGCTGGTCGCCCTCGTCAGCGTCTACGCGCTGATCGCCATGGCGGTCGGTTCGGTGGCGATGGCCGACAAGGGCCGCGCCGTGCAGCTCGCCTTCTTCACCATCGTCGGCCTCGGCTGGGTGCTGCCGGCCGCCCTGATCGTCTGGTGGATGGAGCGGCCACGGCCAGACGAAGGGGGGTGAGGGAATAGCGAAACGCCATCTCATCTTGACTTTTGGATCGCTTTTTGCGAATTTTGTTCGATGAGATCGGTGACGTACAGCAAGGCTGCGGTGCGAGCGTTGCGGCGCATGCCGACGAACGTATCACAGACGATCCGAGCCAAGATTGCCCTTCTCGCCGAGCAGCCCGACGCGCTGGCGAACAACGTCACGGCGCTGCGCGGAGAGCCGGGCGTATTCCGGCTCCGTGTCGGCGACTGGCGCGTGATCTTCACCGAGGACCTGCAGGTCGTCGCCGTCATCCGGATCGCGCCGCGTGGATCGGCCTATGAGTGAGGATGCCATGAGTGTTCAGGTCATTACCTCTCCCGGAGGCGAGAGGCTGGTCGTCGTACCGGAGACGGACTACATCGACCTCATCCGCCGGGCGGAAGACGCCGCCGACACCGAGGCGGTCCGGCGCTTCCGGGCGGCCCTTGCCGCGGGCGACGAGGAGTTGCTCCCGGCCGAGTTCGTCGACCGGCTGTTGTCCGGCGACAACCCGCTGCGGGTCTGGCGTGAATATCGCGGCCTGACGGTCAAGGCGCTCGCCGAGGAGGCTGGCGTCGCGGCCTCCTACCTGTCGCAGATCGAGACCGGCAAGCGGGCGGGGACGGTTGAGACGCTCGGGCG
>CALRZT010000449.1:0-3447 GCA_943372725.1 Pseudoxanthobacter soli DSM 19599
CCCCCGCGAGGGGGGAGGGTTCACGTCGAGACTTGTCGCCGCCCTCCCCGTCCATCGGGTCATCGCCCCATGAGCCGCGGCGCGCTTCCCGGCTGGGTCGACTACGGCCTCGTGCCGCTCCTCAACGTCGTCGCGGCGTTCCTGATCTCCGGCGTCGTCGTGCTGTTCATCGGCGAGAACCCGCTCGAGGCGGCCGGTATCCTCTTCTATGGCGCCTTCGGCTACGGCGACGGCTTGGGCCACACGCTGTTCTATGCGACGAACTTCGTCTTCACCGGGCTGGCGGTGGCCGTCGCATTCCACGCCGGTTTGTTCAACATCGGCGCCGAGGGACAGGCGGCGCTCGGCGGGCTCGGCTGCGCCTTCGCCTGCCTCGCCCTCGACCGCTACGTGCCGTGGTGGGTGACGTTCCCCGTCGCCATCGTCGCCGCCGCCGCCTTCGGGGCCCTCTGGGCGCTGATCCCCGCCTGGCTGCAGGCGGCGCGCGGCAGCCACATCGTCATCACGACGATCATGTTCAACTTCATCGCCTCAGCCCTGATGAGCTGGCTGCTCGTCGACGTCATCAAGCGGCCTGACTCGATGCAACCCGAGACGCGGACCTTCGAAGCGGGCGGCCAGCTGCCGCAATTCCGCGAGTTCATACCTGACCTCGGCCAGTCACCGCTGAACGTCTCGGCCATCATCGCTGTCGCCGCCCTCGTCGGCGTCTGGGTGCTGATCTGGCGCACCCGCCTCGGCTACGCCATGCGCGCCTTCGGCCTCAACCCGACGGCCGCCGGCTATGCCGGCATCTCGGCCGTCGGCATCACCGTCGTCGCCATGCTGATCTCCGGCGCGCTCGCCGGCCTGATGAGCCTCAACGAGGTGATGGGCGCCCAGGGCCGCCTGCTGCTCGACTTCACCGCCGGCGCCGGCTTCGTCGGCATCGCGGTCGCCCTGATGGGCCGCGCCCACCCCGTCGGCATCCTGTTCGCGGCGATCCTGTTCGGCGCCCTCTACCAGGGCGGAACGGATCTCGCCTTCGAGATGCAGAACATCACCCGCGACATGATCATCGTCATCCAGGGCCTCGTCATCCTGTTCGCCGGCGCCCTGGAGCACATGTTCCGCCCCGCCCTCATCGCCCTCTTCGCCCCGCGGGCTGCGCAGCCGAGGGCCGCGTGATGGACGTGTTCGTGCTCGTCCTGCAGGTGCTCGACGCCACCGTGCGCATCGCCACGCCGCTCTTGCTCGCGGCGCTGGCCGGGCTCTATTCCGAGCGGGCCGGCGTGTTCGACATCGGGCTCGAGGGCAAGATGCTGGTCGGCGCCTTCGCCGCCGCCGTCGCCGCCTCGGTGACAGGGTCGGCCTGGATCGGGCTCCTCGCCGGCATCGCCGCCGCCTGCGCGCTGGCCCTCGTCCACGGCTTCGCCAGCATCACCGCGCGCGGCAACCAGATCGTCTCGGGCGTGGCGCTCAACTTCGTCGCCCTCGGGCTGACGGCGCTGCTCGGCCACAGCTGGTACGGCCAGGGTGGCAAGACCCCGCAACTGCCGACCGACGCCCGCTTCGGCTCGATCGACCTGCCCTTCGCCGAGACGCTCTCGGCCGTGCCGGTCCTCGGGCCGATCTATGCGGACGTGATCTCCGGCCACAACATCCTCGTCTATGCTGCCTTCCTCGCCGTGCCGTTCACCGCCTGGGTCTTGTTCCGCACCCGCTTCGGCCTGCGCCTGCGCGCCGTCGGGGAGAGCCCGGCGGCGGTGGACACGGCCGGCATCTCGGTCGCCTTCCTGCGCTACCGGGCGGTGCTCATCTGCGGCGTGCTGTGCGGCGTCGCCGGCGCCTACTTGTCGATCGCCCAACTCGCCGGCTTCAGCCGCGACATGACCGCCGGCCGCGGCTTCATCGCGCTCGCAGCCCTGATCTTCGCCAAGTGGATGCCGGTCAACGTGATGTGGACGTGCCTCCTCTTCGGCTTCCTCGACGCCGCCGCGATCCGGCTGGAAGGCACGCCAATCCCGCTGATCGGCGCGATCCCCGTGCAGGTCTTCCAGGCGCTGCCCTATGTGCTGACGGTCGTCCTCCTCGCCGGCTTCATCGGCCGCGCCGTCCCGCCGAAGGCCGGCGGCGTGCCCTATGTGAAGGAACGCGGATGACCCCCGACACCAACCTCGCCGCCCTGTTCGCCGCCGCGGTCGCCGCCCGCGAGAACGCCCACGCGCCCTATTCGCGCTTCCACGTCGGCGCCGCGGTGCTGTCGGAGAGCGGCACGATTCATGCCGGCTGCAATGTCGAGGTGGCGAGCTTCCCCGAGGGGTGGTGCGCCGAGACGACGGCGATCGGCAAGCTCGTCTCCGCCGGGGAGAAATCAATCCGCGCCGTCGTCGTTGTCGCCGCTGGCGAGCGGCTGACGACGCCGTGCGGCGGCTGCCGCCAGCGCCTCGCAGAATTCGGCGCCCCCGACACGCCGGTCCACGTCGGCAGCCCCGCCGGCATCCGCCGCGTCTTCACAATCGGCGAACTGCTGCCGGCCGGCTTCGAACTGGACGAGCAGCCGTGAACACTCCCGTTGACGACACCGCCGCCCGCGTAGCGGACATCATCCGCGCCCGCCGCCCGGACGCCTACCGCGTCGCCGTCGTGCTCGGCTCTGGCCTCGGCGGCTTCGCGGACGCCGTCGCGGATGCCGTCCGCATCCCCTATGGCGAGCTTCCGGGCTTCCCCGCCGCCGGCGTCTCAGGCCACGCCGGCGCCCTCGTCTGCGGCCGCCTCGGTGGCCTTCCCGTGCTGGTGCTCGCCGGCCGCGCCCACTTCTACGAGCACGGCGACGCCGCCGTGATGCGGCCGGCGCTGGAGGCCGTGGCGGCGCTCGGCGTCGACACGCTCATCCTCACCAACGCCGCCGGCTCGGTGCGCCAGAAGATGCCGCCGGGCTCGCTGATGGCGATCGCCGACCACATCAACGTCAGCGGCCGGAACCCGCTGATCGGCGAACCCTCCGACCGCCGCTTCGTCAACATGGTCGATGCCTACGACCCGGCTCTCCGCGCTCGGCTCACCACCTGTGCCGCCCGCCTCGGCGTCCACCTCCACCACGGCATCTACGCCTGGTTCTCCGGCCCGAGCTTCGAGACGCCGGCCGAGATCCAGATGGCCCGCACCCTCGGCGCCGACGCCGTCGGCATGTCGACGGTGCCGGAAGTCATCCTCGCCCGCTTCCTCGGGTTGCGGGTGGCGGCGATTTCGACCATCACCAACCTCGGTGCCGGCATGGCGCCGCACGGCCCGAGCCACGGCGAGACCAAGGAGGTCGCCGGCGCGGCGGCGGGCCAGCTGTCGGCACTCCTCGCCGGCTTCCTCGCCGACCTCGCCGGAGACGTCCCGTGACCGCTGCCGCCACGACCTCTGACCTCTCCGACGCCGATCTCGCCGACGCCCGCCGGGCGCTCGCCTGCCTCGACC
>CALRZT010000450.1:0-3430 GCA_943372725.1 Pseudoxanthobacter soli DSM 19599
ACCGCCGCCGCCGAGACGAAGATCGCCCAGGCCGAGGCCCAGGCCGTCGCCGAGGTGCGCGCCCGCGCCGCCGAGGTGGCGGTGGCCGCCGCCCGCGTCCTCCTCGAGGCCAAGGTGACGGGCGACGTCGCCGGCCGCCTGCTCGACGACGGCATCGCCACGGTGAAGGCCCGCCTCAACTGAAGCCTCCGCGCCGCCCGCGCGGCGCATCGGACAGACTTCGCGAGGGCCGCTCCGGCAACGGGGCGGCCTTCGTCGTTTCCGGCGGCGCATCCGACCGTCGCAGGGCCGCCCGGACATCCACCCCGCATTTTCGTCACCGCCCGCGGAATAAGCCGCGCCCCCTCGCGTTCCTCCCCTGCGCGCCCCGAGACGGCGCCGGCCCGCCCCGGGGATCCGCCCGAGGCCACCGGCCCGACCCTCAAGGCGACGGTCGATGTCGTGGGGTGGATCGGCGCGAGGCGCCGCATCCGGAAAATGAGGAGACGCAGATGTCGAAGTTCATGTCTGCCGCGGTGTTCGCTGCGTTCGCCATGCCGATGGCGCTCGCCGCCGCCACGCCCGCCACCGCCGAGGAGCGGATCTGCCGCTCGTCGCTCGGCCAGGTGACGGTCGACAATCTCAAGGTGCCCTCGAAGGCCACCTGCAAGCTCGACGGCACCCGCGTGAAGGGGTCGATCGTCGTCGAGACCGGGGCGACCCTGGTCGCCTCCAAGGTGGTGGTGATCGGCAACGTCCAGGCCGAGGGCGCCAAGTCGGTGACGGTGCGCCGCGCCTCGCGCGTCGGCGGTTCGGTGCAGGTGAAGCAGGGCGGGGCGGCGACCGTCGAGGCCAGCACCGTCGATGGCTCGATCCAGCTCGAGCAGAACAAGGGTGCGATGAAGGTGGTCGGCAACACCGTCGGCGCCGACGTGCAGGCCTTCCTGAACACCGGCGGCGTCACCGTCGAGGCGAACGTCGTCAACGGCAACCTGCAGTGCAAGGAGAACGCGCCGGCGCCGGTCGGCGGCGGCAACACCGTGCAGGGCAACAAGGAAGACCAGTGCCGCTCCCTCTGACCCGCAGCCGCCGGGCGACCGGTCTGCGATATGACGGAGGCGTGACCACCACACTCGCCGGGCGACGCTAGGGTGGCGCGAGGCGAGACGCGTTCGGAGCCGCCGGGGAACGAGGAGCCCCGTCGGCGAAGAGTGAACGGGCCGGGGGGCCACCCGCGGCCCGTTTTCGTGCGTCCCGGCCCAGGGTTCTCTCCCGGTCCGGTTCCGGTTCCGGTCGCGCTCGCGGGCTCGCTCCGGGGCGCGCCGGCGGCCACGCCACGGGCCCCAGCCGTCAGCCGAGCGCGAGGCGCGCCCGCACCGGCTCGAAGGAGCGGCGGTGGTGGATCGAGACGCCGAGGTGGGCGAGGGCGGCGGCGTGCTCGGGCGTGCCGTAGCCCTTGTGGCGCTCGAAGCCGTAGCCGGGCGCGGAGCCGGCGAGCGCCGTCATCAGCCGGTCTCGCGTCACCTTGGCGACGATCGAGGCGGCGGCGATCGAGGGCGAGCGGGCGTCGCCGCGCACGAGGGCGCGGCCCTCGCACACAAGCCCCGGCGGCACGTCGCGCCCGTCGACCAGCGCGCCTGCCGGCCGGTCGGACAAGCCCGCGACGGCGCGCGCCATCGCCCACAGGGTCGCGCCACGGATGTTCATGGCGTCGATGCGGCCGGGCGAGGCGAGCACCACCGAGACGTCCGCCACGTCCAGGATCGCCGAAAACAGCCGCTCGCGCGCCTCCGCCGTCAGAACCTTGGAATCGCCCAGCCCCTCCGGCGGCCGCTTGCCGTGGAAGACCACGGCGGCCACCACCACCGGCCCCGCCCATGGCCCGCGCCCGGCCTCGTCGACGCCGCAGACCGGCCCGCCGAACGCCTTCCGCGCCGCCCGGTCGAGGGCGGGATCGGGCACGTCCGGCACGAGGTCGGGAAACAGCGGCAGCGCGTTCATGGGCGGGCAGGGTGGCGGCGGCGGTGATGATTCGCAACGCGGCCCTCCGCAGCGTCCCCGCTGTTCAGCGGGGCGTCAGTCGCCGCGGGCTGAAGCAATGCCTCTACGGCCGCTGGTACTTGATGAACGGCGTCAGCTTGCCGACGTGGTCGTAGAGGCGGCGGCCCTTCTCGTTGAAGTGCTGCGTCATCCAGTAGGTCGCCTCGGCGCCGGCCGCGTCGGCGGCCGCATAGGTCGCCTCGATCAGCGCCTTGCCGACCCCGCCGCCGCGCACGTCCGGCGCGACGAACAGGTCCTCCAGATAGCAGTAGGGCCCGATCGCCCAGGTGGAACGGTGGAACAGGTAGTGGGCGAAACCGACGAGCCGCCCGTCCGCGTCGACCGCCACCAGACCGTGCGGATCGACCGCCGGATCGGTGAGCCGCCGCCACGTCTCCTCGGTGATGTGCGCGGGCAGGTCCTCCTCGTAGAACACGAGATAGCCCGCCCACAGCGGGTCCCAGCCCGAGCGATCGGTAGCGGCGAGGGGGCGGATGGTTGGGGGCATGGAATATCTCCCGGGGGCTAGCGATCCGTTTTCGCCGCGAACGCCTTGAACGCGTCCGAATAGTCCGGGTGCCAGCGCGACAAAGGCGGGCGGTTTTCGACGATGTCGCCGGCGGCCCAGAGGATGCGGCGCTCGTCGAGCGACCGTGGCACGTCGTTGTCCGGGCAGAGGATGTAGAAGTCGCCGGCGGAAAGACGCTCCAGCATGAAATCCGCTGTCTCGTCGGCCGTCCAGGCGCCCGCCGGCTTCTCGGTGCGGCCGCCGGCCGTCAGCCCCGTCCAGACGAAGCCGGGGATGAGGAGGTGGGCCGACAGCCGCGCGCCCTCGGTGTTGCGCAAGCTGTGCTGCAGGGCCTCGGTGAAGGCCTTCACGCCGGCCTTGGCGACGTTGTAGGCCGGGTCGCCCGGCGGCGTGGTGATGCCCTGCTTGGAGCCGGTGTTGATGACGAGGCCCGGCCGGCCGCGGGCGATCATGCCGGGCACGAACACCTGGGACCCGTGGACGACGCCCCAGAGGTTCACCGCCAGCACCCGCTCCCAGTTCCCGAGCGGCCCAAGGATGTCGCTGCCCGGCTGGATGCCGGCGTTGTTCATCAGCACGTCGGTGCCGCCGAAGCGGTCGGCGACCGCCGCCTCGAGCGCCTCGAGCGCGGCGCGGTCGGAGACGTCCACCTCCATCGTCATCACCGCCGCGGCGTCGCCGGCGGCGTCCGCAAGCACAGTGGAAGCCTCCGCGAGCCGCGCGGCGCCGAGGTCTGCAATGCAGACCTTCAGACCCAGGCGGGCGAAGCGGACGGCGCTCGCGAGCCCGATGCCGGCTGCGCCGCCCGTGACGACGGCCACAGAGCCCGGAACGAGGGCGGGATGGGACATGGAGGCCTCCTTCGACGCGAACCGTGATCCT
>CALRZT010000451.1:0-3383 GCA_943372725.1 Pseudoxanthobacter soli DSM 19599
AAGATCGGGATGTAGGTCCCGGTGATCGAGATGCGGCCGGTGTCGAGCCGGACGGTGCCCGTGGCAGTGCCGCCGGACCCGGGTCCGCGTAGCACGGCATCCTCGATGTTCAGAACGCCGTCGTTCAGACGGAAATCCAGGGTCAGCCGGTCGAAGCTCGTCGCCGAGGCCGGGATCTGGGCCTGGGAGGCCCCCGAGCGCCCGCTGCGACCCCCCTGGTTCTGGGCGGCCGTCTCGATGAGGCGGGCGAGCTTCGGATCCTCGACGATCTGGAACTCGCGGATCGAGGCGCGCCCCTTCGAGCCGCCCTGGGCGAGGCGCGCTTCGACCGTTCCGCGCCCGCCCCTCATCTTCCCGTAGAAATCCAGGAACCGCAGCAGACCGCCGGCGTCACCGGCGGTGACCGACAGGGTGCGGACGTCGCCGTCCGGCTTGAGGGCGATCTGCATGTCGGCGCCGCCGATGCGCCCGGATACCGTCACGGAGCGTGGACCGCTGCCCTGCACACGCGCCTTGGCGCGAAGCCCATCGATGCTGACGCCGTTGTAGCCGATCAGCCGCTCGAGCTGAGCGTCGACGTCGATCGCCACGTTCAGCTGATCCTTGCCCTCCTTGCCGCCGGAGGCCATCTGCTTGATCAGGCCGCGGCCATCGAAACGCGCCCCGCGGACGGTGATCGCATAGCCCCCGCCCCGCTCGCGCTTGAGGTCCACCGCGGCGCTGTCGCCGGGGCGAAGGGAGAAGGTGCCGAAGGAGGCCGTCGTCAGGGCCCCCTTCGCATCCAGCGCCAGCGAACCGGCGACGCGCACGCCTTCCGACTGGAAGACGAGGTCGCGGATGTCCTTGGCGCCCTCGCGACCGATCAGCCGAAAGCGGGCCTCGGCCGCGACGCCCGACCCCTTCGTCCATCCGATCCCGGGTATCGTCAGGCTCGCCTTGGTGAGATCGATCGCGATCGACTGCCCCTCGGGACCGGCATCGGCGATCTCGACGGAGATCGATCCCTGCAGGATGCCGGCGAGGTCCGGCGCCTGCGCCTTCAGTTCCTTTTCCGACAGCGTGAACGTCACGCCGCGCTGCGCCGCACCGCCACCCGAGGGCTGCACGACATCGATGTTCGCCTCGATTCCATCGATCACCGCCGTCCCCTTGGCGGTCATGGTCGCCTTGTCGGCGACGATCGTCAGGTCGGCGTCGGCGATGCGATGGCCGTCGATGGGCGCCGAGGAGGCGACGTCGCGCAGCGTCGCGTTCAGCGTCCAGTTCAGCCGGCTCATGTCGAGCCGGGCATCCATCGCCCCGTGCACCGAGAGCTCCGCCCGCGCCTCGCCGGACAGCGCCGCCGGATCGATCTTCAGGGCCGACATCGCCCGCATCGGATCCGAGTTCGCAAGGGCCGCCAACGCCGCGGCGGAGCCGGTGATCGTGGCGGTGGTGGTGGTGACCAGAGGCTGGATGCGCAGCTCGTCGACGGTGACCTTCGCGGGTGCCACCGTCGCATCGCCCCCGACCGCGGCGGCGAGCGTACCGCGGGTGACGTCGACGGCCAGCGTCGGTCCGAAGATGTGGCCCTGACCGGCCGCGGCCGTCAGCGGCGGCAACGAGCCGACCATGCGCAGCGACCCGTCCTCGAAGCCGAAGCGGATGTCCGCCGGCGGCTGGCCCGGCTCACTCGTCATCGGGTCCGGATCGAGGTCGAGCGGACCGAGGTCGACGTCGATGGTGCCGCTGACGAGGCGCCCGCCCAGCACGTTCTGAATCATCCACGTCCGCGCCGGCGGCACGATCGGCCGCGGCCAGACGCGGATGAAGGTGCCGAAATCAGTGGGCGACGTGACGTTCGCGAGGAGCCGGACCTTCGGCCCCCCCGGCCCCAGCACGATGCGCGCCGAGCCGGCGCCGCTGCCGTTCGGCGCCTTCACCTCGACCCGATCGAGGGTGATGACGATGCTGCGCGGATCGAAGTTGCCGTCCACCAGCGCCGATTCTATCTCGACCGGCGCCCCGGGCACGTCGGGGGGCGCGAGGATGGCGCGCGGCAGCGTCAGCTGGAAGCGCCACAGCGGATCGGTCGCCGAGGCCGCCGTCAGCGTTCCGGCGATGAGGAGCTGCCAGCCGTCGAACTCGAGGGGCGACGGGTTCAGGGCGAAGTCGTTCGATTCGGGCCGCCAGACGATGTTGGCCTGCGCCCGCGCCAGTTCGACCGAAGGTGCGTTGCGGACGGCGATCTGACCGGGACCGACGTCGACGGTCAGCGACGCGCCCGTCGCGCGCCCGTTGCCGCCGAACTGCGCGCCGATGCTCGCACCGACGAGGAGGTCGTCGGAGACGAGCTTCGTGCCGAGCACCTCGGCCATCCCGATGCCGTCCATCGACGCCGCGAAGCTGGTGCCCCCCGGCGTGACGGTGCGCGAGATCGCCCCCGTCCACCGGCCGGTGCCGACCTCCGCCTCGGCCTTGACCTCCACCATCCCGCCAGCGGTCGCCTCGGCGCGGAACGACACGTCGACGAGCTCGAGGGGCGGCAACGGGTCCGGACGGTCGAGGCGGACCCGCCCGTCCCGGACCTCGATCAGTTCGACACCGTTCTGCGCGGCGACGAGCGCGATGCGCCCGAGGCGCTCGTCGATGTTCTCGAGCAGCTCGATCGGCTCGGGCTGCCCGAACTCTCCCGGCCGCAGCGGCGCCAGCTCGACGGAGGGCCGCTCGATGATGAGGGCGTGGACGCGCACGCTGCGGCTGATGACGAGCGCGTCGGCATCGATGTCGATGATGATCGAGGGAACCTCCGCGGTCCCCGTCGGGCCCTGCAGGCGGATCCCGTCGAGTTCCAGCACGATCCCCATGGTATCGCGCCAGGACAGCGACGCCGTCCCGACGCTGGCCGTGCCTTCCGCCCCGACGAGGGTCTGGAGGATCGTCTGCGCTTCCCGCGCCGCCATCGCGATGCCGATCGGCGCCATCATCAGGCGCACGGCGACCCCGGCGACGGCGACGATAACGAGGCCAGCGATGATCGCACACGACCAGGCGATTCGACGCCCATGGCGGCGGCGCCTGCGGCCGGGGATCGGCGCTGCGGGGACTGGGTGCTCGGCCGCCGCGCTGCGCGTCTCGTCCTGGGGTCGCTTAGACCTCATCGCGCCCGCGGAAATCCGTCGCTCGTCGCCTTGCGTATCGCCAGCCGGAGTGGTTCAACCACCCCCTGCGAACCCAAGGACCCCCGCATGACCGCCATCGTGGAAGGCACGGCCGCTCCCGATTTCTCGTTGCCGACCGACGACGGCGGCACATTCCGTTTGACCGATCATAGAGGTAGTCCGGTCGTGGTCTACTTCTACCCCAAGGACGACACGTCCGGCTGCACGCGCGAGGCGGTCGAC
>CALRZT010000452.1:0-3379 GCA_943372725.1 Pseudoxanthobacter soli DSM 19599
GGCGCAGGATGTTGCGCTTGATGCCGTAGTCGACGGCGACGACGTGGTGGCGCGGCGCCTCCTGGCGGCCGAAGCCCTTGTCCCACGCCCAGGTCGTCTCGTCCCAGGTGTAGGTCTGGCGGGCGCTGACGTCTTTGGCGAGGTCAAGCCCGACGAGGCCCGGCCAGGCGGCGGCCTTGTCCCGGAGGTGGGCGAGGTCGAACACCCCGTCTGGCGCGTGGGCGATGACGCCGTTCGGCATGCCCTTCTCGCGAATGAGGTTCGTCAGCGCGCGCGTGTCGACGCCGGACAGGCCGATGATGCCGCGGGCGGCGAGCCAGCGGTCGAGGCGGCGCATGGCGCGGTAGTTCGAGGGTTCGGTGACGGGGGCGCGCACGACACAGCCGCGCACGCCGACGACGTCGGCCATGCCGACGGTCTCGACGTCCTCGTCGTTGGTGCCGACATTGCCGATGTGGGGGAAGGTGAAGGTGACGATCTGGCCGGCGTAGGAGGGATCGGTGAGGACCTCCTGGTAGCCGGTCATCGCGGTGTTGAAGCAGACCTCGGCGACGGCGCTGCCGGTGGCGCCGAAGCCGGCGCCTTCGATCACCGTGCCGTCGGCCAGCACGAGAACGCCGGTCGTCGGCGCTTCCTGCCAGCCCGGGGTCGCGGGGGCATTGTCTTGCATGGCACGTCCCGAGGATTATCTACGAGGCGCGACGGCGCGTAGCGGGCGCACGGCCGGCCGACTGGACAGGGCGATAGGGCAAAGCGGCCGCGGATGCAATGCAGCGCGGCGCGGAGCAGGGTCCCGCGCCGGTGCCGCCGTCGGAGGGCGACTTGCAATCATGTCCACATCATGGCAGGTGACGCGGCGCCCGCCGGGACCGGCACAAAATTCAGGCGATCCTGAAGTTGTTGGATTTTCAAAGAGATGAGTGACATCTCCGGGTTTGCCAGCCCTTCGACCGCGCGCTACTCTGGCGTTTCGGGACGAGGGGTGGAGACCTCCATGCGGGATCGGATCGCGGCCGCCCTCAAGGCCGCCGCCGATGCGGACGACAGGCGCCGGGCCTGTACGCTGCGCCTCATCGCCACCGCCGTCCGCGACCGCGACGGCGCCAGCCGCGGGCGCGGCTGCGACGGCATCGGCGACGCCGAAGTCCGGGCACTGCTTCTGACCATGATCCGGCAGCGCGAGGAATCGGTCCGCGAGTACGAGGCGGGCGGCCGGCTCGACCTCGCCGAGGAGGAGCGCCGCGAGATCGAGGTGATCCGCGAGTTCCTGCCACCGCAGCTCGACGAGGGCGCCATCCGCTCGGCCTGCAAGCAGGTCGTCGACGAACTCGGCGCCCACGGCCTGCGCGACGTCGGCCGGACGATGGCGCGGCTGCGCGAGCGCTACCCCGACCGCATGGACTTCGGCCAGGCCAGCAGCGTCGTGAAGGACCTGTTGCGGTAGGCTGGCAGGGTCGCGACCGACGCGACCCCGGCACCGATCGGCGGGCGCTTCGTCTCGCCCCGAAGCGATGTGTCCGGTTCTCGTCCGCGGTGGGGCGCACGACGGTGGAAATCCGCGCCGCGTCTGTGCATCGTTGCCCGATGCGTCCCGGTCTGCCCGCCCGCCTGTGATAGGGAGGAGCGATGCGCTTTCCCGACCACCTCCTCGACGAGATCCGTACCCGCCTGCCCCTCTCCGAGGTGGTCGGCCGGCGGGTGACGTGGGACAAGCGCAAGTCGCAGCCGTTGCGCGGCGACCTGTGGGCGTGCTGCCCGTTCCACCAGGAGAAGTCGCCGTCCTTCCACGTCGACGACCGCAAGGGCTTCTACCACTGCTTCGGTTGCGGGGCCTCGGGCGACCACATCCGCTTCGTCATGGAGACGGAGGGGCTGTCGTTCCCCGAGACGGTGGAGCGGCTTGCCGCCGACGCCGGCGTGCCGCTGCCGGCGCGCGATGCCGAGAGCGAGCGCCGCGACCAGCGCCGCAAGGGCCTCGCCGAAGCCGTCGAGCTCGCAGCCCTCTATTTCGAGCAGCGCTTCCGCTCCGGTGCCGGCCGGGAGGCGCGCGAGTATGCCGAGCGGCGCGCGCTGTCGCCGGAGACCCTGCACGCCTTCCGCATCGGCTACGCCCCCGGCGACCGCGACGCGCTCACCCGCCATCTGCTGGCGTCGGGCGTCGACGAGGCGACGATCGTCGAGGCGGGTCTCGCCGGCCGGCCCGAGGACGGCCGCGCCGTCTACGACCGCTTCCGCAACCGGCTGATGATCCCGATCCACGATTCCCGCGGCCGGGTGGTGGCGTTCGGCGGCCGGGCGCTGGCCCCGGGCCAGGAGCCGAAGTACCTCAACTCGCCGGAGACGCCGCTGTTTTCCAAGCGGGCCCTGCTCTTCAACGCCCACCGCGCCCGCGAGGCCGCCCACACGAGCGGCTCGGTCGTGGTCGTCGAGGGCTATCTCGACGCGATCGCGGTGTCGCAGGCCGGCATCCGCGGCGTCGTGGCGACGCTCGGCACGGCGTTTACCGAGGAACAGATCCGGGCGCTGTGGCGTCTCGCGCCGGAGCCGGTGATCTGCTTCGACGGCGACAAGGCCGGCATCAGTGCCGCCCACCGTGCCATCGACCGTATCCTGCCGCTGGTGGAGGCGGGGCGCTCGTTCAACTTCGCCTTCCTGCCCGAGGGCAAGGACCCGGACGACCTCATTGCCGATGGCGGCGCAGCGCGCTTCCTCGCCGAGGTGAAGGCGGCCGCACCCCTCTTCGATGTGATGATGGAGCGCGAGCTCGCCGGCGCCCGCCTCGACACGCCGGAGCGGCGGGCGGCGCTCGAAAAGCGGCTCGACGAGCTCGTCGGCACCATCCGCGACGCCCGCGTCTCGCGCGAATACCGCGCCGCCCTGAAGCTGCGCCTGTCCGAGCGTCTGTGGCGCAGCCAGGGCGAGCGGGCGGCCGCGCGCGGCCAGCAGCAGCGGGGAGAGCGCGGGCGCCCGGCGGAGCCGCCCGGAGCGGCCCTCAACGGTCCGCTGACGACGCCTCCGAAGGAGCCGGGCGCCGTCGACCGGCTGGTGCTCGGCCTGCTCGTCGAGCACCCAGGCCTCGTCGCCGCCCACTACGAGCGCATCGCCCATCTGCCGCTGCGCAACGAGCGCCACCGCGCCTTCCGCGACGCGCTCCTCGACGTCGTCGCCGACGCCGCCCACGGCGGCGGCGAGCACGAGGACGTCGCCGCCGGCGAGGTGCTCGCCCGCCTCGACGGCCCGTTCTTCCAGATCCTGCGTGAGGTGCACGGCGGCGGCCAGGGGTTGCGCCGGGCGTTCGGGCTCTTGACCTTCCACCCGAGCGCCGACTTCGTCGAACGCTACGTGCTGCTGCTTGTCGAGAAGATCGAGATCGCCGTGC
>CALRZT010000453.1:0-3363 GCA_943372725.1 Pseudoxanthobacter soli DSM 19599
TTCGGGCTTCGTCAAGCCCGGCGGCTACGCCCTCGTCAGCACGTCGGAATTCTATGAACTGTCGTGCCCGGACAACTTCGAGAACTGGACCGTGAAGATCCCCGGCGAATACCTGCGTCGGCGGATCCCGAACATCGAGGACTATTGCGCCTGCCGGATGCCTAACAATCCGGCGATGGCGAGCATCGCCCGCAACCACTTGCGCAGCGTCGCGATGGCGCGCAAGGCGGGGCCGCTGCCGAATGAGCGGGCGGTGGCGCAGAACCTCGTCGACACCATCGTGCTCACCCTCGATTCCGAGGCGAACTGGGATGGCGCCAAGCTCGCCGCCTATCGGGTGCGCGGCCGCATCCTGGAATACATCCGCAGCAACATCCACGACATGAACCTCTCGCCGGCCTCGATCGCGGAAGCGAACGGCGTCTCCGTCAGCTACATCTACAAGCTCTTCCGCAACGGTGATCTCACAGTTGGCGAGTACATTCTCGCGCAGAGGCTGCAGACGGCATACGAGTACCTCGCAGTCCCCGGTCGCAGCGGCATGACGGTGGCTGATGCGGCCTATGCTGCTGGCTTCCGCAACCTGTCGCATTTCTCGCGCGTCTTCCGAGAGAAATACGGTCTGTCGCCGAGCGCCGTACGCCGCCGGCCGACCTGATCGGACGATAACCGACCCTGTCTCACGGGTGCCACGCACCGGCGGCTGCGACGACCCGGTGCCAGCGTCCAATTGCCCGGATCTGGCAGTCCAGTCTCAGCAAAGAAATCGTCCAGTCTGAGCGGTTCCCTCCCCAGGGCGCGAACCTATCATCGCCCTCCTCCGCACCCGTTTGCATCGCCGCCCGTGCGAGGGAGCGCCATGTACAAGATCCAGCCGGATGACCGCAAGGTCGTCGAAGAATTCCGACGCAACCCGATCGGGCGCCACAGCCCGCAGCTCCAGCGCGTCCTCAATCTCTTCCGCGGGGCGCCGATGGAAGGCAAGTACGTGCTGATCACGCGGATTCCCCACAAGGAATGGGTGCTCGGCCAGATGACCGGCAAGCGCGGCGAGCCGATCCGCATGACCAACCAGGTCTTCCACAATATCGAGGAAGCCGAATGGTACGTCTTCCGGCAGCGGTGGAAGCTCCATACTGGCGAGGACCTCGAAGAATAGCGGCCGGCTCCAGGCAGAAAGCGAGCGATCAGTGTCGAGCCGGGAACGGGAGTGACGATCATGAAGTCGATCATGGGCTATAGCGACAAGATCAGCGCATGCCCGGGGGAGCAGGTCACCTTCATGGTGAGCTGCGTCGGCCAGCCGACCTATCGTGCCCGCCTCGTCAAGATCATCCACGGCGACACCAGCCCGGACGGGCCGGGCTACAAGGAGCGCGAGGTCGAGGCGTCGTTCGCCGGCGACCACAAGGCGCGCTTCCAGCACATCTACGTCGGCTCCCACGCGATCATCGAGAACACGCCCCACTTCGACGCCCTCGGCAGCCTGACGCTGCAGGCGATGGTCTGGCCGACGACGCCGGACAAGGGCCCCCAGGTGATCCTGTCGCTCGGCAGCGACGCCGGTGGACTGGTGCTCGGCATCGACGCCGGCGGCGCGCTCTGCCTGGAAGTGGCGGGGGAGGGCGGCACCACCGAGACCGTCTCCACCGGCAAGCCGATGGTGGCGCGCGAATGGTACTTCGTCGCTGCCGCCTACGACCACGCGACGGGCGAGGTGCGCCTGTATCAGGAGCCGCTCGTCCCCTATGCGCTGACCGCCGGCGCCACCACCGTGACGAAGGCCGTCACGGCTAAGCCCACGCTCGCCGGCGCCTTCGTGATGATGGCGGCGCGCCCAGCCGGCACCGGCAACGGCCGCGTCGTCGGCAAGGATCACCTCAACGGCAAGATCGACCGTCCGCGCCTCGCCAATCGCGCGCTCTCCCGCCTCGAGATGGAGCGCCTGCGCGGCGACGTGCTGCCGCCGGATCTCCTGACCAGCATCGTCGCCGCCTGGGACTTTTCCGCCGGCATCACCAGCGACGTCATCGCCGACGCCTCGACGAACCTCCTGCACGGCAAGACCGTCAACATGCCGGTGCGCGCCATGAAGGGCCACAACTGGACTGGCGAGGAGATGAACTGGCGCAATGCGCCGGAGCAGTACGGCGCCATCCACTTCCACGACGACGATCTCTACGACTGCGCCTGGGAGACCGACTTCACCTTCACGGTACCGGACGGCCTGCGCAGCGGCCTCTATGCCGCCCATATCGCCACCGCCCACGACGAGGACTTCATCCCCTTCGTCGTCCGGCCTGCCCGCGGCACGAAGACGTCGGACCTCGTCTTCGTCATCCCGACGGCGAGCTACATGGCCTATGCCAACGAGCACATGATGACGGACGCGCCGCTCGCCGAGCACCTCACCGACCAGGTGGCGGTGCTGCAGCAGACCGACGTCTTCCTGCACGAGCACCGCGAGTTCGGCGCCTCCTGCTATGACAGCCACTCCGACGGCAGCGGCGTCTGCTACACCTCGCGCCTCAGGCCCGTGCTGACGATGCGGCCGAAATACCAGTCCTGGCTCGGCGGCAAGGGCTCCTCGCTCTGGCAGATGAACGCCGACACCCACATCACCGACTGGCTGGAAGAGAGCGGCTTCGACTACGACTGCATCACCGACGAGGACGTCCATGCCGAAGGCTATGCGGCGCTGGCGCCCTACCGTGTCTTCATGACCTCGACCCACCACGAATATTGGTCGAAGGAGATGTGGGATGCGCTCGACGCGTTCAAGCGGCACGGCGGCCGGCTGATCTACATGGGGGCGAACGCCTGGTACTGGCGCGTCGCCTTCCATCCGACGCTGCCGGGCATCATGGAGGTGCGGCGGGCCGAGGGGGGCATTCGCGCCTGGGCGGCCGAGCCCGGCGAGTACTACCACAGCTTCACCGGAGAATTCGGCGGGCTGTGGCGGCGCTCCGGCCGGCCGCCGCAGATGATGGCGGGCACCGGCTTCACCGCCCAGGGCTTCGACATCTCGTCCTACTACCGCAAGACGCCCGACGCCGAGAATCCCCGGGCGAAGTTCATCTTCGAGGGCGTCGAGGAGGAGATCATCGGCGACTTCGGCCTGATCGGCGGCGGCGCCGCCGGCCTCGAGCTCGACCGCGCCGACCGGCTGCTCGGCACGCCGCCGAACGCATTGGTGGTGGCGTCTTCGGAAAACCATTCGCAGGTCTACATGGTGGTCTGCGAGGAGATCTTCATCAACGCGCCGGGCATGTGCGGCGGCGAGCATCCCTTCGTCCGCGCCGACATGGTCTTCTACGAGACGGCGGCGGGCGGCGCCGTGTTTTCGACGAGCTCGATCGCCTG
>CALRZT010000454.1:0-3351 GCA_943372725.1 Pseudoxanthobacter soli DSM 19599
CGAACGACAGGCCGACGTCGATGACGTCGGGGGCCTGCGGGCCGGTGTTGCCCTTGTTGGCCTTGATCGCCTCGATCTCGTCGGCCGAGCCGGCGTCGGGGTTCAGCTCGTTCACCTCGAGGCCGTACTTCGCCTTGAAGCCGGCGATCAGCTCGCCGTAGCCGCACCAGTCGTG
Source organism: Pseudoxanthobacter soli DSM 19599 (assembly GCA_943372725.1). GTDB lineage: Bacteria > Pseudomonadota > Alphaproteobacteria > Rhizobiales > Segnochrobactraceae > CAMDHY01. Next base: position 176 of record CALRZT010000454.1, read on the forward strand.
CGGCAGGGCGATCGTCGTCAGCATGCCCTCGGCCTTCGCCGCGGCGACGAGTTCGGCCGACTGCGCGAAGGCGGCGCCCGACGAGGCGAGCAGGCCGACGACGGCGGTGAGCGCGGTGGTGGTCTTCCAAGCGGCCTTCATGTGTCTTTTTCCTCAGCCTGGGCGACGGTTCGGCCATGCCGTTCCGGCGCGGTCACGCGATTGATCTTGCGGGTCGGCGATCGGATTGCAGGCGGCTCGGAGGAGTGCGCCCCTCTGTCATAATTTCGTCACCCGTCCGTCACTTTAGGAGCAGGGGGCGACGGCTGGCAATCACGACGACGTGCGGCTTTGGGAGGGGTGTTCGCTTCGGCCCTGCCATTCTGCCGCTGCCGCACCGCCACACCCGGCATCCGCTAGAGGGCGGCCATGACGGCCGTGTGACAGGTGCCGTCGTCGCGGCCGCCACCACACGCTTGCGCCGGCGGGCCGGTGCCGGCATGGGAAGCGGAACGGTGGCGCCGGGCGGTGCCGCCGGCCCGGGGAGCCGCCGATGCCGCGTCCGAACATCCTCTTCGTCACCGCCGACCAGTGGCGGGGGGACTGTCTCGGGGCCCTCGGCGCCATGCCGGTGGCGACGCCGCATCTCGACGCGCTGGCGGCCCGCGGGGTGACGTTCGCCCGCCACTACGCCAACGCGGCGCCATGCTCGCCCGCCCGCGCGTGCCTCTATACGGGGCTCTACCAGTCGACCAACCGGGTGGTGCGCAACGGCACGCCGCTCGACGACCGCCACGACACCATCGCCCGCATGGCCCGGCGCGGCGGCTACGATCCGACACTGTTCGGCTACACCGACCAGTCGATCGACCCGCGCACGACCGAGGGCGACGACCCGTGGCTCAGGACCTATGAGGGCGTGTTGCCGGGCTTCACGGCGCGGCTGCGCCTGCCCGAGCACAACGGCCCGTGGCTCGCCTGGCTGAAGCGGCGCGGCTACCCGATCCCCGCCGACCCGTGGGAGATCTACCGGCCGGTGGGCGGGGCGGGGCCGCGGCCGTCGAACGCGCCGCCGGTCTATGGCGCCGGCGAGACGGAGACGGCCTTCGTCGTCGACAGCTTCGCCGACTGGCTGTCCGAGCAGCGCGCCGGGCGGCCGTGGTTCGCCCACGTCTCGTTCCTGCGCCCGCACCCGCCCTACATCGTGCCGGCGCCCTACAACACGATGTTCGATCCCGCCGGCGGGCCGGACTTCCGGCGACGCGCCACCGCCGCGGACGAGCGCGCGCTGCATCCGCTCGTCGTCTACTGGGCCGACATCACGCGGGCGGGCCACCACTACGTCATCGGCGCCGGCGACGGCCGCGTCGCCGACTGGACGGACGCGGACTTCCGGGTGCTGCGGGCGGTCTATTTCGGCATGATCGCCGAGGTGGACGCCGAGATCGGGCGGATGCTGGGCCTCCTCGCCGAGGCCGGCATGGCGGACAACACCGTCGTCGTCTTCACGTCCGACCACGGCGAACTGATGGGTGACCACTGGACGGTGGGCAAGTACGGCTTCTTCGACGCCGCCTACCACGTGCCGCTCATCGTCGCCGATCCCCGCACACCTGCTGCTCATGGGCGCCGGGTGGCCGCCTTCACGGAGGCGGTGGACGTGGTGCCGACACTGCTCGGCCTCGCCGGCCTGCCGGTGCCGGGGCACCTCGACGGGGCGTCGCTCGAGCCGTTTCTCGAGGGCGATGGCGGCAGCGCGCCGGCCGGATGGCGGACGGCGGTGCGGTGGGAGTACGACTTCCGCGAGGTGGCGAGCGGCCGGGCCCAGGCGATGCTCGGGCTGCCGCTCGACGCCTGCTCGCTGACAGTGCAGCGCGGCGAGCGCTTCAAGTACGTCCACTTCGCCGGCCTGCCGACACTGCTGTTCGACCTCGCCGACGACCCGGCGGAGACGGTCGACCGGGCCGGCGACCCGGCGATGGCGGCGGTGCGGCTCGGCGAGGCCGAGGCGCTGCTCGCCTGGCGCGCGCGCCATCTCGATCGGCGGCTGACGGGGCTCGCGCTGACGGCGAGCGGGTTGGTGGACGGGCGGGGCTAGGGCGGCCGAGCCGCCTCACGCCGGCGGGCGGGTCGCGGCGACGAAGCGCACCGACAGGGCGAGCGTCAAAAGGCTGACGATCGCGCCGCAGACGAACACCCAGGCGAGCGCCGGCACGCCGGCGGCGGTGCCGTCGAAGCCGGCGGCGGCCGCGGCGAGGCCGGCGGCGGCGGCGCCGAAGGCGGAGCCGACGCCCTCGAGTGCCGGGATCGCGCCGGAGGTGACGGCCGTCTCGCCCGGCGCGGCGGCGGCCATGAGGCGCTGGCTGAGGAAGCCGTGACTGACGCCGAAGCCGGCGCCGGCGGCGATCAGTCCGATCACGAAGGGCGTCATCGAGAGGCCGGCGACGCCGACCGCGGTCAGCGCCAGCCCGGCGATCAGCAGCACCGGTCCGCCGAGGATGCAGAGATCAGAGGCGCGGCCCGTCAGTCGGGCGACGGCGAAGGCGGCGGCCGACCAGGCGAGTGCCGGGATCGAGGCGACCTGGCCGGCGACCAGCGCGCCGGTGCCGAAGCCGATCTGCACCGTGAAGGCGGCGAACACCGGGATCGCCGTCTCGGCGAACATCATCAGGCCGATCACCCACAGACCGGCCGGCGCCGCGTCGGCGACGTGCAGCAGGCGGGCGGGGAAGAGCCGCCGCGCTGCGCGCTTGTCGAGCATCAGGCCGAGAAGAAAGAGGGCGATCGAGGCGGCGGCGAGCAGGCTCGCCGTCAGCACCGTCTCCAGCGCCGCGGCGACGCAGATCGCCATTGCGCCGAGCCACAGCAGCGACAGGCGCAGCAGCGGCGGCCGCCACGGGCCCGAGGGCGGTCCCACCCGCCCCGGCAGAGCGCGGGCGGCCAGCACGAGCAGGGCCGCCGCCGGCACCACCGTCACCCAGACGGCGATCCGCCAGGAGGCGAACTCGATCAGGACGCCGGCCATCGCCGGGCCGGCAAGCGTCGCCACCGCCCAGACGGCGGCGAGGAAGGAGAACACCTGCGGCTGCGCGCGCGGCGGAAAGACGTCGGCGATCAGCACGTAGCAGAGCGCCAGCACGACGCCCTCGACGAAGCCCTGGATGGAGCGTCCGACGAGGAAGACCGGGTAGGACGGC
>CALRZT010000455.1:0-3323 GCA_943372725.1 Pseudoxanthobacter soli DSM 19599
AGTTCATCGTCGGCCTCGACAACGAGACGGCCGAGACGCTGGAAGAGACCTACAAGATGGCCTGGGACTGGCAGCCCGACCTCGCCAACTGGTCGATGTACACACCCTGGCCGTTCACCCCGCTGTTCCAGGACCTCAAGGACAAGGTCGAGGTCTTCGATTTCTCAAAGTACAACTTCGTCACGCCGATCATGAAGCCGGCGGCGATGGAGCGCGGCGAGCTGCTCGACGGCGTCATGAACAACTACCGCCGCTTCTACATGAAGAAGGCGCTGTTCCACTATCCGTGGCGGGGTACCGGCTTCCGCCGGCGCTACCTGCTCGGCTGCCTGTACGCGTTCCTGAAGGCGGGCTTCCAGCGCACCTTCTACGACCTCGGCAAGGCGGGCTACTGGGGGCCGCAGACGAAGGCGACGGTGGACTTCCACTTCGACGAGACCCGCCAGATCGCCGAGGCGCAGCTGGACGACTGGGAGGCCTCGGCCGACCGGGCGGCCCGGGCGGCCGAGCGGCGCGAGGCGGTCCGGGCGCAGATGAAGGAGCGCGGCGCGGCCCGCGTCTGCGGCGGCGGCACCGAGCAGATGGAGGCGGGCTGAGATGGCGCCGCCGGGCACAGCGGTCGCCACGGCGGGCGGCCCGCCGGGGCTCACACGGGGCTGATCGGCCCCAACGCCATCCTCCAGCTCGTCGCCGTCCTCGAGCGCCACGAGGGGCCGGAGCGCGCGGCCCATCTCCTCGCCGACGCCGGCCTCACGGGCCTTCCGGACGGCGAGCACATGATCCCCGAGGGCGACGCCGCCCGCCTGCACCGGCGGCTCCGGGCGGAGTTTCCCGCCCGCGCCCCGGACCTCGCCCGCGAGGCGGGCTTCGCCACCGGCGACTACATCCTCGCCCACCGCATCCCGCGCGTGGCGCAGACTGTTCTGAAGCTCCTGCCGCCGGCGCTCGCCGCCCGAGCCTTGTCGACGGCGATCGCCCGCCACGCCTGGACGTTCGCCGGCTCCGGCACGTTCCGCGTCGTCGACCCGTGGACCTTCGAGATCGACCACAATCCGCTCATCCGCGGCGAGCACGGCCCGGCGCCGCTCTGCCACTGGCACGCTGCCGTCTTCGAGCGACTCTATGCGCGGCTCGTGCATCCGGGCGTGCGCTGCGTCGAGACGCGCTGCGGCGCCCAGCCGGGATCGCACACCTGCCGCTTCGAGGTGGTGCGCTGGCGGCGGGCGGACTGAGCGACCGCCGCCGCCGACCCCGGCGACCGGTGGATGTCTCCAGCCGGGGCCGACGCACCACCGTCGCCGCTGTTCAGAACCTTGTGAGCGGGACGGGTGGCGCCGTCGCCTTTCCCGCCACGCTGGTGTATGCCGTCGCCTCCCTGCCCGGCCGCCGGCCGCGCCGGCGGGCCGCGGAGCTTCGTCTCCGCCTGTGCAGTCCGGCCGAACGGAGCGCCGTCATGGACGCGCCAGCCCCCGCCGGGCCTGTCCCGGCCGCCGCCGACAGCGTGCCCCTTGCCGTGCACGCTCGCGGTCTCGTCAAGATCTTCGGGACGATGCGCGCCGTCGACGGCATCGACCTCGACGTACCGCGCGGCATGATCTTCGCCATCCTCGGCCCGAACGGCGCCGGCAAGACGACGCTGATGCGGATGCTGGCGACGCTGTCGCGACCGGACGCCGGCACCGCGACCGTGATGGGCCACGACCTCGTCGCGGACGCCCAGGCGGTGCGCGGCGAGATCGCCATGACCGGCCAGTTCGCCTCCCTCGACGAGGACCTGACGGGCCGCGAGAACCTGATCCTGCTCGCCCGTCTGTGGGGTTTCCGCGGCCGGAGCGCCGGGGCACGGGCCGACGAGCTGCTCGCCGCCTTCGACCTCTCCGACGCAGCGTCCAAGCAGGTGAAGGACTATTCCGGCGGCATGCGGCGCCGGCTCGACATCGCCGCCTCCCTGGTGGTGACGCCGGGCCTGCTCTTCCTCGACGAGCCGACCACCGGCCTCGACCCGAAGGCGCGCCAGGACGTCTGGCGCCTGATCCGGGCACTCGCCGCCGGCGGCGTGACGATCCTGCTGACGACGCAGTACCTGGACGAGGCCGATCAGCTTGCCGCCCGCATTGTCGTCATCGACCACGGCCGCAAGATCGCCGAGGGCACCAGCCGCGAGCTGAAGGCCGCCGTCGGCTCCGGCTTCCTGCACGTCGCGCTCGCCGACCCCGCCCGCCTCGACGCGGCGGCGGAGCTGCTGGCCGCCCGCCTCGGAGCCATGGTCCAGCGCAGTCCCGAGGGCGCGCGGCTGTCGGTGATGGCCGGCAGCCCGCAGGCGGCGAACGAGGCGCTCGCCGCCCTCATCGCGGCGGGCATCGAGCTTTCCGACTTCTCGATGGCCTCGCCGAGCCTCGACGAGGTGTTCTTCGCGCTCACCGGTGGCGGCGACGCGGCGCCGGCGCAGGAGGTCAGGCCATGAGCGATGCGACGATGAACGACGCGCCGATGACAGAGACTGGCACCCCGCTGCTGCGCCCCGTCGCGCGGCCGCGGCCGCCGTCGGCGTTCTCGAACGCCCTCGTCTTCGGCTGGCGGGCGGTCCTGAAGTTCCGCCACGTGCCGGAGCAGCTTTTCGACCTCGTGATGACGCCGATCATGTTCACGCTGCTGTTCACCTTCGTGTTCGGCGGCGCGCTGGCTGGCTCGCCGGGCGACTATCTGCAGGTGTTCATCCCCGGCATCCTGGTGCAGACGGTGGTCTTCAACGCCGTCTATTCGGGCATGGGGCTGTCGACGGACCTCGGCAAGGGCCTGTTCGACCGCTTCCGCTCCCTGCCGATCTGGCCGCTCTCGCCGTTCGCAGGCCTGATGGTCGGCGACATCCTGCGCCACCTCATCGCCGGCGGCATCATTCTCGGAATTGGCCTCGCGCTCGGCTACCGGCCGCAGGCGGGGGTGGTCGGCGTCGTCGCGGCCTTCCTTCTGCTTCTCGTCATCGGCTTCGGGGTCGGCTGGATCTTCCTCGTCCTCGGGCTGCTGCTGAAGACGCCGACGGCGGTGATGACGATCGGCTTCGCGTTCCTGTTCCCGATCAACTTCGCCTCGAACATCATGGTCGACCCGGCGACGATGCCCGACTGGCTGCAGTCCTTCGTCGACGTCAATCCGGTGTCGTTCATGACGACGGCCATGCGCGGCCTGATGGCGGGCACGGCGACGGTCAGCGAGGTGGCGCTGGCGCTCGCCGCCCCGGTGCTTTTGACGCTCGTGCTGGCGCCGGTGACGCTGGTTCTCTACCGGCGGCGGTGAGACGTCTCTCCGTCCGTCCGCCTCGGCGG
>CALRZT010000456.1:0-3315 GCA_943372725.1 Pseudoxanthobacter soli DSM 19599
GGTCGAGATCGCGGCGCGGGACGGCGTGCAGCGCCTGACGCTGGAGGCGTTCCTCGTGGCACGCGACACACTGGAACCGGGGCGGCTGCTGACGCGGGTCCGGGTTCCGCGATCATCGGCCCGCACCGCTCACACCCGCCTGCCGCTGCGCAAGGCGGGGGACTATCCGGTCGCTATCCTGAGCATGGCGGTGACGTGCGACGGCACCGGCCGCGTCGAGCGGGCCCGCGTCGCCGTCGGATCGGTGGAGCCCCTCGCCCGCCACTGGCCTGCCCTGGAGGCCGCGCTCACGGGCGCCCCGCTCGACGTCGCGTCGGCCGAACGAACCGCGACCGATCTCGCGGGCGAGTTCGACGGACGCGAGGGCGTCGATGCGCCGGGCTGGTACCGCGTCGCCGTCCTGCCGTCCCTGGCTCGGCGCGCCGTTGCAGCGCTTCTTTGATCAAGAGGGTCATGATGCCGACCGACATGACAGTGAACGGCGAGGCGAGGCGATCTGCTCGTGACCCGCTGACCCCGCTGATCGACGTGTTGCGGGACGAGTTCCACCTCACCGGTGCGAAGCCGGTGTGCCGCGAGGGGTTCTGTGGCGCCTGCACCGTCCTGGTGGACGGCGAGCCGACCGTGTCCTGCCTCACCCCCGTCGGCATGGTCGGCGGCTGCGACGTCGTCACCATCGAGGGGATCTCGCCTGGCGGCGGCCTCACCGACATCCAGTCACGCCTCGAGCAGGGCGACGCCGTCCAGTGCGGAATGTGCTTTCCCGGCATGGTGATGGCGCTCAGCCACTTCCTCGCACACACGCCGCGGCCGAGCCGGGACGACGTCCGGGCGGCGCTGACGGGCAACATTTGCCGATGCACCGGCTACGAGCGCATCGTCGAGGCGGCGCTCGCCGTTGCCGGCACCCGCGCGGAGGTGCGCCGATGACCGTCGATGCCGTGATGGAGTTCCGCCGCCGCGACGCCCGCGACAAGCTGACGGGGCGCACCCGCTACACCATCGATCGCGCCGCCCCCGGCATGCTGCATGCTGCCGTCTTGCGCGCCGAGGTCGCGTCGGGGCGCCTGGTGAGGGTCGACACGTCGAAGGCCGCCGGGCTGCCAGGCGTGCGGGCCGTCGCCACCGCCGCCGATGCGCCGGGGCGCTTCGGCATCGGCGTCTCCGATCATTCGCTCTTCGCCGACGGGCAGGTGCGCTATGTCGGCGAGCCGCTCGCCGCCGTGGCGGCCGACACGCCGGAACAGGCGCAAGCGGCGCTCGCGGCGATCGAGGTGGTGATCGAGCCGCTGCCGGCCGTCGTCACCATGGCCGACGCCCTGGCCCCGGGCGCCCCCCTCGTGCACCCGGACTGGCGGGACTATGAGGTACTGCCGGTCGGCGGCGCCCGCGCCGGCAACGTCGCCTGGGAGGCGACCGTCGTGCGCGGCGACGTCGACGCCGCCTTCGCCCGACCGGACGTCACGATCGTCGAGAGCACCTTTCGCGTCGGCCGGCAGAACCACATGGCGTTCGAACCGCGGGCGGTGGTGGCGCGCTACGAGGAGGACCGGTTCCACATCGAGACCTCCACCCAGGTCCCGTGGACGATCCGCAACGCCACCGCGCGCTTTCTCGGCGTGCCCGCCTCGCAGGTGCGCGTGACGGTGCCGCCGGTCGGCGGTGCCTTCGGCCTCAAGTTCGACATCGCCATCGAACCCTTCGCCGCGCTTTTGGCGAAGAAGAGCGGCCGGGCGGTACGCCTCGTCAACTCCCGCGAGGAGGAGATGCTCACCTGCCTGTTCCGCGAGAATGCGGAGATCGTGATCCGCTCGGCGGTCACCCCGGACGGCGAGATCGCGGGGCGCGAAGCCGTAGTGCTGATGGATTGCGGCGCGCACGGCGGCGAGCAGATCTTCCTCACCACCATGACCGCCCACACGCTGGGCGGAAACTACAAGCTCGGCGCCGTCCGCCTCGCCACGCGCGCCGTCTACACCAACACCCCGCCCAACGGCGCCTTCCGGGCCTGCAACGGCGTCTACAACACCTTCGCCCTCGAGCGGCACACCGACGAGATCGCTGCGGCGATCGGCATGGACCCGCTCGCGTTCCGCCGCCGCAACGTGCTGGGCGACGGCGATCTCGGCGCCACCGGCCAGGTGTTCGAGGGCGACGTGCTGCGTCCCATGCTCGACCGCATGGAGGCGCTGCGCGCCAGGACGACGCCGCATGAGGTCGAAGACGGCCGCCTCTACGGTCGGGCGACGACGGTCGGCACCTGGTTCGTCTTCACCGGGCCGTCGGCGGCGACGGTGAACATGAACGCCGACGGCAGCGCCACCCTCGTCACCTCCGGCGTCGAGATCGGCTCCGGCTCGATGATGCAGGGCCTGCCGCAGATCGTCGCCGCGACCCTCGGCATCCGCCCCGAGGACGTCATCGTCCGCCAGGCCGACACGGATGCCGCCGGCTACGACGTCGGCGTCGGCGGTGGCCGGCAGACCACCTCGCTCGGCGCCGCCAGCCTCGCGGCGGCGCAGGACGTGCGCACCAAGCTGCTGGCCTTCGCGGCGCAGTTGCTGGAAGCCACCCCCGACGACCTCGTCATGCAGAACGGGCGGATCGAGATCGCCGGCCCCAACGGCAAGGGCTTCACGATTGCCGAGGTGGCGGCGCGGGCCCAGGCCGAGCTCGGCCCGATCGGCGGCACCGGCGCAGCCACCCGCACGGGCGTCCCGTCCATGCCGGGGTGTGTCGCCGGCCACTTCATCGACGCGATCGATATCCCCGTCTTCGCCGTCCATGACTGCGAGGTCACGGTCGATCGCGATACCGGCCACGTCGAGGTGCTGAGCTATCGGGTGGTGCAGGACGTCGGCCGCGCGCTCAACCGCAGCGCCATCGGCGGCCAGATCCAGGGCGGCGTCGTGCAGGGGCTCGGCTATGCCCTGCACGAGGAGGTGTCCGTCGACGACCTCGGCCGCATCCGCCAGTGCGGCTTCGAGACCTACCGCGTCCCGCTCGCCGGCGACGTGGTCCCGGTCGAGGTCGATCTGTTCGAGGGCGCGCCCTCACTCGGACCGCTCGGCATCAAGGGCGCCGGCGAGGTGCCGATCCTCAACGTCGGGGCGACGGTCGCGTGTGCGGTGGCCAACGCCACCGGTCGGCGGGTGCAGGAACTGCCACTGACCCCGCCACGGGTCCTGGCGCTGTTGCTCGGCCGCGAGCCGGAACTCGCTCTGCCCCACATCCCACCGGCCTTCGCCGACAACCTAGTACGGCCACACGGGCAGCCGGCGTGATCACCGGGCGAATGCGTCTTTACCTTCGAAC
>CALRZT010000457.1:0-3253 GCA_943372725.1 Pseudoxanthobacter soli DSM 19599
AGACGCTCGGCGCCTTGGTGAAGGCGAGCACCTCCCAGGCGAGCGCCTGGTGGAAGCCGATCGCCGTGACGGTGCCGTCGGCACCGGCGATCTCACCGGTGTAGAGCATCGCGACGAGACTGCGGGCCGCGGCCTCCACGGCGGGATCCTCGAACGGGCGGACGATGTCGTCGGCGTCGCGGGCGAGCACGGCGCGGTGCAGGCGCACCACCACGTCGTCGCCGGCCTGGCGCGACAGGGCGGCGAGCGCAATCTCCAGCAGCGTCGGATCGCGCATCCCGGTGCCGGCAAGGATCTGGACGGCGAGCGACCAGTCGGTCGCCGTCGCCGCCGCTGCGGGAAAGGCCGGCAGGCTCGCGACGCCGGCGAGGGCGACGAGCACCGCGCGGCGATCGGGCCCGTCGCTGCCGGACGGCGTCTCTTCGTTGGTCGCGGATCGCCGCATCGGTGCTGCAATCTCCTCCGGGCCGGCGCCGGCACCCCCGCGCCGTGGCCTCGATCGATACCTTAGAGCAACTGGTAGGGCCAAGTCCAAGTCGGGGATTGCGCGCGCCGGCGGCCACGGCGGCTTGCGGCCGCGCTGCGGTGCGTCGTATCGAGGCGATGGGGACGGCCAGAAGAAGCCTTTGGGAGATTCGACATGCGACACTGGAGCCGGCTCGGAACGGCGCTCTGCCTCATCCTCGGCCTCGCCGGAGCGCCCTTCGCGGCGCACGCCGACAACCAGACGCCGACCGTGTCGACGGTCTCCCTCGACGCGAGTTCCCTGCCCTATGCCGTGACGCTCGAGCGGGTGAACACCGACGGCAAGCTGCCGACGCTGCAGAGCTTCGCCACAGCCACCCACGACGGCCTCTGGATCCTCATTGGCGGCCGCACCAACGGGCTGCACAACTTCACCAACGACCCCCTGAAGAACTTCCCGCCGAGCGACCAGAACCGCAAGATCTGGGTGATCGATCCGCAGAAATGGAAGGTCTGGTCGCGCCGCCTCGACGATTCGCAACTCAACCAGAACCAGATCGACGAGCTGTCGACCACCGCCACCGAGAGCGTCCAGGTCGGAAACACGCTCTACGTCATCGGCGGCTACGGCTACCTGAAGAAGGTCGAGGACTTCCGCACCCAGGCGGTGATGACCGCCTTCGACGTGAAGAAGCTCGTCGACTGGGTGAAGCGCGATTCCAACAAGGGTCTCGAGAAGATCCTGCGCCAGGTGCGCGACGACATCCTGCGCGTCACCGGCGGCCAGCTCGCCGTCATCGACGGCCGCTTCATCCTCGCCTTCGGCCAGAACTTCAAGGGCGGCTACGGCGACCCGGACAGCGTCAAGCAGGTCTACACCGGCGAAGTCCGCAGCTTCGAGGTCGTCGACGACGGCAACGTGCTGAAGGTGCGCGACGTCAAGCGCAGCCCGTCGGAGCCGGACCGTACCGACTATCGCCGCCGCGACTACAACATGCTGCCGTTCATCGACACCTCCGGCGCAAAGCCGAAGGACGCGCTGACCGCCTATGCCGGCGTCTTCACCGTGACCAACGGCATCTACACCGTGCCGGTGGAGATCGACGCCAAGGGCCGCCCATCGATGGCGGACCCCGACGCCAATGGCACCTTCAAGCAGGCGATGAACGGCTACAACGCCGCCAACCTCGCGATCTACGACGAGAAGTCCGGCGAGAGCCACGCGCTGTTCTTCGGCGGCATCAGCTACGTCACCTACAACGAGAAGACCGAGAAGTTCGTCGAGGACGCCTCGATCCCCTTCACCAACGACGTGACGGCGATCGTCCGCAAGCCGAACGGCAAGTACAAGCAGTACTTCCTGACGAAGTTCCCCCGCGTGAGTGGGCCCGACGTCGACAAGTACCGGTTCGGCGCCGAGGCGGCGGTGTTTCTCGACCCGGCCGTGCCCGTCACCGACAACGGCATGGTCGACCTGAAGGCGCTGAAGAAGCAGAAGGGCAAGGGCAAGACCCGCATCGGCTGGATCTTCGGCGGCATCGCCGCGGAGAAGCCGAACAACGGCGCGACCGTCGCCTCGAACGAGGTGTTCGAGATCGTGCTGACGCTGCGCTAGGCCGCGACCGGCACGTCGCGCCGTGACGAGGCCAGCGGAAGTGGCGGTGGGGGCGGCGACTTCCGCCCCTCCCCCGCTCGCGCCCTCCGGTCGGGGACCCGGCCTCGCGATCTCGGTCCTCGTCGTCACCGGCCCGGCGCTGCGCACCGCGCTCCTCGGCGGCCTTCTCGTCGCCGAGGGGGCGATGGGCACCGCGTTCGGGCTCGATGCCGAGGTGCAGGCGATCCTGCTCGAGGCCGTGGTCCTCGGCAATCTCGTCGCCGTCTTCCTGCTGCCGGCGATGATGCAGCGGTTCGGCCCGGACCGGGTCGCCGCCGTCTCCGCCCTCGCCACCGTCGCGATCCTCGCCCTCGGCCTCGTGGCGGCACGTGTCGGTGTCCGGCCCGGGACGTCCACGACGGCGGCGCTGCTGCTCGCCAGTCTCGCGGCGGGCTTTGCCGTCGCCGTGCTGGCACCGGTGACGCAGATCCTCCTCAACCACGGAAGCGAGGGCGACAAGCGGGCGACGCACGCCCTGCAGTCGCTGTGGAACGCCGGCCAGCCGGCGGGTTTCGTCGCCGCCAGCCTGATCGCCGGTGTGCTGATCGGACCGCTCGGCTGGAGCGCCGCGCTCCTCGTGCCGCTGGTCCTCGCGGTGGTGGCGACGGCGGCGCTGGTCTTCTACCGGGCCGGGCGCCCGGCGGAGGCAAAGGAGCCGCAGAGCCCGCCCGACCTCCGAGACATCCTCCTCATCGTCCTCGCCCTCGTCGCCTTCGAGCTCTGGTCAACCCTCGGGACGCTGCGGTCCTGGCTGGGGACCGACACCCTCGCCGCGCTCGCCGTTCTCGTGGTGGCGGGCGGGCTCGCCCTGCGTGGCCTGTTCACCTCGCCGGCGCCGGCGATTTCGCTCGCGCCGTTCCGCGACCACTGCTTCGCCCGGGCGACGCTGGTGCTCTTCCTCTTCCAGTTCGCGACGACGGCGGAGTTCGAGGTGCTGCTCCTCGCCGACCTTGCGAAGATGTCGGCGATCGACCTCGGCGACCGAACAGCCATCGGCAACATCGCTCAGATCGCCGGAACCGCTCTCGCCGGCGTCATGCTCCTGCGCAGGGCCGCCCTCGCCGGGCTGCTGCTCGGGCTCGTCCTCACCACCGTCGGTCTCGCGAGCTACATCACCTATCCCTGGGCGGACGG
>CALRZT010000458.1:0-3242 GCA_943372725.1 Pseudoxanthobacter soli DSM 19599
ATCTCGACCTCGAGCTTGCGGCCGGCCGGCATCGTCGTCGCCCAGCCGGTCAGCATGCCGGTCGGTGCCAGCCCTTCGAATTGCCCGATCACCGTCATGAAGCCGCGCCCGTCCCCGGTTCCCGCCACAAGGCCTCGTGCCCGCCGGCGCATGGCCGCGGACCGGCGGCCGGGCGCAGCTTCGGGGAGTGCCGGTGCGATGGCAAGCGCCGCCGCACATCAGCCCTAACGGCGACGCCGCCCGCGGATTCATCATGCCGTGAAGTGAAGCCCGTCGCCCCTTCCGCCGCCAGCGAGGCTCGCACTATCATGCGCCCCATCACAGGGGTCAGAAGATGACGTCGCCTCTCCGTCCGCCCGTCCGCCTCAGCCGATGACCGTCGCGGCGGAGAAGATCATGTTCGTGCTGCCGGTCTCCGGCGGCAGCGGCGGTGCGAACTCGGTGTTCCAGGAGGCCGACGCGATCCTGCGCTTCGGCGTGCCTGTGCTGATCGCCGCCAACACCGGCAACGTCATGGGCCTGCGCGAATCCTACCGCGAGTTCCAGGCGCTTGCCGGCGCCATCGTCGGCTTCGACGGGCCCGAGGGCCTCGCGGCGCTCGCCCGCCAGCACGACGTGACGACGCTCGTCGCCACCACCAACCAGTCGGTCCACACCGTCGTCATGGCGCGGCGCGAGCATCTGGCCGATCGCGACGTGCGCGTCGCCTACTACGTGCAGGACTACGAGCCGCTGTTCTACCCCTACGGCAGCGCCGAGTGGAACGGCGCCCGCGCATCCTACGGCGCCGACCCCGACCTCATCCTGTTCGCCAAGACGCACTGGCTGCAGGAGGTCGTGGAAGCCAACCACGGCGTCACCGTCCACAAGGTCGAGGCGAGCATCGACCACGGCGAGTTCTTCCCGGACTTCGCCGTGCGCGCCGATCCCACTCGCCCCCTGACGATCGCGGCAATGCTGCGACCCTCGACACCGCGGCGCGCGCCGCGCCGCACCGCCCGCATCCTCTCCGCCCTCGCCCACGAGTTCGAGGGCAAGCTGCGCTGCGTCTCGTTCGGCTGCGAATGGCAGGACGTCTTCCGCCACGGCCTGGTGCTGACCGGCGTCGACCACCGTGGCCGCCTCACCCGTGCGGCGACGGCCCGCCTGCTGCGCGGCGTCGACCTCTTCCTCGACCTCTCCGACTACCAGGCCTTCGGCCGCACCGCGCTCGAGGGCATGTCGTGCGGGGCCGTGCCGGTGGTGCCGATCCACGGCGGCGCCGGTGAGTTCGCCATCGACGGCGACAACGCCTTCCTCGTCGACACCCGCCACGACGAGGCGATCCTCGCCGCCGTGCGCGGCTTCATCGCCCTGCCCGAGCGCGAGCGCCGGGCGATGGCGCTCGCCGCCGTCGACACCGGCTACCGCTACACGCCCGAGCGGGCGGCGCTGTCGGAGCTCAGGCTGCTGTCGACGGGCTTCGCCGCCGCCTGAGGTCGGGCCGCGGCCCGCCCCGCTCGCGACGCCTCACTCGCAGGGCTTGGCGTCGAGATACTCGAGCGAGGTCAGCTTGCCGAGGATGGTGAAGTCGCCGTAGTCGAGCTCGAGCTTGCGGGTGACGCCGTTGGCGTAGACGAGGAATGACAGCTCGTACATCGGCGTCTGCTCCGCACGGTCGCCGCCCGTCTCGAAGTAGGACAGCCGCACCGGCCAGCGCGCGCCGGCGCCGAGCCGCTCCACCGCCTTCACGTCGTCCAGCCCCGCCTCGTCGGCTCCGGCGGCCGGCTTGCCGATGACGGCGGTGGTGGCGAAGATCTTCTCGCCCTTCTCCGAGCCGTCATAGAGGTCGGCCTGCAGGATCGTGTCACCGGCCTCGGCCGTCTCGATCACCTTGACGATGTGCTGCGTCGGGAACAGCGGGCCGCGATCGAACGTCACCTGCTTCTGCGCCGGCTTGGCGAGGTCGACGACGACGTCGCCGCCGTCGCGGGTGGCGACGCCCTTCGCCTCCTCCGAGAGCTTCTGGTCGACATAGCTCTGGGTGACGAACTGGAAGGTGTCGCCGACCGCATCCTCGTAGCTCGTGGTGCGCAGGTCGGTGAGCCGCGAGCCACCCTCCTGGTCGTCGATGCGCGAGACGAAGCGGAAGTTCGTCGTGAAGCCCTCGCAGGCCGACCCGGTGAACTCGGTGACGATGCGCCCGGTGACCCCGGAGATGTTGCCGTCGTCGTCACTCTCGCCCAGCGTCATGTCGTAGACGGCGCGGTGCGGCTGCAGCCCGGCGGCGATCTTCGAGACGGGCGCGGTCGCGGCGGTCGCGGGCAGCGCGACGAGGAGCACGGCACCGGCGACGAGGGTCGCGAGCGGACGCGGAGACGGCATCGAGAAACCTCCAGAAGGGCACGCCGGCTTCACACCCGGGAAGGCGGGCGCGCCGTTGCGGCGCCGGGCGAATTCGGCCATGAGGGTGGCACGCCGCCGACCCGGCGGACAAGCACGCTCGCAAGGGACGAGGACGAGATCATGGCCGAAACCGTCGAAGATCGCCTGAAGGCCCTGGGGCTGACGTTGCCGGAGGCCGTCGCACCGGTCGCCAACTACGTGCCGGCCGTGCTCGCCGGCTCCCTCTTGCACGTCTCCGGCCAGTTGCCGATGGAGAACGGCAAGCCGAAGCTCGTCGGCAACCTCGGCGGCGGGGTCTCGGTCGAAGACGCGGCGGCGTGTGCCCGCATCTGCGCCCTGCACGTGCTCGCCCAGGTGAAGGCGACGGTGGGCGACCTTTCCAAGGTGAAGCGGGTCGTCAAGGTCGTTGGCTTCGTCGCCTCGGCGCCGGGCTTCACCGACCAGCCGAAGGTCGTCAACGGCGCCTCCGACCTGTTCGTTACCGCCCTCGGCGAGGCCGGTCGCCACGCCCGCTCGTCGGTCGGCGTCGCCATGTTGCCGCTCGGCGTGCCGGTCGAGGTCGAGGCGATCTTCGAGATCGCCTGAGGCCGGACAACCGAGCGCGGCCCAGCCGCGCCCGGATTCGAGGCGGCCTCGGCGCGGCGGATCCGCGACGGGCATTGGAGACCGCCGTGGCAAGCTCGCCTCGGCTCGGGGTGGTGGCACGGGCGCCGTGCCACGGGAGACGCGGCGATGGCGGCACCTTCCTGGCTGACGGCGCGCCCGGTCGCCCACCGCGGCCTGCACGACGCGCCCCGCGGCATCCTCGAGAACACCCTGCCGGCGGCGCTCGCCGCCGTCGAGCATGGCTTCGCGAT
>CALRZT010000459.1:0-3220 GCA_943372725.1 Pseudoxanthobacter soli DSM 19599
GCCGGCCGCGCTCGCTCGCCGCCGACCGGGCGATCCTCGACGCCGCCCTCGCCCTCGTCCGCGAGACCGGCTACCGCGCCGTCACCATCGAGGCGGTCGCCGCCCGCGCCGGTGTCGGGCGGCCGACGCTCTACCGCCGCTACGCCGACCGCACCGCGCTGTTCATCGCCGTCTACGACCGCTTCGCCGCCGACGAGCGATTCGACCCGCCGACCGGCGATCCCGAGGCCGACATCGCCGCCCTGCTGACGCGGCTGTTCGAGCTGTTCGCCCGCACCGGCCTCGTCGACGTTCTCGCCGGCCTGGTGGTGGACGCGCAGGCTTCGCCCGAGGACCGCACCCGCCTGCTCGCCCGCCTCGTCGAGCCGCGCCGGCGCATCGTCGGGGCGATCGTCGCCGCCGCCCGCCGCCGCGGCCGGGTGCGCCGCGACGTCTCCGCCGATGCCGTCGCCGACCACGTCGCCGCGATCGTCTGGTTCCGGGTGCTCGCCGGGGGCGGCACGCTCGATGCCGCCTTCGCCGCCGCGACGGCGGCCCTCGTCGTGCGCGGGCTGGCGCCGCGATGAGCCCGCGTCCGGACAGCGGGGCCCGCCCTCTCCCCGAGCCGCAGATCGTCGCCGGCTGGACGCCCGGTGCCATCGGCCGCATCGCCCTCCTGCACGCCCGCCACTATGCGGCGAGCCACGGCTTCGGCCTCGCCTTCGAGGCCCGCGTCGCCACGGAGTTCGCCGCCTTCCTCACCGCCTTCGTGCCCGGCCGCGACCATGTCGCCACCGTCGTCCTCGACGGCGAGGTGGAAGGCGGTATCGCCGTCGACGGCTCGGGCGATCCCGCCCGCCTGCGCTGGTTCATCCTGTCGGACGCCGTGCGCGGCCACGGCCTCGGACGCCGCCTGCTGACGGACGCGATCGCCGCCGCTCGCGCCGCCGGCCACCGCCGCCTCACGCTCTCCACCCTCACCGGCCTCGACGCCGCCGACCGCCTCTACCGCGACGCCGGTTTTCGCCTCGAGGGCGAGCACGCCGGCGCCCAGTGGGGCACACCGGCGGTTGAGCGCACGCTCGTTCTCGACCTCACCCCGCCACACCCGTGACGGACGGCCCTCGCTTTCCGTTTGGAGGGCGCCGGCCGAGCGACTAGAACCGCACCCGCAATCCACCCGTCCGATCCGTCCGGATCGACGCCGCCGCGCCGTCCCCCGGCGCGCGATGGAAGGGCACGATGATCGTTTCGTTCGAGCGCCGGTTCATCTTCCTGCGCACCATGAAGACCGGCTCCACCAGCGTCGAGCTCGCCCTCGCGCAGCTCTGTGGCCCGGAAGACATCATCACCAACGTCTCGAAGTTCGAGGCGCACCGGCGAGGCCGCGGCGAGCAGAACAACATCGTGCCGCTCGACACCGTGCCGTTCTGGTCGCGCCTCGCCTGGGCCTTCGGCATGGACGCCAAGAAGGCCGGCATCCAGCTGCCCAACCACGCCTATGCGCGGACGGTGCGCCGCCTGTGCACGCCGGAGCAGTGGGCGACCTTCACCAAGATCACCATCGAGCGCAATCCGTGGGACCGCGAGGTCTCGCACTACCTCTACCGCAAGCGCAACGGCAAGGAATCCGGCACCTTCGCCGAGTTCGTCCGCCGCGGCTGGCGACGCCGCACCATCCCGAACTTCGACATCTACGCCATCGGCGGCAAGATCGTCGCCGACGAGGTGATGCGCTTCGAGAGCCTCTCGGCCGACTTCGATGGCGTCATGGCGCGCCTCGGCATCGCCGACCCGCCGACGCTCGCCCATCTCAATGTCTCGCGGCCGGGCGAGAAGCCCGACTACCGCAGCTATTACGACGAGCCGACGAAGGCCACCGTCGCGCGCCGCTACGCCCGCGAGATCGAGGCGTTCGGCTACACCTTCTGATCGGTCCAGCGTCGCGCGCGGCCCGCTCGGGCCCGGAAACGGCGCGAGGCTGTCGCCGGGCTGCCACGGCGCGCGTCGCTGTGGCGGCGAGGCCGTCCCCGCGCTTGCCTTTCGGCCCGCGAGGCTGCTACTCGGCCGCGCCGGCGCGGCTATGACGCCGCGGCCGCATTCTCGCCATTGCTGCACTGCAGCATGGACCGCGTCCGTCGTCGACCTCCCCGGCGCCGACACGAGAAGGATCGACACCGTGATCGCTCGCACCATCGCCGTCGAGCCGTTCGACCTCGTCGTCTTCGGAGCGACCGGCGACCTCGCCCGTCGCAAACTCATTCCCGCGCTCTATCACCGCTACCTCGCGGGCCAGATGCCCGAGGAGGCCCGCATCATCGGCGCCTCCCGCCGCCCGGTCAGCGACGAGGAGTTCCGCGAGGAGGCGCGCAAGGCGCTCGCCGAATACGTGCCGGCGCACGAACTGCACCAGGACGTCGCGGCGAGCTTCATCGAGCGGCTGACCTACGTCTCTGTGGACGCCACCTCGGATGCCGGCTGGCCGGCACTCGCCGAGAAGCTCGCCCCGAACGCCGACCGCGTCCGCGTCTTCTATCTCGCCACCGCCCCGGAGCTGTTCGGCGAGATCTCCCGGCGCATCGCCGAGGCCGGCCTCGTCACGCCGCTCGTCCGCGTCGTGCTGGAAAAGCCGATCGGCAAGAGCCTCGACACCGCGCGCGCCCTCAACGACGAGGTCGGCGCCTTCTTCCCGGAAGAGGCGATCTACCGGATCGACCACTATCTCGGGAAGGAGACGGTGCAGAACCTGATGGCGCTGCGCTTCGCCAACGCCCTGTTCGAGCCGCTGTGGAACGCCGCCCACATCGACCACGTGCAGATCACCGTCGGCGAGACGATCGGCGTCGGCGGCCGCGCCGGCTATTACGACACCGCCGGTGCGCTGCGCGACATGGTGCAGAACCACATCCTGCAGCTCGTCTGCCTCACCGCCATGGAACCGCCGGCCTCGCTCGACGCCGACGCGGTGCGTGACGAGAAGCTCAAGGTCCTGAAGGCGCTGAAGCCGATCGATCCGTCGAGCGTCGGCACCGTCACGGTCCGGGGCCAGTACCGCGCCGGCGCCAGCGACGGCGGCGCCGTGCCCGGCTATCACGACGAGCTCGGCCGCACCGACAGCACCACCGAGACCTTCGTCGCCATCAAGGCGGAGATCGGCAACTGGCGCTGGGCCGGCACGCCCTTCTACCTGCGCACCGGCAAGCGCCTGCCGTCGCGCGTCTCGGAGATCGTCGTCGCCTTC
>CALRZT010000460.1:0-3192 GCA_943372725.1 Pseudoxanthobacter soli DSM 19599
GCCTGCGCAGCCTGGGTCGGCGCCAGGAGAGCAGGTCGGGCGCGAGCCCGACCCGGACGTCGGGTCAGAGCAGGAAGTCGCCTTCGCTGATGTCCGTCGGCCGGCCGATCTCGATGACGAAATCCGCCTTGCCGTCGCCGTCGACGTCGCCCTGGACGACGCCCCTCGCATAGCGCAGCTCGCCGGCTTCCGACGAGAACTTCGCCGACCCGATGAAGGCGAAGATGTCGTCCTCCACGGTGTTCGCGTTGGCGTTGATGTCGGCGAGGTCGATGCGGTCGATGCCGGTCTGGAAGTCGCGGATCAGGTCGTCACCGGCTCCCGTGCTCGCCTCGGCCACCGTGCGGAAGACGAACAGGTCGGCTCCGGATCCACCCGTCAGCACGTCCGTGCCACGGCCCCCCTGCAGCTCGTCGCTGCCCTCGCCGCCGAACAGCCGGTCGTGGCCGCCGGCACCGTTGAACGCGTCGTCGCCGACGCCGCCGCGCAGATGGTCGGCACCGTTGCCGGTGGTGAGCACGTCGTTGCCGCTGCCGGTGGTGACGCGGAAGTCTTCGCTGTTCACGAAGTCGACCGAGCTGCCGGCTCCGTCCGCGATCAGGCCGACATAGCCGGTGGAGCCATTGCCGCCGGTGACACCGCCGGTGACGGCAGTCGTCATCGCGGAATAGTCGATGAACAGGCGGTCGTTGCCCGCCCCGGCATCGACGTCGTCGGCGCCGCCCGACAGGAAGATGTGGTCGACGTCGCCGCCGGAAACGATCGTGTCGGCGCCGAGACCGGCATGGATGAAGTCCTGGCCGCCGCCGGTCGTCACGGTGTTGGTGCCGTCGCCAACCTTGACGGTGTTGCCGCCGCCCAGTGCGGTGACGGTGTCGGCACCCGAGCCGCCGATGATGGTGTTGGCGCCCTGGCCGGCCGAGACGGTGGAGGCGCCGCCGCCGGTCTTGATGGTGTCGTCGCCGTCACCAGTCGTGATGGTGTCGGCGCCGGCCCCGGTCAGGATCTTGAAGTCCTCGAAGGTGCCGTCGGTGATCGTCACCGACCGCCCGCCGCCGCCGGCTTCCGTGAAGTTCGAGGTGCTGTCGCCGGTGATGGCGCCGGTGGCGCCGCGATAGTCGACGATCAGGCGATCCTCGCCGAGGCCGCCGTCGACGGAGTCGACGCCGTCGGTGACGGTGATGCGGTTGTCGCCGTCGTTGCCGACGATGCCGTTGCCGTCGCTGGCATCCAGCAGGCGGAACGGCGCCGTACCGGAGAGGGTCACGGTGGCGATGCCGAGGCCGAGCTCGAGGTTGATGCCGGTCGAACCGGCGCCGCCGGTGATCGTCATGCCGCTGAACGAGACGGTCACCGTCTCGTTGCTGTAGCCGGCCTCCAGCTCGACGGTGTCACCGGGTCCGGCCGACTGCATCGCAGCGGCGATCGAGGGGAAGTCGGAATTGGGTCCGACAGTGCGTACGGCCATAACAGGCTCCAGTCATTATTGTGGTTTTTTTGCTCGGAGGTCAGGTGACCGGCGAAGGTGCATTTGCCGGTAGTTCCGCCTGCTGAAAACTGGCGCGGATCGGCACCCGAACATCAAACGTATTGCCGACTGTTTTAGTTCCGGAGAGGCAAGATAATCAGAAAAAAATACTACCTGCGCGCGCAGTAGAATTTACAAGACTGGGTTTTCTACCTATGCCGAATAGGCGGGTAAATCCGGGCGGTGGCGGCGGCCCGCCCGCCAGGGCCGGCAGGGGCGACCGCGGTGGAGTTCCAACGCACGGAAGAGGGCGGTCGCCGTCGCTGGCCGTGGCGCGTTGGCCGCGGCTGCGGACGAGCGGGCGCCGCTACCGCCCGACCTTGGCCGGGCCGATGGTGTCGGCAACCACCGCGCCCCGCTGCCCGAGCGGCAGTTCCGGCCCGGTGGTGGTGTCGCGCGCAGTCTGGCGCTCGGCCTCGGCGTTGATCTCGCCGCCGAAGAGCACGACGAACACCGACAGCCACAGCCAGATCATGAAGGCGATGACGGTGGCGAGCGAGCCGTAGGTCTCGTTGAAGTTGGTCAGGGCAGACAGGTACCAGGAGAACGCCGCCGACGTCGCGATCCAGCCCAGCGCCGCCACCACGCTGCCGATGCTGATCCAGCGCCAGCGCGCCTCTGCCCTGCTCGGTCCGTAGCGGTAGAGCAGGTTGAGCGAGGCGAGCAGGATGACAAGCAGCACCGGCCAGCGGATGAATTGCAGCGTCCGCTCCGCGGTGGTGGCGACGCCGAAGCTGCCGAGCACCAGCGGCAGCACCACCAGCGAACCGACCGCCAACGCCGTCAGGATGATGGCGCCGAGGGTGAACATCAGCGTCTGCAGATTGAAGGCGACGATCGAGCGCTTCTCGCGCTCGCCATAGACGACCCCGAGCGCCTCGAACATCGCCTTCATCGCCGCGTTGGCGCTCCAAAGCGCCACCAAGAGGCTGACCAGGAAGGTGAGCCCGAGGGTCGAGCCGCTCTTGGCGGCGACGCGCGCCGCCTGGTCGCCGATGATCTCGACGCCGGCGGGCGGCAGGAAGAAGGAGAGCGTCTCGAGGTGCTGCGCGATCGTCGCCGTGTCGGCGAACAGGCCGTAGAGCGAGACGAGGGCGGCGATCGCCGGGAAGGTCGCGAGCAGGGTGAAGAAGGCGACGCCGGCGGCGACGGACAGCAGCCGGTCGGCGATCACCGCCTCGACGGTGCGCCAGACGACGTCCGCCCACCCGCGCAGGGGAATATGCTGCGGGGTGACCGCTTCGCGGCCGCGCGAGGGCTCGTTGGCCGCCGACGGCGGGGCGGAATCCTTGCCGTCGATGACCGGTGGCGGCTGCACCGGGGTCGCCGCGCCTGTCTTCGGCCCGCCTTCGGGCATGTCGGAGTCCCGCCTCATCGTCCACCGCACCGCCGGCCAGAGTCGCGCAACAACGGGCCGCGCTGAAAATCGTTCCGCAAAGGGAAGTCGAGGCGTGCCCTGTCGTTGCCCGGAGGCGTGCCGTCATTGACGCTGTCACCGTTTGCCGATTGATTGGCCACGGGGTGATCTATGGGGGAAGTTCACAATGACGGATGCTGCCGAAGCCGGCGCCGGGCTGTTGTCCGGCGTGACGGTCGTCGACCTGTCACGCGTGCTCGCCGGGCCGTTCTGCACCATGACGCTCGCCAATCTCGGCGCCCGTGTC
>CALRZT010000461.1:0-3190 GCA_943372725.1 Pseudoxanthobacter soli DSM 19599
CCGCCGCCGCGCTCGGGCTCGCCCCTGGCCTGGCGCTCGCCGACGCCCGTGCCCGCCACCCCGACCTCGCCGTCGCCGAGGCCGACCCGGCGGCGGAGCGGGCGCTGCTCACAGCCGTCGCCGACCTCTCAGACCGCTACACGCCCCTCGTCGCCCTCGACCCGCCGGACGGCCTTTTCCTCGACGTCACCGGCTGCGCCCACCTGTTCGGCGGCGAGGCGGCGATGGCGGCCGACCTCTCCGCCCGGCTTTCCCGCTTCGGCCTGACCGCCCGCCTCGCCGTCGCGGCGACGCCCGGGGCGGCCTGGGCGGCGGCGCGCTGCGGTCTGGAGGGCGGCGGAACCGCCGACCGCGACCAGACCGGGCATCCGTCGGCGGGCCGGGATCGAGACGACCGGCAACCGAACCGCCGGGTCACCACCGACCCGGCCGCCGGCTGGCATGTGCTGGCCTCGGGCGACGAGACGACGGCGCTGGCGCCGCTGCCGGTCGCAGCCCTCCGGCTGGCGCCGGCGACCATCAGTGCGCTCGGCCGCGCCGGGCTGACGTGCATCGGTGACCTCGCCGCCCTGCCGCGGGCGCCGCTCGCCGCCCGCTTCGGCGCCGGCCTCCTCACCCGCCTCGACCAGGCGCTCGGCCGTGCCGACGAGGCGCTGGTGTGGCGCCGGCCGCCGCCGGTCCACCTCGTCGAGCGGGTGTTCGCCGAGCCGATCGTCTCGGAGCGCGACGTGCTGCTCGCCGCCGAGCGCCTCGCCGCCCGCCTCGCCGAGACGCTGACGGCCCACGACCAGGGCGCCCGCGGCCTGGAGCTGACGCTGTTCCGCCTCGACGGGGCGGTGCAGCGCCTGACGGTCGGCACCAGCCGGCCGCTGCGCGATCCCGCCGTGGTGCGCCGGCTCATCGCCGAGAAGCTCACCCGCCTCGTCGACCTCGATGCCGGCTACGGCTTCGACCGCGCCCGTCTCGCCGCCCTTGCGGTGGCGCCGTTGCCGCCGCAGCAGGCGGGCTTCGAGGCGGGGCTCGCCGCCGACGGGCTCGACGGCGGCGCGGACGCCGAGGAGGAACTCGCCCGCCTGGTCGATCGGCTGGCCGCCCGCCTCGGGGCGGAGCGGGTGACGCGGCTCGTCGCCGGCGACAGCCACCTGCCGGAGCGCGCCGGCGGCGCGGTACCAGTGGTGGGCTTTTCCGAGCCGCCGCAGGCGGTCCTCGACCCGTCGCCCCCCGCCGACCTTCTGCAACAGGACACCCGCCACCCGCGGCCGCCGCGGCTGTTCGTCCGGCCGGAGCCGGTGGAGGTGGTGGCCGAGGTGCCGGACGGGCCGCCGGCGCGTTTCCGCTGGCGCCGCGTCGAGCACCGCGTGCTGCGCGCGGAAGGGCCGGAGCGCATCGCCGCCGAGTGGTGGCGCGACGGCCCGGCGGCGCCGACGCGCGACTATTTCCGCGTCGAGACCACCGAGGGCCGTCGTCTCTGGCTCTACCGCGAGGGCCTCTACGAGCGCGAGACGGTGCATCCGCGCTGGTACGTGCACGGGCTCTTCGCATGAACGGACTGTTCGCATGAGGGAGCGACCGCCGGACCGGGACGCCCCGCATGCAGCCCTGCGCGAGCCCGCCCCGCCGAGCCCGCCGGCGCCGCCGAGCCCGCCCGCACCAAGGCGGGTCGCCGCGCCCGCCTGTGCGGAGCTCGCTGTCACCAGCAACTTCACCTTCCTCACCGGCGGCTCGCACCCGGAGGAGTATGTCGAGGTGGCGGCAGACCTCGGCCTCGCCGGCATCGGGCTTGCCGACCGCAACACGCTTTCCGGCATCGTCCGCGCCCACACTGCGGCGAAGGAGAAGGGCGTGCGCTTCGCCGTCGGCTGCCGGCTCGGATTTTCCGACGGTACGCCGGACATGCTCGCCTATCCGGCCGACCGCGCCGCCTATGGCCGGCTCTGCCGGCTGCTGACGACCGCCAACCTCAAAGGCGAGAAGGGCGCGCCGGATCTCCGCCTCGACGACCTCCTCGCCGTCCTCGCCGAGGAGGAGGGGGAGGGGGCTGCGGGTGGCGAGGCCGGGGCGGCGCGTCCCGACGGACGCGCCGGTAGCGCGTCTGCGGGGAGAGGGGGGCGGGGATCGCCGCCGTCCGATCGGGGCGCCGGCCTGCGCCTTATTGCCATGCCGCCGCTGCGGCCGGGGGCCGGCTTCGCCGCCCTGCTCGAGCGGCTCGCCGACACAGCACCAGGGCGGGTGTGGGTGGGGCTGGCGATGGGCCGGCGCGGCGACGACGCCCGCCGCGCCTCCCGCCTCGCGGCCCTCGCGGCGGCGCACCGGCTGCCGCTCATCGCCGTCGGCGACGTCGTCTACCACACCCCCGCCCGCCGGCCGCTGCAGGACGTCGTCGCCTGCATCCGCGAAGGCACGACGCTCGCCGCCGCCGGCCGACGGCTCGAGGCGAACGCCGAGCGCCACCTGAAGGCGCCGGCCGAGACGGCGCGGCTGTTCCGGGCCTATCCAGAGGCCGTCGCGGAAACGATGCGCTTCCTCGACACGCTCACCTTCTCGCTGGATGAGCTGCGCTACGAGTACCCGGACGAGCTGCGCGCCGGCCATGCGACGCCGCAGGCGGCGCTGGAGGCGCGCACGGCGGAAGGCGCCCGCGAGCGCTATCCGCGCGGCGTGCCGGAGAAGGTGGCCATCGTGCTCGCCCACGAGCTCGCGGTGATCGCCGAGCTCTCCTATGCCCCGTACTTCCTCACCGTCGACGACATCGTCCGCTTCGCCCGCGGCCGCGGCATCCTCTGCCAGGGGCGCGGCTCGGCGGCGAACTCGGCGGTGTGCTTCTGCCTCGGCATCACCGAGGTCGACCCCGCCCGCAGCGACCTCCTGTTCGAGCGCTTCATCTCGGCCAACCGCAACGAGCCACCCGACATCGACGTCGACTTCGAGCACGAGCGCCGCGAGGAGGTGATCGCCTACATCTACGCGCGCTACGGCCGCGAGCGCGCCGGCCTCGCCGCCACCACCATCACCTACCGGACGCGCAGCGCCGTCCGCGAGGTCGGCAAGGTGTTCGGCCTCTCCGAGGACACGGTGGCGGCACTCGCCGGCGCCGTCTGGGGCTGGTCGTCCTCCGGCGTCGCCGAGGCCGACGTGCGCCGCATCGGCCTCGACCCCGGCGACCGCCGCCTCGCCATGGTGATGGCGCTGA
>CALRZT010000462.1:0-3173 GCA_943372725.1 Pseudoxanthobacter soli DSM 19599
ATCTCCGGCGAATCCGGCACCGGCAAGGAGCTCGTCGCCCGCGCCCTGCACGACTACGGCAAGCGCCGCAACGGCCCGTTCGTCGCCGTCAACATGGCCGCGATCCCGCGCGACCTGATCGAATCGGAGCTGTTCGGCCACGAGAAGGGCGCCTTCACCGGCGCCTCCAGCCGTAATGCCGGCCGCTTCGAGCAAGCGGAAGGCGGCACGCTGTTTCTGGACGAGATCGGCGACATGCCGATGGAGGCACAGACGCGGCTGCTGCGCGTTCTGCAGCAGGGCGAATATACGACCGTCGGCGGCCGCACCCCGATCAAGACGAACGTGCGCATCGTCGCTGCGTCCAACAAGGACCTCCGGCTGCTGATCAACCAGGGTCTGTTCCGCGAGGACCTGTTCTTCCGTCTGAACGTCGTGCCGATCCGCCTGCCGCCGCTGCGCGAGCGTGCCGAGGATGTTCCCGATCTCGTCCGGCATTTCTTCACCCTCGCCGAACGCGAAGGGCTGCCGTCCAAGCAGGTCGAGCCGGCGGCGCTCGACCGGCTGAAGCGCTATCGGTGGCCGGGCAACATCCGCGAACTCGAGAACCTCGTGCGGCGCCTCGCGGCGCTCTATCCGCAGGACGTCATCGGCGCCGGGCTGATCGAGGCCGAGCTCGACCAGCCGGCCCTGACGCCGGGCCTCGAGGGTGGCGACCGCGACGAGACGCTGTCCGGCGCCGTGGAGCGGCACCTCTCCGTCTATTTCGGCGAGTTCGGCGAGCGCCTGCCGCCGCCCGGCCTCTACCACCGCATCCTCAAGGACATCGAGTATCCGCTGTTGTCAGCGGCGCTGGCGGCGACGCGGGGCAACCAGATCAAGGCGGCCGAGCTTCTCGGGGTGAACCGCAACACGCTGCGCAAGAAGATCCGCGATCTCGACATCCAGGTGATGCGCTCGAGCCGCTGAGGCGGTGGCCTCCACACGGGACGCTGCAGCGGGCAGGGTTGATGCACGCGCCGTTTTCGGCTAGCGACGCCCCGCGTGCGCACGCCTTGCGCCCCATCCAAGGAATTCGCCGTTGTCCTCACGCTCTCTCGCCGACGAGCTGGTCGCGCTCGCCCTGTCCGCCGGGCGGGAGATCATGGCGATCTACGACGGCGACCAGGGTGCTGAGACGAAGGCCGACGGCTCGCCGGTGACGGCGGCCGATACCGCTGCCGAGGCGGTGATCCTGGCGGGGCTGCGCCGCGTCGCGCCGGACGTGCCCGTCGTCGCCGAGGAAGAGGTGGCGGCCGGCCGCGTGCCCGAGATCGGGCGGCGGTTCTTCCTCGTCGATCCGCTCGACGGCACCAAGGAATTCATCAGCCGCAATGGCGAGTTCACCGTCAACATCGCGCTGATCGAGGACGGGGCGCCGGTGACGGGCGTCGTCTACGCCCCGGCGCTCGGCGACCTCTGGATCGGCACCGTCGGCGAGGGGGCCCGCACCGCCCGCGTCGCCCCCGACGGGAGCTGCACGTGGACTGGCATCCGCGTCCGCGCGGTGCCGGCGGCCGGTCTCGATGTCGTGGCGAGCCGCTCGCACCTGACGGCTGAGACGAAGGCATTCATCGATCGCTTCACCGTCCACGACATGGTCTCGGCCGGATCGTCTCTGAAATTCTGCCGCGTCGCGACGGGTGCCGCCGACCTCTATCCGCGCCTCGCCCGGACGATGGAGTGGGACACCGCTGCCGGCGACGCCGTCCTGCGCGCGGCCGGCGGCCGCGTCACCACCGTCGACGGGGCGCCCTTGCTGTACGGCAAGCGCAACCAGGCGACCGACACCGACTTCGCGAACCCGTGGTTCGTGGCGGCGGGCGGCTTCGATCCGTTCGCGGACACCGCCCGCCCGTCCTGATGCGGCCGCAATCTCTCCGCATTTCCTCCCGCGACCTCGAGAGCACCCAGCGCAAGGCGATTCCGCAGTGGCAGTCGACCGATACTCCCATCTGAAGCGTCTCGAAGACGAGAGCATCCATATCATCCGCGAAGTCGCGGCTGAGTTCCGCAACCCGGTCATGCTCTATTCGATCGGGAAGGACTCGTCGGTGATGCTGCATCTCGCGATGAAGGCGTTCTATCCGTCGAAGCCGCCGTTCCCGCTTCTCCACGTCGACACCACCTGGAAGTTCCGGGAGATGATCCGCTTCCGCGACGACACCGCGAAGCGGCTGGGTCTGCAGCTCCTGACCCACACCAACCAGGATGGCCTCCGGCAGAACATCAACCCGTTCGACCAGGGCTCGTCCTACTACACCCATGTGATGAAGACCGAGGCGCTGAAGCAGGCGCTGACGTCCTACGGCTTCGACGCCGCCTTCGGTGGCGCCCGTCGCGACGAGGAGAAGAGCCGCGCCAAGGAGCGCGTCTTCTCGTTCCGTACCGCCGCCCACGGCTGGGATCCGAAGAACCAGCGCCCGGAGCTCTGGCACCTCTACAACGGCCGTATCGCCAAGGGTGAATCGATCCGGGTGTTCCCGCTGTCGAACTGGACCGAGCTCGACATCTGGCAGTACATCCTCGCCGAGGACATCCCGATCGTGCCGCTCTACTACGCCGCCATGCGCCCGGTGGTGGAGCGCGACGGCATGCTGATCATGGTCGACGACGACCGCATCCCGATGCGCGAGGGGGAGACGCCGGTCGAGAAGATGGTGCGCTTCCGCACGCTCGGCTGCTATCCGCTGACCGCGGCGATCGAGTCGCCGGCGACGACGCTGCCCGAGATCGTCCGCGAGATGCTGATCGCCCGCACGTCGGAGCGGTCTGGCCGCCTCATCGACCACGACGAGTCCGGGTCGATGGAGAAGAAGAAGCGCGAGGGGTATTTCTGATGGCTCACGCTGCGACCAAGCTCGACCCCGCCGCCTTCACCGACTACCTGGCCGCCCAGGAGCGCAAGGGCCTCTTGCGCTTCCTCACCTGCGGCAGCGTCGACGACGGCAAGTCGACCCTGATCGGCCGCCTGCTCTACGACAGCAAGCTGATCTTCGAGGACCAACTGCTGACGCTCGAGCGCGACAGCCGCAAGCACGGCACGACGGGCGAGGACTTCGACTTCGCCCTCCTCGTCGACGGCCTCGAGGCCGAGCGCGAGCAGGGCATCACGATCGACGTCGCCTACCGCTTCTTCACCACCGAGAAGCGAA
>CALRZT010000463.1:0-3172 GCA_943372725.1 Pseudoxanthobacter soli DSM 19599
CGCCCGCGGCGTCTGCGACCGCGTGCTGGTCGAGTCCTGCTTCCAGGGCGACGACCTGCGCCTCGTCGTCATCGACTTCCGCCTCGTGGCGGCGGCGATCCGGCGGCCGGCGGCGGTGGTCGGCGACGGGCGCTCCACCGTCCGCGAGCTGATCGCCCGCCAGAGCCGGCGCCGGGAGGCGGCGACGGGGGGCGAATCCTCCATCCCCCTCGACGCCGAGACCGAGCGCTGCGTCGCCGCCGCCGGCCTGACGCTCGAGGACGTCCCCGACGTCAACCGCGAGGTGACGGTGCGCAAGGCGGCGAACCTGCACACCGGCGGCACCATCCACGACGTCACCGATCATGTGCACCCGACGCTCGTCGACGCGGCCGTGCAGGTGGCGCGCGCCATCGGCATCCCCGTCGTCGGCGTCGACTTCATCGTCCGCTCGCCGCACGAGCCCGACTACGTCTTCATCGAGGCGAACGAGCGCCCGGGCCTCGCCAACCACGAGCCGCAGCCGACGGCGGAGCGCTTCGTCGACCTCTTGTTCCCGCAGTCGATGCCGGCGGCCGCGCGCGAGTTCAATCGCGATCTGGGCCGCGACGCCCCTTCGGCCGGGTGAGCGGCCGATGCCCCGTCTCGCCATCGACACCGACTACCTCACCGCGACGCTGAAGGCGCTCCTCGCGATCCCGAGCCCGAGCGGCTACACGGACACGATCGTGCGCTCGTGCGGCGCCGAACTGCGCCGTCTCGGCGTCGAGACCGAGACGACGCGGCGCGGCGCCATCCGCGCCAAGCTGCCGGGGCAGTCGGCGCAGCCCGCGCGGGCGGTGATCGCGCACCTCGACACGCTGGGCGCGCAGGTGAAGCAGCTGAAGGACAACGGCCGGCTGGAGCTCGTGCCGATCGGCCACTGGTCGGCCCGCTTCGCGGAAGGCGCGCGCGTCACCATCTTCACCGAGCGTGGCAGCTATCGCGGCACCATCCTGCCCTTGAAGGCCTCCGGCCATACCTACGGCGACGAGGTCGACACCGCCCCGATCGGCTGGCAGCACGTGGAACTCCGCGTCGACGCCATCGCCCGTGATCGCGGCGACCTGCGCCATCTCGGCTTCGACGTCGGCGACATCGTTGCCGTCGACCCGCAGCCGGAATTCCTCGACAACGGCTACATCGTCTCCCGCCATCTCGACGACAAGGCAGGCGTCGCCATCCTGCTCGCGGCGCTCGAGGCGCTGATCCGCGAGGGCTCGCCGCTGCCCGTCGACACCTTCTGGCTGTTCTCGGTCGCCGAGGAGGTGGGGGTCGGGGCGGCCTCCGTGCTGACGCAGAACATCGCCTCGATGCTGACGGTCGACAACGGCACCTCGGCGCCCGGCCAGTCGAGCTCGGAGTTCGGCGTGACGATCGCCATGGCCGACCAGACCGGGCCGTTCGACTGGCACCTGACGAAGCGGATGGTGGAGCTCTGCCGCGAGCACGACATCCGCTACCAGAAGGACGTCTTCCGCTACTACCGCTCCGACTGCGCCTCGGCGATCGAGGCGGGCGAGGACGTGCGCACGGCGCTGGTGACCTTCGGCGTCGACGCCTCGCACGGCTACGAGCGCATCCACCTGCACGCGCTGCGCTCCATCGCCGAGCTCGTCACCGCCTATGCGACGAGCGACGTCGAGTTCTGGCGCGACGCCGAGCCCGTCGCCCCCCTCCTCGGCTTTCCCAAGCAGCCGATGAAACCGGCCGAGCAGCCGGAGGCCGCCGCCGTCGGAGAGCCCGGGGAGCCCGCCTAGGGCCCCCCAGATGGGCCGACGGCCGCCATGCGGCGCGGCCGCGGTCTGTCGGATCATCACGACCTCTTGAAAGGACTAATGGAGTCCTTTATGGTTTGATGATGATCGACCGCAGCCGAGCCTCGCACTCCGACACCCTCCGCTACGCGCTCGCGCCGGACGAGGTGGCGCGGGCGGCGATCGAGGCCACCTTCGTCGAGTACGGCCGCATGATGGAGATGCTCGAGGCGATGACGGAGGGCAGCGACGCGGGGGCCAACCTCGTCGCCCTGCACGCCCTCGCCTACGAGCGGCTGCGGACCGCCACCCGCCTGCCGTCGCAGATGGTGGTGCTCGGCCTCCGGGACTTCGCCGCCCGGCGCAGCGGCGCCGCTCCGGAGGGACTGCCGCTCGACGACAAGCTGTTCGCCGTCAAGGGCGCGGCGCAGGTGTCGATCGCCACCGTCGAGGGACGCGCCACCGTGCCCTACGTCGTCATCGGCTACCGCCCCGGCTGGCGCGGCGGGCCGCCGGCGCGGCTGGTCCGCGACGGCGACGGCTTCCACGTCCACATCGGCGTCACCCCGCGGGGTGCGAAGCAACAGGAGACCGAGATGATCCACGAAGGCATTCTTGCCCGCATGGGCCGCCTGATCGCCGGCTTCGCCCACGCCGCCGTCGACCGGGCCGAGGCGCTCGACACCGTCGCGGTGGTCGAGCAGGCGGTGCGCGAGATCGACAAGGCCGCCGACGAGGTGCGCGCCGAGGTCGGCAAGGCACAGGCCGAGCGCTACCGCATCGAGAGCCGCCGCGAGGCCTTCCGTGCCGAGAGCGCCAAGCTCGAGACGCAGATCGACACCGCCGTGGCCCAGGGCCGCGACGACCTCGCCAAGGCGGCGATCGGCCGCCAGCTCGACCTCGAGGCGCAGGTCGCCGCGCTCGACAAGGCCCTCGCCGACGTCGACGAGCGGCTCGACGAGAGCCGCCAGGCGCTGCAGGCGGTGGTCGCCGCCCGCAAGGACGCCGAGGCGCGCCTCGCCGAATTGAAGAAGAGCGAGGCGAAGGCCGGTGCTCCGTCGGCCGGGCCGGGCGGGATGGCCGAGCGCCCGGAGGACCGGGCGGCCCGCAAGGCGGCGTCGATCGCCCGCCTGACCGGCGTGCCGGCCGGCGACCTGCCCGCCGGCGCCGCCGAGCTCGAGGAACTGGAGCGGTTGCACCGCGAGCAGACGATCGAGGCGCGGTTGCGCGCCCGCACCGGACCGGCCAAGACTTGAGCAACGCCGGATCGCACCGGTCGTACCGGCGGATCCGGCGCCAGACTGCCGGTGCTGCACAGGCGGCGCCGGTCGCCCGCTCGAGAGGATGCGAGACACGACGATGGAGTTGCTGCTCGCCCCCGAGGTCCGGCCGTTCTC
>CALRZT010000464.1:0-3151 GCA_943372725.1 Pseudoxanthobacter soli DSM 19599
CGCCGACGCGCTTCCTCGTCCAGGACGGCGTTTACGACCGCTTCGTCGACGCCTTCGCCGAGGGTGCGGCGGCGCTGAAGGTCGGCCCCGGCATGGCCGAGGGCACGCAGATGGGCCCGCTCGCCAACGGCCGCCGCGTCGACGCCATCGAGGGCTTCGTGCGCGATGCCGTCGAGCACGGCGCCACCGTGCGCACCGGCGGCGAGCGCATCGGCAACCAGGGCTACTTCTTCCAGCCGACGGTGCTGACCGACGTGCCGCTGTCGGCGCGAATCCAGAACGAGGAGCCGTTCGGCCCGGTGGCGGTGGTGTCGCGCTTCGGTGACCTCGACGCCGCCGTGAAGGAGGCGAACCGCCTCGACTTCGGCCTCGCGGCTTACGCCTTCACGACGCGCGCCGACCGGGTCAACCGGCTGTCGCGCGAGGTCGAGAGCGGCATGGTGTCGATCAACCACGCCGGCCTCGCCATGCCCGAGACGCCGTTCGGCGGCATCAAGGACTCCGGCCAGGGCAGCGAAGGCGGCATCGAGGGCCTCACCGCCTACCTGCAGCCGAAGTTCGTCTCCGTCCAGACGGCATAGCGTCTTCGCGCAGCCGCACGACGGCTGCGGCAGATCTCCTTCTCCCACCGCCAGGTGGGAGAAGGTGCCCGAAGGGCGGATGAGGGCCGGCGCGCGTATGCGCGCCGGTTAAGCAAAGTAAAACGTCGGCCGGATATTTTCTCAAATCTACGCGAGAGGTTCCGCTCCGCTCTGCGGAGCGGCCCTCATCCGGCGCTGCGCGTCACCTTCTCCCAGCCCTGCTGGGAGACGGGAGATGCGGCCGGCGCTTCGACTGCCAAGCCGTTACGCATCGAGCGCCCCCTACCCCGCGGGCAGCTCGTCCTGGATGAACGCCCGCACGACGTTTTCCGTGAGGCGGGCGGTGTTGTTGGCGAAGTCGTTCCAGGCCATCGAGCCGGCCCAGGTGATCGAGCCGGTGGAGAACACCGCGCCGCCCCTGTCGCCGACGGGGAAGTAGACGATGTCGGCGCGGACCGCGTCCGGGCGCTGGGCGCCGCCCTGCTCGGGGAGCGCGAGGATCTGGTCCTCGATGACGAGCTGGTACTCGTTGCCGAGGGGCGTGGAGGTGGCGAGCACGGTGGCGTGGGCCGGGCTGCCGAGCTTGACGTCGTAGCGGTCGACCTCGTCGCCGGCGGCCCCGTCGAGGATGTGGCCGAAGTCGCCGACCACCTCGTCCTCGATGCCGGCGAAGAAGACCTTGCCGACCCCTTCCTTGCTGGCGGGATGGCGGCGGTAGCCCGCCGCCTTCGACCAGCCTTCGGCGGCGAAGCCGAGGCCGACGAGCTTGTTCGGGCCCTTGCCGCGGTTGCGCCAGAGGCCGCCGGCCTCCGCCGTCAGCACGTGCATGCGCTCGCCATAAGGGGCGTCCCAGCAGCGCGTGCCGGAGTTGTCGCGGCGCACTTCGATGATCCACGGCCGCTCGGGATCGCGGCTCGTCACCCAGTAGAAGCCGTTGCCGCCGAGATACATCAGCCGCCCGCCAGCGCGCAGGTAGCCGTCCATGGCGGCGCGGCCGATCTGCGTCCAGTACTCGGGATGCGAACCGGTCAGCACGACCTTGTAGTTCGAAAGAAACTCGACGCCCTCGCGCTCGAGGTCCTCGTCGGTGGCGATGTGCCAGCCCTCGCCGAGCTTTTCCAGGAACTCGACGAAGTAGGTATCGACGGAGAAATGGCGGTAGGAGCCGGTCAGCCAGTTCGGGAAGCCCGGGCGGATGTTGAAGATCGGCCGGCGGCGCGAGGAATAGCGGACCGGGCTGCCGTCGGAATGGGTGTCGTAGCAGGAGCGGCCGGGCTCCTTGTGGTGGAAGAGGTACTCCTCCTCCGCCGGCACCACCTTCTCGTGCGGCATCACCGAGGAGAAATCGAGGTTCGCCAGGTGGTCGTTGGCGTAGGCGAGCAGCGTGTTGGTCGGCAGGAGGAAGAGGATCGGCGCCTTTTCCCCCTTCGCCCCCATCACGAACAGCGGCCAGTGGTCGACCTTGCCACCGGCCTCGAGGCGCACCGCATAGAGGCCACTCTTCAGGTCGGTGGGCAGCGTGAACTCGAGGTCGTAGTCCCAGTTGGAATCGACCATGTCGTCGTCGTGGAACTGCAGGGCGGCGTACTGCTCGGGCACCTCGGCAAAACTGTCGCTCTCGCCGTCCCAGCTGTGGCCGGTGACGCCGCGCTCGGCGCCGTTGACGATCTCGCCGGGCGGGCACTGGCCGGCGGCCACCGCGATCGCGCGCGAGGCCCAGTCGGCACCGAACTTCCAGGCGGCGATCGGCGGCACCGGCTCGCCGCCGGCGCCGAGGTCCGACGGCGAGACGACGGCCGCGAAGAGGCGCGGGCTGTCGATCTTGCCGTTGAAGGGGGCGACGGGCGAGCCGGTCTCGTCGATGCCGGAGGCCGACAGCAGGAGCTCAGACGCGGCCGCGGGTGCGGCGCCGGCACCCTTGGCGGCGAAGCTCCCGCCGACGAGCGCGCCGACCTCGGACACGTCGAGCGCGATCCCGGCGGGGCCGGCCGAGACGGTGACGGAATACCAGGCGCGGCCGCGCAGGCCGTTGACGGTGGCGGCGACGGCGCCGCCGGCGATCACCGTGAGGCCGCCACTGGAGACGACGAGGCTGAGGCCGGGAAGCGACCACACCGTCTGCGCCTGCGGCCGCTCCGGCACCGTCGGCCAGATCCAGCAGTGGATGGTGAGGGCGTCAGTCCAGCCGGCGGGCGGCAGCGGCAGGCGCGCGTAGGAGCCGACGACCGTCACCTGCTCACGGCCGGCGAAGGTGGTGTCGAGCACGGCGGGGAATTCGACCGTGCCGACCTTCTGCTCGCCCTTGGCGCCGGGGCCGGTGACGACGCGGACGAAGCGCGCCTTCACTTGCCGGTGGGCGGTGCTGACGGCCATGCGCACGGTGTCGCCGGGGCGGCGCGACCACTCCTCGAAATAGGCCTGGAAGTCCATCGCGGCGCTCCTCGGTTTCTTCTCGGCGGGTCAGACGTTGGCGGTGGTGACCATCCGCCAGAGCGTTTCGGCGAGCACGTCGAGACCGCGATCGAGATCCTCGGCCTTGGTGAACTCGCGCTCGTTGTGGCTGAGGCCCT
>CALRZT010000465.1:0-3148 GCA_943372725.1 Pseudoxanthobacter soli DSM 19599
CGACGATGTGGCAGAGGGTTACGCCGGCGAGATTCTCGTGGCGATTGTAGATCCACCCGAAAACCAGACCGGACACGAACGTCAGCACGATCGCGCTCAGCCCGAACTGGCTGTGCAGCACGCCGAAGGCGACTGAGGCGGCGACGATCGACGGCACCCCGGTGCGGTCCGCCATCAGGCGCTTGAACGAGCCCTGCAGGAAGCCGCGCGACACGAGTTCCTGCAGGAACGCGTGCGGGACGTAGAGCAGCAGGGCGAGGCCGAACTGCTCGGTGTCGGCGAAGGGATTGAATGGCAGCACCTCGCCGTTGCCGACGCGCACCGCCACCGCGATGGCGACAATGGCGGCGAAGGCCAGTGCCGAGAACCAGATCCCCTCGCGGATCGAGGTCCACAGGTTGCGACGCGTCAGGCCGACGGAGGCGAGCGGAATCTGGAAGGTGCGCAACAGGAGCAGCGTCGTCGCCGTCATCAGCAGCACGAACGGCCAGGTCGCCGCCGGCGTGCGGAACTCGGGCACCGCCAGCGAGAAGGACGCGACACCGGCGAGGCTGCCGAGCGACATGAAGATCATCGTGCAGATGCTGAGATAGCCGAACTCGATGCGGTCGCGCAGGGCCTGGACCTGCTCCGTCGTCTCGTTGATCAGGGCGACGACGCCGGCGACCGCGCCGGTGTCGGGATCGACGAGGGCGCTCGTCTTCAGCACGAAATGCCGCTTGCCATCGACGTCTTCGACGTTGAATTCCTCGGTATGGCTGGTGAGCGGGTCGGCGATCGCGGCGATCACCACGTCGCCGAAGCGGTCGAGGTCGCCGCGTTGGAAGACCACCACGCCGAACTTCTGGCCGACGCACTCGGAGGCGCGCAGGCCGAGGCTGCGCTCGGCCTGCGGATTGATCGTGCGGATGGTGCCGCCGCGGTCGATGGTGATGACGCCGTCCCGCATGGTCGCCAGGACGGCCGCGTCCATTCGATCGGCGACCGGCGGCAGCACGGATGTTTCGGCGACACTCACGACGACGCCCCCCCGGGACGCAGAAGGGCGTCGCATGACGCCCCCCGGCGGAAGCCATCGTTTCGTCGGAGTATGAAGCGGTTAAGACAGCTTTCCGGCGCCGCCGCGGCGCCATTCCGGCTGGCCTCGAGCTGGCACGTTCAGGTGGCGCCGCGCGACAGCGAGCCGAGCCACTTGCGCAGTTCGGTGACGTTCGACGTCTCGCCGATCGAGTAGGTGAGATCGTCGATGAGGTGAGCGACCATGCGCAGGCCGTAGCCGCCCTCGCCGGCGTGCGCCGGGCGTTCGCCGTCGGGTGCGGCCCGCCGAGGGTCGAAGGGAGCGCCGCTGTCCTCGATGCGC
Organism: Pseudoxanthobacter soli DSM 19599; assembly: GCA_943372725.1. GTDB lineage: Bacteria > Pseudomonadota > Alphaproteobacteria > Rhizobiales > Segnochrobactraceae > CAMDHY01. The sequence continues at coordinate 1,361 of CALRZT010000465.1, forward strand.
GCCACCATGGCGGCGTCGTCGACGATCAGCGTCACCGTGATCGGCTGCGCGCCGGCCTTCGGATAGCCGTAGCGGATGGTGTTGCTCAGCACCTCGTCGATGGCGACCGCGATGGCCACGGCGATGCGGCTGCTGACGCGGTGCGCCAGCGCGAACTCCTCGACGAGGTCGAGGACCTTGGCGATCTCCGGCACTTCGTTGCCGATCGTGATCGTCGATTCCGCCGCCAACCCGCCCCCCCCCTGCTTTGCTCCGGCGCCGTCCACGACGCGTCCGGACGGCACGCCGCGTTTCGGCCCTCAGCCCGACGGACCGTGGAAGTGGACTGACATCACGGTGACGTCGTCGAACGGCTCTTCGGCGCCGGCATGGCCGTCGATCGCCGCAACGAGGCCGTCCGTCAACGCCTGCGGGTCGACGGAGGCCGCGGCGGCGAGCGTCGCCAGCAGCCGCTCGTTGCCGAATGGGACCGCCTCCGGCCCGCGGGCATCGACGACGCCGTCGGTGTAGAGCACCAGCGTCGACGCCGGCCGGAGCACGACGCGCCGGCTCGCGTAGACCGGCCCCGCCGCCAGCCCGAGCGGCAGGCCGCGCGGCACGGCGAGGAAGTCCGGCGCCTCCCGGCCCGTCACCATCACCGGCAGGGTGTGGCCCGCATTGGCGAGATCAGTCTCGCCGCTCGCCGGATCGAGCACGCCGAGCAGGGCGGTGACGAACATCAGCGACGGATTTTCGTGCGCGAGTTCCTCGTTCATGGCGCCGAGGAAGGCCGCAGCCCCGTCGATCTCGCCCGCGGCGGCGCGCGCCCCGAGGACGCGGAACAACGTCTTCGCCCGCGTCATGTAGATCGCCGCCGGTATGCCCTTGCCGCAGACGTCGGAGATCAGGAAGTACAGGCGCCCGTCGGCCCCGACGAAATAGTCGTAGAGGTCGCCCCCGACCCGCCGGGCGGGATCGAGGTGGCCGGCGACGGAGACGACGCCGTTCAGACCGCCGCCGGCGAGCGCGGCGGGCAGCATCATCAGTTGCAGTTCCCGGGCGGTCTTCAGGTCCGCCTCGATCGCCGCATGGTAGGCCTCGGCCCGGTCGCGCAGCCGCTTGACCGCGAGCGTCGCGGAAATGCGGGCGTTGAGGATGACGGGGTTGAACGGTTTCGACAGATGCTCGACGGCGCCGAGATGAAGGCAGCGCTCGACCGATTCGATGTCGTCGAGGGCGGAGATGATGATCACCGGCAGGGTGCGCAGCCGCCCACCGGAGCGCAGCCGCCGCAACACCTCGAAGCCGTTCAGGAACGGCATCATGATGTCGAGCAGCAGGAGATCGAAGCTCTCCCGCGCCAGCAGCTCGAGAGCGTGGCCGCCGTCGGGGACGGCGACGACGTCGTGGCCCTGCTGCGACAGCCGCCGCACCAGGAGTTCGCGGTTGTCGGCGTTGTCGTCGGCGACGAGGATGCGGCCCGGCAGCGCCTCTGTGCGGTCGAGATCGTCCTCTTCGACCGAGCGCGGCGCCACCGCCCCGGCGGCGACGCTGGTCGAGGTCAGCCCGTCGGCGAGCAGCGTCGTCAGCCGGGCGACAGCGGCCGACACGCGGGCGACGTCGCGCCGGACGGGGCCGTCGCCGAGATCGGCGACCTCCTCCTCGACCAGGGCGACGACGCCGTGCAGTTCGTCCGCCGCCGTGCGCATGGCGAAGCGCAGCTCCGCCAGCGAGATGCTGCCGGTCTCGATGAGGTGCGAGCGAAGCTGGCCGTCGATCGTGGACAGAAGCCGCTTCGCGACCTCGACG
>CALRZT010000466.1:0-3144 GCA_943372725.1 Pseudoxanthobacter soli DSM 19599
AGGCCGGCAGCACCGCCGGCGCGACGTCCGCGAGCCCGGCCCGCACCGCGTCGAGGTGTGACCGCGCCGCCTCCGCGAGCTCTGCGAGGGCAGCAGCCAGCGCCGGCGTGGCGTGCCCGGCGAGAACGTCGGCGACCTCGGCGCCGTGACGGTCCAGCACGTCGAGGGGCAGCAGGCAGCGCCCGCGCGCCGCCAGCACCGGCATTTCCGCGATCACGCGGATCAGCGTCTCCGCGACGCCGGCATGTCCGGCGAGCGTACCCGTTGCCGGGTCCCGCCCCTCGGCGAGCACGATCGCGGCGAGCTGGGTCAGCGTGCCGTCCGTCTCGCCGGCCGCCCCCTCCAGGTCCGTCAGCGTCGGGTACGGATCGTCATAGAGCTCGAGACGCCGCGCCTCCACCGTGCGCACCAAGGCGGCGAGCGGCAGGCGCCAGCGCATCGCCGCGGCACGGACCCCGTCCAGCACCGGATTGCCGGTCGCCGGCTCCGCCGGTCCGGCCGACAGCCCGTCGTGCCACCACTGCAGACGGATCTCGCCGAGCATCGGCTCGCGCACGGCGTCGCGGACCCGCGCCGTCTCGCCGCCGAAGGCCGCGAGTGCGAACAGGGCCGGTCGCGCGGCTGCGGGCGCGAACAGCGCCGCGAGGTAGCGATCGCGGTCAAGGGCGCGCGCCGTCTCTCGGTTGGCGTCGGGGGGCTGGCTCATGGTGGGGGAGATAGGGGCCGGAGCCGGTCAGTCGACGGGCAACAGCGCGGCGCCGACGGCGCGGTCCTCCGCCAGCAGGATGTTGTAGGTGCGGATCGCGGCCCCGGTATCGAGCGCCTCGAGCCGGAGACCGACCTCCTTCAGCCGCCAGCGCAGCCAGTCCGGCGCCGGAGCGAGCGTCGCCCCCGTGCCGAGCACCAGGAGTTCGAAGCCGGCCGCCTCCGCGACGACGCGCGTCAAGTCCGCCTCCGTCAGAGCGCCGAACGGTCCCGAAACCCAGCCGTGGATGCCGCTCGGCAGGCACAGCACGCCGCCACGGTGCGACATGCCGGCGAAGCGGAAGCCGCCGAGCCCGTAGGAATCGATCGGCGCGCGGCCGGGAAAGTGGGCGTCGCGGACGGTGACGTCGCCGGGTCGGCTCATCGCTGGTGCCCCCTCACGTCGCCACGGGACGCGCCGGGGGCCGGCCTGCCCGGCGCCGCGACGGCTTCAGCCCGAGCAGGATGAGCAGCGGCGCGGCGATGAAGATCGACGACAGCGTGCCGACCAGGACGCCCCAGATCATTGCCAGCACGAACGTGCCGATCACCGCGCCGCCGAACAGATAGAGCGCGACGAGCGCCAGGAGCGTCGTCGCCGACGTCATCGTCGTGCGCGACAGCGTGTCGTTTATCGACAGGTCGATCAGCCGCTTCAGCGGCATCTCCTCGTGCTTCTTCAGGTTGTCGCGGATGCGGTCATACACGACGACGGTGTCGTTCAGCGAATAGCCGACGATGGTGAGGATCGCCGCGATGCTCGACAGGTTGAAGTCCAGCTGGAGCGCCGCGAACAGCCCGACCGTCAGCACGACGTCGGCGAGCGTCGTCACCACCGCGCCGACGGCGTAGCGCCATTCGAAGCGGAACCACAGATAGGCGAGGACGCCGGCGAGCGCCGCCGCGACACCGATGATGCCGTTGCGGGCGAGTTCGCCCGACACCCGCGGCCCGACCACCTCGGTGCGCCGGAACTCGACGGTGTCGCCGAAGGCGTCCTGCACCAGCGAGATCACACGCTGCTGGGCCTCGTCGCCGCCCTCCTGGCGCTGCACACGGATCAGTACGTCGTTCGGCGCGCCGAATTCCACCACCTGCACCTCGCCGAGATTGAGCTCGTCGAGGATGGTGCGGATGTCGGCGAGGTCGGCCGGCCCGTCGCGGGTGCGCATCTCGATCTCGGCGCCCCCCTGGAAGTCGATGCCTGTATTGAGACCCGCGGTCAGGAACAGCACGACCGACAGCACCGACAGCACGATCGCCACCGGCGCGGTGATCACCGTCCAGCGCATGAACGGGATGGTGGTGGCCGGAAAGAAGCGGATGAGCCCCATGGCGCGTGTCCCCCCGCTCAGATCGGCACGGAGGTCGGCCGGGCGTAGCGCACCCAGGCCGCCACCAGCAGACGCGTTACCAGGACCGCCGTGAAGATCGTCGTCACCACGCCGATCGCCACCGTCACGGCGAAGCCGCGCACCGGGCCGGAGCCGAGAAAATACAGCACCACCGCGGCGATCAGGGTGGTGATGTTGGCGTCGAGGATCGTCGGAAGCGCCCGCGAGAAACCGGCGTCGATCGAGGCGATGGTCGACCGCCCCGCCCGCGCCTCCTCGCGGATGCGCTCGTAGATCAGCACGTTGGCGTCGACCGCCATGCCGATCGTCAGAACGATGCCGGCGATGCCGGGCAGCGTCAGCGTCGCCTGCAGCAACGCCATCGCGGCGAGGATCAGCATGACGTTGACCAGCACAGCGATGTCGGCAGCGAGGCCGAGGAGGCCGTAGGCGGCGATCATGAAGACCGCCACGGCGAGTGCGCCGACGATCGCCGCGACGACGCCGGCCCGGATCGAGTCGGCGCCGAGACCGGGGCCGACGGTGCGCTCCTCGAGGTTGGCGAGTTGCGCCGGCAGCGGCCCGCTGCGCAGCAGCACCGCGAGATCGCTCGCCCCGGAGGCGCTGAAGTCGCCTTCGATCCGGCCGCCGTCGCCGTTGAACACGGCGGTGAGCGGCGACACCGCGATCACCTCGTCATCGAGGGCGATGGCGACCTCGCCACCGGCGCCGGCGCCCGCCGCGAGCTTGCGGCTGCCCTCCGGCGACAGGCGGAAGCCGACGGAGCCGGTGTCGGCCTCCGCATCGACCGTCGCCGTCACGTCGACGAGGTCAGCGCTGGTGACGAGCGGCGCCGCGGCCACCACGAAGGTCTCCGGCGGATCATCGTAGGAAACCAGCACCCGCGTGCCCGGCGGCGTCCGGCCCTGCAGCGCCTCATCGATCGAGGCGGTGGCGTCGACGAGATGGAAGGCGAGTTCGCCCCGCTGGTCGATGATGTCCTTCAGCTGCGCGGTGTCGCGCAGTCCCGGCGCCTCGACGAGGATCCGGTCGCCGCCCTTCCGCT
>CALRZT010000467.1:0-3134 GCA_943372725.1 Pseudoxanthobacter soli DSM 19599
TCCGACACCTCCGGCCGCGTGGTCTGGTCGGCCGATTCGCAGTTCGTCTTCTATGTCCGCCTCGACGAGGAGCATCGGCCGGCGCGCGTCTATCGCCATCGCATCGGCACGCCGGCAGAGGACGACGCGCTCGTCTATGCCGAGGCCGACCCGGGCTTCTTCGTCTCGGTGTCGCGCACCCAGTCTGGGCGCTTCATCCTGGTCGACGTGCACGATCATGAGACGTCGGTGGCCCACCTCATCCCCGCCGACGCACCGGAAGCGTCACCGCGGCTGGTGGCCCCGCGCAAGACGGCGGAACAATACTCCGTCGACCATGGCGGCGGCGCCGCCGACGACAGGCTGTTCATCCTGACCAACACCGACGGCGCGGAGGACTTCAAGGTCGTCACCGCGCCCGTCGAGGCGCCGGACAGGGCAGGGTGGGTCGATCTCGTGCCGCACGAGGCCGGCCGGCTGATCCTGTCGATCACGGCGCTCGCCGGCCATCTCGTCCGCCTCGAGCGGCGCGACGGCCTGCCGCATATCGTCGTCCGCCGCCTCGCCGACGGGGCCGAGCACGAGATCCGCTTCGACGAGGAGGCCTATTCGCTCGCCGTCGTCGACGGCTACGAGGCCGAGACGACGACACTGCGGTTCACCTATTCGTCGATGACGACGCCGGCGCGCGTCTACGACTACGACATGGAGAGCCGCGAGCGGGTGCTGCGCAAGGAGCAGGAGGTGCCCTCCGGCCACGACCCGTCGCTCTACGTGACGCGCCGCCTTCACGCCGTTGCGCCCGACGGCGAGGAGGTGCCGGTGTCGCTGCTGCACCGCCGCGACACGCCCCTCGACGGCTCGGCGCCGATGCTCCTCTACGGCTACGGCTCCTACGGCATCTCGGTGCCGGCCGCCTTCCTCACCAACGCGCTGTCGCTCGTCGACCGCGGCTTCGTCTACGCCATCGCCCACGTGCGCGGCGGCAAGGACAAGGGATTCCGCTGGTACCGGGAGGGCCGCCGGGAGGGCAAGGAGAACACCTTCACCGACTTCGTCGCCGTCGCCGAGCACCTGATCGAGGCCGGCTACACCACGCCCGGCCGCATCGTCGCCCAGGGCGGCTCGGCCGGTGGCATGCTGATGGGGGCGGTGGCGACGATGCGGCCGGACCTGTTCGCCGGTGTCGTCGCCGAGGTGCCGTTCGTCGACGTGCTCAACACCATGCTCGACCCGACGCTGCCGCTGACGCCGCCGGAGTGGCCCGAGTGGGGCAATCCGATCGAGGACGTCGAGGCCTACCGGCGCATCAAGCGCTACGCGCCGTACGAAAGCGTCGGCGCGCAGCCCTATCCGCCGCTCCTGGTGCTCGCCGGCCTCACCGACCCCCGAGTCACCTACTGGGAGCCGGCGAAGTGGGTCGCCCGCATCCGCGCCGAGCGGACCGACGATGCGGTGCTGCTGTTGCGCACCAACATGGAGGCCGGCCACGGCGGCGCCGCCGGGCGCTTCGGCCGCCTCGAGGAGATCGCACTCATCCAGTCCTTCGCCCTCGGCGTAACCGGAGTGGCCTGAGCGCAAACCTGCCCTTCCACGGCGGGCGCATCGCCGGCCGGCTTCGACGACACCCGCCGAGGAGGACCCTGATGCGCCAGCCCCGTCTCGCCGCCGCGATCGCCGCTCTCGCCGCCCTGCTCGCCGCTGCCCCCGCCGCGGCCGAACCCGTCGACGTCGAACTGGTGCTCGCCGCCGACGGCTCGGGCTCCATCGACGACGACGAGCTCGCCTTCCAGCGTCGCGGCTACGCCGAGGCGGTGATGAGCACAGAGGTGCTGAACGCCATCCGGGACGGCATCCATGGCGCGGTCGCCGTCGCCTACATCGAGTGGGGTGGCCCCGCCTCGCAGCACACCATCGTCGACTGGATGGTGATCCGCGACGAGGCCTCCGCCTCGGCGTTCGCAGAGGCGCTGGTGACGCGGCCGCGGGCGGCCTGGGGCTACAACTCGATCTCGGCGGCGATCGACTATTCCGTCCACAAGATGGAGACCAACGCCCATGAGGGCATCCGCCGCGTCATCGACGTCTCCGGCGACGGGCCGAACATCGGCGGCCGCTCCATCCATGCCGCCCGCGACGAGGCGGTGGCGAAGGGCATCGTCATCAACGGCCTCGTCATCCAGCGGCCGGGCGGCCAGCCGCGCATCGTCGGTGGCCGGCCGCTGTCGCTCGTCTATGAACAAGATGTCATCGGCGGGCCGGCATCCTTCGTTATGGTCGCCGACGAGAACATCTCTTTCGCCGACGCCGTCCGGCGGAAGATGGTGCTGGAGATCGCGGGCCGGGTCCCGGACCGCGGTGGCGCGGTCCTCGCGGCCGATGGAGTGGGCGGGGGTGACGCGCGGGTGCGGTGAGCTTGCCGCGCGGACAGGGAGATTCAAGTGATGGTGCCGACCTGTCCGTCACTCCGACGCGCTGCAGCTGTGGTCCTAGCGCTTGCTTTGGCTTTCGGCGCGGCGCCGGTGGGGGCCACCGGTCCCGGCCCGCTGAAGCCGCGCCCGACGCCGCTGGAGTGCAAGGCGGCCGCCGCCGAATTCGGCGCCGCAAATCTCTGGTGGGGCCAGTTCGCCGGCCGCCGCGAAACGCTGTTCGAGATGTTCAACACGACGTCGAAGTGGGCGTGCTTCCGCACCGAGACGGACTGCCGCAACTGGCTCTACTGGATGAACTCCGAGTGGCAGGACTGGCAGTGGGTCAGCCGCTGCGACGAGGGCTACACGCCGTAGCGGGTCTTCCGCCCGCCCCCCCCCCCCCCGCGGGGCGGGGATCGCGACCGGGCCCGCGCAGGTCCAGCCCGTCTCGCCTCAGCGCTCGGCGCCGATGACGCGCTGGTAGTCGATGGCGAACAGCTTCGGATCCGCCTTCACGCCGGTCTTGACGTTGTAGATCGACACCGTCGTGTCGAGGCCCTGGGCGTCGGTGACGATCCACTGACGCAGTTCGCTCGTCACGCTGTCGAAGAACAGCGTCAGTTTGCCGTCGCCGAAGACCGTCGATTCCTGGATGACGACGACCGTCATGTCGCCCTCGGTGCGCACGTCGGTGACGTTGGCGTCCTTCAGGAGGTCGATCCGGTCAGCGAGCAGGAAGCGCAG
>CALRZT010000468.1:0-3127 GCA_943372725.1 Pseudoxanthobacter soli DSM 19599
CGGCGAGGCTCGCCGGCTCGGGGCCGCCGTAGGCCCAGTCGAGCAGTTCCACCGTGTGGGCGACGGGGCGGCCGGTCTCGCCGGGACGGTCGGCGAGCTGGACGATGCAGCCGATGTTGCCGGTGGCGACGATCGAAGCCTTCGTCTTCGCCAGGTTGCCCCGCTTGCGCTCGCGGAGCTGGCCGGCGATCTCGGGCTGCAGGATGTTGTAGACACCGGCCGAGCCGCAGCAGATGTGGCCCTCCGGCACGTCCTTGACGGCGAAGCCGGCGCGGGCGAGCAGCGCCTTCGGCTCGAGGCGGATCTTCTGGCCGTGCTGCATCGAGCAGGCCGAGTGGTAGGCGACGACGGCGGTCGAGCGGCGCTCCGGCGTGCCGAGATCGAGGGTGGCGAGCACCTCGCTGACGTCCTTCGCCAGCGCCGAGACGCGCGCCGCCTTCGCCGCATAGGCGGGGTCGCCGGCGAGGAGGTGGCCGTAGTCCTTGATGGTGGTGCCGCAGCCGGACGCGGTGATGACGACGGCGTCGAGGCCACCGTTGTCGAGGACGGCCGTCCAGGCGTCGACGTTGATGCGGGCTGCCGCCTTCGCCGCCTCCTCCTTGCCCATGTGCAGCACCAGCGAGCCGCAGCACTGCTCCCCGGGCGCCGCGACGACCTCGTAGCCGGCGCGGGCGAGCAGGCGGGCCGCCGCGGCATTGATCGAAGGGGCGAGCACCGCCTGGGCGCAGCCGTTGAGGAGGGCGACGCGGCCACGACGCGGCCCGGTGGCGGCAGCGGAGGCCGGCGGGCGGGCGGCCGGCAGCTTGCCCGGGGCGAGCGCCAGCATCGCGGCAGCGCGCGCTCCCACCACTGGCAGTTTCGCCGCGAGGCCGGCGAACGGCCGCGCCAGACGAGCTCCCGAAAGTGCCAGCCGGAAGCGCGCCGGGCTCGGCACGACAGCGGCGAGCACGGAGCGCATCAGCCGGTCGTGCCAGGGCCGGTCGTAAGTCTCGTTGATGTGGGCGCGGGCGCGGTCGACGAGGTGCATGTAGTCGACGCCGGAGGGACACGTCGTCATGCAGGAGAGGCACGACAGGCAGCGGTCGACGTGGCGCGTCACCTCGGCGTCGGCCGGGCGGTCGTTCTCCAGCATCTCCTTGATCATGTAGATGCGGCCGCGCGGGCTGTCGCGCTCGTCGCCGAGGAGCACGAAGGTCGGGCAGGTGGAGGTGCAGAAGCCGCAGTGCACGCATTTGCGCAGGATCGCCTCCGCCTCGGCGATCTTCGGGTCGGCGCGCTGCTCGTCGGTGAAGGTGGTCTGCATGGCGGGTCAGAACATCCACGTCGTCGGATTGGCGATCGGCTCGCGGCGCGAGGCGGCCTGCAATCCCTTGATGCAGCGCACGACGACCCAGACCACGACCGCCAGCCAGACGAGAAAGCCGATGAAGAGGACGGCCAGCGCCGCGCCGATCAGGCCATAGAGCAGGCCGATCCAGAAGGTGCGGATCTGGTAGGTGTAGTGGCTGTCGAGCCAGGCATCGCCCTTGCCGCGGCTGATGTAGGCCATCACCACGGCGACGAGGCTGGTGATCGCGACGACGAACCCGACGAGATAGAGGACGTAGATCACCTGCACGTTGCCGGGACCGGGATCGAACAGGCCAGGCTCGGCACGCGGGGCACCGTTCGGCGGCAGGTTCGGCGTGGCGTCGCTCATGGTGGGCTCCCTCCCCTCAGGCGGTCCGACACACGGACTCAGACCCCGGCATACATGCGCCCCGGCTCGAGCACACCGCGCGGGTCGAACACGTCCTTCAGGCGCCGCGTCACGCCGGCGAGCGGCGGCGGCTGCGGCTCGAAGGGGTCGACCAGGGCGCGCACCGCCGGCGGCGCCTTGATGAGCGTGGCGTGGCCGCCGCCGGCCGCGGCGACGGCCGCGCGCAGCGTCGGGGCGCCGGCGTCGGGCAGCGCATCCGGCAGCGACACCCAGACGAGGCCGCCGCCCCAGTCGAACATCCAGGTGCCGCCGAGGCGCTCGGCGGCGGCGGCGATCACCGGTCCGGCGGTCGGCGCCACCGAGACGCGCCAGACGATCGGGTGGCCCCGGTCCGCCAGGGGGACGACGTCGCGGATCGACTGCCACACCGAGCGCGAGACGTCGGCCGCGAGCGGCCTCGCCGGCCGGGGCGCGAGGACGGTCGCGAGCGCCGCCACGCGGGCGGCGACGGAGGGCGCGATGCCCTCGAGGCGCAGCAGCGTCACCGCCTCCGCCCCGAGCGGCGCGCCGGGCAGCGTGGCGGCGACGGCCGGCGGCAGGTGGGCGGCGGCCGAGACGTCGGCGGAGGAGCCCATCGCCGCCGTCATGGCGCCGACCGCAGCCGTGGCGTCGAGGCCGGTGATCGCGACCGTCGTCTCGGTCTCGGCCACTGGCAGCACCTTCAGCGTGATCTCGGTGAAGACGGCGAGCGTGCCCCACGAGCCGGAGAGGCCGCGCGCGAGGTCGTAGCCGGTGACGTTCTTGACGACGCGGCCGCCGGCCTTGAAGGCCTCGGCGCGGCCGGAGACGGCGTGAAGGCCGAGGGTATGGTCGCGCGCGGCGCCCGCCTTGATGCGGCGCGGCCCCGCGAGATTGGCGGCGAGCAGGCCGCCGAGGGTGCCGCGCCCCGCCGGCAGCCCGAACAGCGGGCCGTAGTCGATCGGCTCGAAGGCGAGTTCCTGGCCGTGGGTGGCGAGCAGCGCCGCGATCTCGGCGACCGACGTGCCGGCCTTAGCCGACAGCACCAGTTCCTCGGGTTCGTAGAGGGTGACGCCGGAGAGCTGCGAGAGGTCGAGGGTCGCCGCCGCCTGCACGGGCCGCCCGATCAGGCGCTTGGAGCCGTGGCCGATCACCTCGATCGGTGCGCTGGCGGCGACCGCCGAGGCGACGATGTCGCGCACGTCGTCGTCGTCGCGCGGCGTCAGGATGCCGGACGGAGCGAGGGTCTCGGACGAACTCACGTGGTCTGCTCCGTCGCGCGGCTGACTGCGAGGGTCGGGCCCACGACGAGCGCCCCACCCGCGGCGCCCCCCCTCCCTACCCTCCCCCGCGAGGGGGGAGGGTTTGCGCAGTGATTGTCTCGAACTCTTGCCCACTTCGAAACGCAAA
>CALRZT010000469.1:0-3124 GCA_943372725.1 Pseudoxanthobacter soli DSM 19599
GAGACCGAGGGCTACGAGGCGCTCGCCACCCACCCGGTTCCGCTCGACCACGCCGCCTGCGCCGACAAGGTGCTGGTGGAGCATGCCCGGGCCGCCTGGGACCGGGCGCTCGAGTGGGGCTCGGCCTTCGGCTTCCGCAACGCCCAGACGACCGTGATCGCGCCGACCGGCACGATCGGCCTCGTCATGGACTGCGACACGACGGGCATCGAGCCGGACTTCGCGCTGGTGAAGTTCAAGAAGCTCGCCGGCGGCGGCTACTTCAAGATCATCAACCGCGCCGTGCCCGAGGCGCTGCGCTCGCTCGGCTACCGCGAGAGCGAGATCGCCGAGATCGAGGCCTACGCCGTCGGCCACGGCACGCTTGCCCAGGCCCCCGCGATCAACCATTCCACGTTGCGCGCAAAGGGCTTCACCGACGACGTTCTGGCGAAGCTCGATGTCGCGTTGAAGTCCGCCTTCGACATCAAGTTCGCTTTCAACCGCTGGAGCCTCGGCGAGGCCTTCTGCACCGAGGTGATGCGCTTCACCACCGCCGAGCTCGACGACCCGTCCTTCGACATGCTGGCCAAGATGGGCTTCTCGAAGAAGGACATCGAGGCGGCGAACGTCCACGTCTGCGGGGCGATGACGCTCGAGGGCGCGCCCTTCCTCAAGGCCGAGCACCTGCCGGTGTTCGACTGCGCCAACCCGTGCGGCCGCATCGGCAAGCGCTTCCTGTCGGTCGAGAGCCACATCCGCATGATGGCGGCCGCCCAGCCGTTCATCTCGGGCGCGATCTCGAAGACCATCAACATGCCGAACGACGCCACCGTCGAGGATTGCAAGGCGGCCTACACGCTGTCCTGGCGCCTCGCCCTGAAGGCGAACGCCCTCTACCGCGACGGCTCCAAGCTGTCGCAGCCGCTCAACTCGCAGCTCCTCGCCGATGACGACGACGTCGACGACGTCGTCGAGGCGATCATCGCCGAGCCGCCGGCGGTGCGGGCCCGCGAGGTGGCCGAGCGCATCGTCGAGCGGATCATCGAGCGCGAGGTGCAGGTCCGCGAGCGCGAGAAGCTTCCGGGCCGCCGCAAGGGCTACACCCAGAAGGCGATCGTCGGCGGCCACAAGGTCTACCTGCGCACCGGCGAGTACGACGACGGCCGCTTGGGCGAGATCTTCATCGACATGCACAAGGAAGGCGCCGCCTTCCGTTCGCTGATGAACAACTTCGCCATCGCCATCTCGCTCGGCCTGCAGTACGGCGTGCCGCTCGAGGAATATGTCGACGCCTTCACCTTCACCCGCTTCGAGCCGGCCGGGTTCGTGCAGGGCAACGACTACGTCAAGAACGCCACCTCGATCCTCGACTACATCTTCCGGGAGCTGGCGATCTCCTATCTCGGCCGGCACGACCTGGCGCACGTCTCGCCGGACGACATCGGCTCCACCGCGATGGGCACCGGCGTCGACGAGGGCAAGGCGCCCGGTCCGGAGCACGTCGTCTCGAAGGGCCTGGTGCGCGGCCGCACCACCGCCTTCCGCGTCCTCGAGACGCCGGCCGGCGAACTGCGCGGCGGTCCGAAGGCCACCGGCGCCCCCGTCGCCCACGCCCATGGCTCGGTGACGGCCCTGCGCGGCGGCGCCGGAGCGGCGCTCGCCTTCCACCGCAGCGAACCGCTGGCGGTGGAGGACGACGAGGAAGACGCCGAGACGGCGCTCGCTCCGTCCCCGGCCCCGCAGCCGGCCCAGAAGTCGGCCCGCGCCGACAAGGCCGAGAAGGCGGCCCTCGCCCGCCTGAAGGGCTACGAGGGCGAAAGCTGCGGCGAGTGCGGCAACTTCACGATGGTCCGCAACGGCACCTGCCTGAAGTGCGACACCTGCGGCGCGACGAGCGGGTGCAGCTGAGGGGCATCTGAAATCCATCTAGGTAAAACAATGGCGGGGATAGACGTGAAGTAGTCTTTGTTGCAGAAGCTCGAATGGTGTCGGCATGCGATACATCGACGAAGATGAAATTGAGCGGTTCGCAGAGAAGTTGCTCCGGGACTTGCAGGTCCTCGGTCAACGGCAGCCTGACCCGCTAACTATCATCATGAAGCTTAATCGCTTGCTGCCTGGCGGGTTCAAGTATCTACGTGTTCAAGACGATTCGATGGGTGATGCAGAGGCACAGTGGAATTCTGAAACCCGAACATTCTCGATGAAAGAGGGACTTTTCCGGAAGCTTCAGCGCCTCGATCCCCACGCTCGCAACGTCTTTGCCGAGGAGGTTGGGCACGCTTATCTCGGACACCGGGGAATACGCAATCATTCGGCGCGAAAACTTAATTCCGAGAAGGTGCATCCCGAGTTGCGAGCCGCCGAATGGCAAGCGAGGCGCTTCGGCCCGGCCTTCTTGGCACCGTTCTGCATGATCGATGCCTCGTGGACCGCAGAGGAAATTGTTGAGTACTTCGGTATTAGTTTGACTTCTGCTAAGTATCGTAAGGAAGAAACTGAGAGAATTCGAGCGAGAAGACATAAACTGATCAGACCCCTGCCAGCGTCCGTCATCACATTCCTGGAATCATCCAAGCGAAAATAGATCTCTTTGACCCAAGTTATCTATTCACACAACGTGCCCTCCCAGTCATACGTAGTTATTAGAATGGGAATGATAAGATCATTGGTCTATAGTTAAAAACAAAATCGGCAGCCGGCTGCATGTCCGCTGCTGGTCCTGATAGCGTTTGCCGTTCCTGCCCCTCATTGTGTCCCCTCCGTAGTCATTCCCGGGCTTGTCCCGGGAACCCATCCCTGTCCACGAGCCACGCACTCAACGCGAGCTAGCGCGCTCGCCGCCGCGTCGCATGGGTTCCCGGCACAAGGCCGGGAATGACTCCAAAAGCGGGTGAGCACAGTTCGGGAGAAACGGCTTCCGGGCAGTGGCCCTCCCGCGCTGCTGGTTTCCTCACACCCTTCGGCCACACTCAGGACCCGAGGCAAACGATGGCGGCCGCCCGCTCGCCAATGGCTCCCCTGACGTCCCGGAGCAGGTGAAACCTGGAATCTTCTCCTGCATCTGCTAGTCGTCTGCGGTTCAAGCAATCGGACGCCTTCGGGGAACGAGGCAATGCCAGAGGCGCCTGCCGCGGCCCGT
>CALRZT010000470.1:0-3124 GCA_943372725.1 Pseudoxanthobacter soli DSM 19599
AGACGGCGTCGCGGACGCAGACGGCGACGCCGACCTTGGCCGAGCTCGCCTTCCCGACGATGGAGCTCTACGCCATGCCGGCGGCGACGGGGCAGCTCCTCGACGACGCCGCCGTCGACGTCGACCGCTGGATCGCCGAGGAGGTGGAGACGGCCTTCGCCGAACAGGAGGGCGCCGCCTTCGTCAGCGGCAACGGCACCAACAAGCCGACGGGCTTTCTCGCCGTCGACACGGTGGCGGACGGCTCGTGGGAGTGGGGCAAGCTTGGCTACCTGGTGACGGGGGCGAGCGGCGGGCTCGCCGCCTCCAACCCGTCGGACATCCTCGTCGACCTCGTCTACGCGGTGAAGGCGGGCTACCGGCAGAACGCGCACTTCGTCATGAACCGGAAGACGCAGGCGGCGATCCGCAAGCTGAAGGACGCCGACGGCCACTATCTCTGGCAGCCGCCAGCGAGCGCGGGGGCCGAAGCGACGCTGATGAACTTCCCCGTCGCGGAAGCCGAGGACATGCCGAACATCGCGGCGAACTCGCTGTCGGTGGCCTTCGGCGACTTCAAGCGCGGCTATCTGGTGGTCGACCGCATGGGCGTGCGGGTGCTGCGCGACCCCTACTCCGCCAAGCCCTACGTCTTGTTCTACACGACCAAGCGGGTGGGCGGCGGCGTCCAGGACTTCGCGGCGATCAAGCTCCTGAAGTTCGGCACGAGCTGACGGCGCCGGGTCCTCCCGACCTTTCACGGGACAGATCCCGAAGAGGACAGCGCGGCCGTCCACCGCGGCCGGGCCTTGCCCGGCCGCGGTGCGTTCTCGAGCGATTTCCTGCGCGACCGGGTGGTGGATACCGCCCAGCCGCGCCGACTTCATCTTCTCCTTTTCATGAGGTGCCGCATGACGGCTTTCCTCGTCCGCCCTCCGGCGGTCGAGCCGGTGAGCCTCGCTGGGGCGAAGGCGCATCTGCGGCTCGACCACGACGCCGAGGACGATCTCGTCGCGGCGCTGATCCCGGCGGCGCGCGGCCTCGTCGAGCACCGCACCCGGCGCGCCCTGATCGACCAGGGCTGGCGCATCGCCCTCGACCGCTGGCCGCGGCGCACGCCAGTGCGGCTGTCGCCGGGGCCGGTGACGTCGCTCGATGCCGTCACCGTGTTCGACGGCGACGGCACGCCGCACGTGCTGGCGGCGGACGAGACGACCGTCGACCTCGCCGGCGGGAGGCTGCTGCCGGGGCCGACGGCGCGGCGGCCGGGGCGGTCGCTGAACGGGGTCGAGATCGATTTTTCCTGCGGCTATGGCGAAACGGCTGACGCCGTGCCGGAGCCGCTGCGGCAGGCGATCCTCATGCTCGTCGGCCACTGGTTCGAGGTGCGCGAGGCGGCGAGCCTCGGCGTTATCGCGAGCCCGGTCGCGCTCGGCTTCGAGGCGCTGGTGGCGCCCTTCCGCATGGTGCGGCTGTGAGCGCCGGGGCGCTGCGTCGCCGGCTCGTCATCGAGCGGGCGGCGGCAACGGCCGACGGCGGCGGTGGGCGCGACATTGCCTGGGAGCCGGTCGCGACTGTGTTCGCGGCCGTGCGCCCGGTGCGCGCCGAGGAGCGCGACGAGCTCGGCCGCCTCGACGGGGTGGCGACGCACGCGGTCGAGGTGCGGGCCGGCGTCGATCTCGCCGGCGGCGACCGGCTGACGATCGACGGGCGGACGCTGCGGGTGCTCGCGGTGCGCGAGGCGGACCCGCGCGGGCGGCGGCTCATCGCGCTCGCCGAGGAGGGGGAGCGATGAGCGATCCGGCCTTCGCCCTGCAGGCGGCGATCCACGCGCGGCTCGCCGCCGACGCGGCGCTGACGGGGCTCGTCGGCGCCGGGCGCATCCACGACGGGCCGCCGCGGGCGGCGGCGCTGCCGTTCGTCGCCTTCGGGCGCTGGCGGGTGCGGCCGCTCGATGGCCTCGAGGCACCCGCCCACGAGCACCGGCTGGAACTGGTGGTGCGGTCGGCGTTGGGTGGGCGGCGGGAGGCGTCGGCGATCGCCGACCGGGCGGTCGCGGCGCTCGCCGAGGCGGCGCTGTCGCCGGAGGGGCACCGGGTGGCGAGCCTGGCGCTCGTCGAGCGCACCAGCGGCGAGGGACGCGACCGGCGCTCCTTCGAGGCGGTGGCGGTGCTGCGCGTCGTCACCGAGCCGGTGGCGTGAGGCGGATTTTCGGAAGGAGAGGCGGATGGGCGCTCAGGCGGGCAAGGACCTGTTGCTCAAGGTGGATTCAACCGGCAGCGGGCCGTTCACGACGGTGGCGGGCCTGCGGGCGCGCACGCTCGCCTTCGACGCCGCGACGGTGGATGCGACGGATTCGGAGTCCGAGGGGCGGTGGCGGGAGCTCTTGGCCGGGGCGGGGGTGAAGCGGGCGAGCATCGCCGGTTCCGGCCTGTTCAAGGACGCGGAATCCGACGCGCTGGTGCGGTCGCTGTTCTTCGCCGGCACCATCCGCGACTGGCGGGTGATCGTCCCGGACTTCGGCCTGGTGACCGGGCCGTTCCAGATCACCGGGCTCTCCTATGGCGGCGACCACGACGGCGAGGTGACGTTCGAGCTGTCGCTGGAGTCCGCCGGGGTTCTGAATTTCCAGGCCGACTGAGGAGCGCGGCGGTGGGGGGCTGAGATGGCGAACGGGGTGCGGGGCGAGATCGAGGCCGAGCTCGACGGGCGACGGTGGACGCTGTGCCTGACGCTCGGCGCGCTCGCGGAGCTGGAGACGGCGTTCGAGGCGGACGACCTCGCGGGGCTGGCCGAGCGGTTGGCGGCCGGGCGGCTGTCGGCGCGCGACGCGGTCGCGCTGATCGGCGCGGGCCTGCGCGGCGGCGGGTCGGAGGTGAGCGACGAGGCGGTGGCGGCGATGGCGTCGGCCGGTGGCGTGCCGGCCTATGCGGCGATCGTGGCGCGGCTGATCGGGGCGGCGTTCGGGGCGGGTGGAGACGGGGAGGGCGGCGCAAACCCTCCGCCGCCGCGGGCGTGAGGCGCAAGCCGGCGTCCGCGGCGTGGGCCGACGGCGTCACATCGGGCGAGGCTGAAATGGGCGGTGAACCCCTCCCCCCTCGCGGGGGAGGTCGGCGCGCCGGAAGCACGACGGGAGGGGGGGCCG
>CALRZT010000471.1:0-3123 GCA_943372725.1 Pseudoxanthobacter soli DSM 19599
ATGTCGGCGAACACCCGCGGGTTCGGCCCGAACAACATCGCATCGAGCGACGCCTCGGTCGCCTCGACCTCGTGGGCGAGCTTTTCGTAGTCGGCGAGCGCCCGGATGAAACCGAGCACGATCCCGGCGTCTCCCGGCGCAGCGGGACGGATCACGAGGGTCATCCCTACACCGCCACCTTCGCCTTGATCGCCGGATGCGGATCGTAGCCCACCACCTCGATATCCTCGAAACAGAAGGCGAAGAGGTCCGTCACGTCCGGGTTGAGCACCACCCGCGGCAGCGGCCGGGGCTCGCGCGTCAGCTGCAGGCGGGCCTGCTCGAGGTGGTTGAGGTAGAGGTGGGTGTCGCCGAAGGAATGCACGAAGTCGCCCGGCTGGAGCCCGGTGACGTGCGCCACCATCTGCGTCAGCAGGGCGTAGGAGGCGATGTTGAAGGGAACGCCGAGGAAGACGTCGGCCGAGCGCTGATACATCTGGCAGGAGAGCCGGCCATCGGCGACGTAGAACTGGAACAGGAGGTGGCACGGCGGCAGCGCCATCGCCGGCACGTCGGCCGGGTTCCACGCCGAGACGATCAGCCGGCGCGAATCCGGGTTCCTGCGGATCGCCTCCACCACCTCGGCCATCTGGTCGATGACGCGCCCGTCGGGTGCGGCCCACGAGCGCCACTGCCGGCCGTAGACGGGGCCGAGTTCGCCCGTCGCGTCCGCCCACTCGTCCCAGATCGTCACGCCGTGGTCGTTGAGGTAGGCGATGTTGGTGTCGCCGGCGAGGAACCACAGGAGCTCGTGCACCACCGATTTCAGGTGGATGCGCTTCGTCGTGACGAGCGGGAATCCCTCCGACAGGTCGAAGCGCAGCTGGCGGCCGAACACCGACAGCGTCCCGGTGCCGGTGCGGTCGCGCTTCTCGGTGCCGTTGTCGAGAATGTCGCGCACGAGATCGAGATAGGCCCGCATCCAGACAATCCTTCGCACGCCGCCGCGGGACTTCCGCCGGGTCTTCCCCGGTCCGACCCGAGAAGACAATTCCAAGCCGCCCGGTCAAGGCTGGAGCCGCAGGGTCCACACCAAAATGGACCGGGGACGACGATCCGCCGCCGGCTGAGTCGCCTCGCGGCCGTCCGTTTGGCAGACTAGGAATAGTGAGCGGCCGAATGGAAGGGCGAGCCTTGAATGACCCGTCCCGCGTCTTCCGTCCGACCCGCCGCGCCGTCGCCGCCGGCCTCGCCGCCGCCGGCGCCGGCGTGCTTTCCGGCGTCCGCCCCGCCCGCGCCGCCTTCGCCGACGACGTCGCCGCCCTCGCCCCGGCGCTGGCAGAGCTCATCGACGAGCACCGCGTTCCCGGCCTCGCCCTCGCCCTCTTCGACGCCGGAGGCATCGCCACGGTGACGGCCGGCGTCCGCCGCGCCGGCGAGCCGGCACCGGTGACGGCCTCGACGGTCTTCCAGGCCTGCTCGATCTCGAAGACGCTCGCCGCCGTCACCACGCTCGCGGTGGTCGAGACCGGCGCCGTCGACCTCGATGCCGACGTCCGCCAGTACCTGCGCTCGTGGACCCTGCCGCCCGACCGCTTCGGCGGCCGCGCCGTGACGCTCCGCCGCCTGCTCGCCATGACCGCCGGCATCGGCGTGCCGGGCTTCCCCGGCTACGCCCCCGGCGCGCCGCTGCCGAGCCTCCTCGACATTCTCAACGGCAGCCCGCCGGCAAACACGCCGCCGGTGACGATCGTGCAGGCCCCCGGCCGCGGCTACCTCTATTCCGGCGGCGGCTACGAGATCGTCGAGGCGGTGCTCGCCGATGCCGTCGGCATCCCCTACGGCCGCCTGGTGCCCGGCCTCGTCATCGGCCCGGCGCAGATGGGCGGATCGACGCTCGACCAGCCGCTCGTCGTGGCGCGCGAGCCGGATCTCGCCTCCGGCCATCTCGTCGACGGCACGCCGCTCGCTCCGGGGGCGCAGGTGATGCCGGAACTCGCCGCCGCCGGCCTGTGGTCGACGCCCGTCGACCTCGCCCGCCTCGCCGCCGCGCTCTGCGACGCGCTCAGCGGTGCGCCGCGGCCGCTGCTCCGGCCCGATCTCGTCCGCGAGATGATGACGCCGGTCGACGGCACCGGCTACGGCCTCGGCGGTGCGATCGCCGGCAGCGGCGACGCCCTCGTCTTCCACAAGGGCGGCCACAACCTCGGCTTCAACTGCCACCTCGTCGTCGCCCCGGCCCTCGGCCGCGGCGGCGCTGTGATGACGAACTCGGAGAACGGCGAGGCTCTCATCGCCCGCCTGATGCCGCTGCTGGCCGCCCGCTACGCCTGGCCGCCGCTGCCCGATCTCGCGGAGTGACCGGCCGTCACTCCGCCGGTGCGGGATGCGCGGGCTGGGCCGGTGCCGCGTGGCCCGTTCCGTCCGCCGGCCCCGCCTGCCCCGTCGGTGCAGCCGGGGAGCCGCGCTTCGGCTTCGGCGCCTTCCAGGCGATCAGGCGGTAGAACATCGGGATGAAGAAGATCGCCAGGAACGTCGCCGCCAGCATGCCGCCGATGACGCCGGTGCCGATCGAGTGCCGGCTTGCCGAGCCGGCGCCGGTGGAGATCGCCAGCGGGACGCAGCCGAGGATGAAGGCGACGGACGTCATGATGATCGGCCGGAAGCGCAGCCGCGCCGCGGCGAGCGCCGCATCCGACGCCGACAGGCCCTCGCGTCGCTTGATGATGGCGAACTCGACGATGAGGATGGCGTTCTTCGCCGCGAGCCCGATCAGCGTCACGAGGCCGATCTGGAAGTAGACGTCGTTGTCGAGCCCGCGCAGCCAGATCGCCGCGAGCGCGCCGACGAGGGCGAACGGCACCGCCAGGATCACCGCGAACGGCAGCGACCAGCGCTCGTACTGGGCGGCGAGGATGAGGAACACCATGACGATGGCGAACAGGAAGGCCTGGCTGCCGGTGCCGGCCGCCTCCGTCTCCTGATAGGCCGACGTCACCCAGCCGAGCGCGAAGCCAGTGCCGAGCACCTCGCGTGCCACCTCCTCCATCGCCGCGATCGCCTGGCCCGACGAGTAGCCCGGCGCCGGCCCGCCGAGGATCTTGGCGGCCGGGAACAGGTTGAAGCGGGTCACCGTGTCCGGCC
>CALRZT010000472.1:0-3091 GCA_943372725.1 Pseudoxanthobacter soli DSM 19599
TGCTGGCGGACACCCACCGCGACTTCCAGGCCCGCACCGGCCATGCCATCCTCGAGCGCTACGGCATGACCGAGACCAACATGAACACGTCCAACCCCTATGACGGCGACCGCATCGCCGGCACGGTCGGGTTTCCGCTGCCGGGTGTCGATCTGCGCATCGTCGATCCGGAAAGCGGCGAGGCGCTGGCCCAAGGCGAGATCGGCATGATCGAGGTGCGCGGGCCCAACGTGTTCCAGGGCTACTGGCGGATGCCGGAGAAGACGGCGGCCGAATTCCGCGCCGATGGTTTTTTCATCACCGGCGACCTCGGGCTGGTCGATGCCCGCGGTTACGTCCATATTGTCGGGCGCGGCAAGGACCTCATCATCTCCGGCGGCTTCAACGTCTACCCCAAGGAGGTCGAGGGCGAGATCGACGCGCTGCCCGGCGTGATCGAGACGGCGGTCATCGGCCTGGCCCATCATGATTTCGGCGAGGGCGTCACCGCCGTGGTCGTGCGCCAGCCGGGGGCCGACCTCGACGAGGCCGCGGTGCTGAAGGCGCTCGACGGCCGGCTGGCCAGGTTCAAGCAGCCCAAGCGCGTGCTGTTCGTCGACGACCTGCCGCGCAACGCGATGGGCAAGGTGCAGAAGAACGTGCTGCGCGAGACCTACAAGGACCTTTATGCCTGAAGGCCCTGCGCCAGGAGGATCGTGGCCTTGCCCGCCTTCTGGCGCATCTCCTTGAGCGGACGATATTCCTCCGAGTTGTACCAGGCCAGCGCCGCCGCGCGGTCGGGGAATTCCAGGACGACCATGCGCTTGTTGTCCCAGTTGCCTTCCAGCGCGGTGACGTCGGCGCCGCGCACGTGATAGCGCCCGCCGAAGGCCTCGACCACCGCGACGACGTCGCGCTGGTACTGCTTGTGCGCCCAGCATGGGCGCATTCTTGCGGGTGGAAGTCCCGCCGCGAGCTGGCCACAGCGAGCGAAGTGAAGCGCAACTGCGGCAGGGCGACCGACCGTGGGGAGGAAGCGTGGATCGCAACTGCGTGCCGATGAACAAGAACCGGATACGAGGCGCTGCCGACCAGGGCGAGCGGGCAAGATTCCGCGAAGCTCTCGTGGCCAAGGGGACGCGGCGTAGATCCGGCGGTGGTGCAGTGAAGGAGTGCGTTCTTACCTGGGGAGATCTCGCCTTGTGTCCGAAAGGGCGACGGTGTCGAGCCGGCGCGAGAAGTCAGCCGAGGTCGTAGTAGGGAGCGGGTGTATGCCTGTGAACGAAGGACCGAACGAGGAGGAGTACCCGACGCCGTGACGATGCGGTCGGCCATGCGTCAGATGCCCGTGGAAGCGGGGCGGTCCGGAGACGGTCGAGGTGAAGCCTTGTCCGGCCTGGTCAGCGACGAAGCCTGCCGCCCGCGCCACGAACCGACGGGCACGGGGCCGGGGCTGCTGATGGCAGTTCTGGCGCGAGAGAACCTGCAGACTGCCTGGAAACGGGTGAAGGCCAACAAGGGCGCGGCGGGGGTTGACGGTCTGGATATTGCCCAGACGGCGGCTTACCTGCGCACGGCCTGGCCCGAGATCCGCGACCAGCTTCTGGCGGGGACGTACCGGCCGCAACCGGTACGACGGGTGGCGATCCCGAAACCGGGAGGTGGCGAGCGCGAGCTCGGCATCCCGACGGTGACGGATCGCCTGATCCAGCAGGCGCTGCTGCAGGTGCTGCAGCCGCTTCTTGATCCGAGCTTCAGCGAGCACAGCTACGGGTTCCGGCCGGGCCGCAGTGCGCATGGGGCCGTGCTTGCGGCGCAATCCCATGTGCAATCGGGCCGGCGGGTGGTGGTGGACGTCGACCTGGAGAAGTTCTTCGACCGGGTCAACCACGACATCCTGATCGGCCGCCTTCAGGGGCGGATCGGCGACGCCGGCGTGATCCGGCTGATCCGGGCCTACCTGAACAGCGGGATCATGATGGGCGGGGTGGTCCAGGATCGGGTGATGGGGACGCCGCAAGGCGGGCCGCTGTCACCCCTGCTGGCCAACGTCCTGCTCGACGAGGTGGACAAGGAGCTGGAACGCCGGGGCCATTGCTTCGTGCGCTACGCCGACGATGCGAACGTCTACGTTCGCAGCCGCCGGGCGGGCGAGCGGGTGATGGCGCTGCTTCGGCGGCTCTATGGCCGGTTGCGCCTGACGGTCAACGAGGCCAAGAGCGCGGTGGCCAGTGCGTTCGGCCGCAAGTTCCTGGGTTATGCCTTCTGGGTGGCCCAGGGTCGGGTGGTCAAGCGCCGGGTCGCCGACAAGCCGATGGCGGCGTTCAAGCAGCGCGTCCGGCAACTGACCCGCCGTGCCGGCGGGCGCAGCCTGCCGGAGGTCGCGGCAAGGCTGCGGCTCTATCTGCTGGGATGGAAGGGCTATTACCGGTTGGCACAAACACCAGGAGTCTGGCGAGAACTGGACAAATGGCTGCGCCACCGGATACGCGCCGTCCAGCTCAAGCAGTGGAAGCGCGGCCGAACCATATACAGGGAACTCTCCAGGCTGGGGGCACGGCCCGCCGTCGCGCAACGGGTGGCGGCAAACAGCCGCCGCTGGTGGCGCAACAGCAGCATGCTACTCAACACGGTGCTCAACCTGAAATGGGCCGACAGCCTCGGGATACCCCGTCTCGCCTGACCTCAACTCCTCGAACCGCCCGGTGCGGACCCGCATGCCGGGTGGTGTGGCAGGGGAGCGATCGGCTACGATCGCCCCCTATGCCGATCGGCCAGCCGACAGGTTTCCCGCGCCTTGCATGCACCCCGCCTCTCCACGCTGATCCTGCTGTCGGCGATCGGCATCCTGCCGATCAATATCTTCCTGCCGTCGATGACGAACATGGCCGCCGATTTCGGCGCGGGCTACGGCGTCGTCGGCCTGGCGCTGGCCGCCTATGCCGCCGTCTCGGCCGTCCTGCAGATCGTCATGGGGCCGCTGTCGGACCGGTTCGGACGCCGGCCGGTGATCCTGTGGGGCATCGGCGTCTTCGTCGTCGCGACGATCGGCTGCATCGTCGCCCCCGATGTCTGGAGCTTCCTGGCCTGCCGCATGGTCCAGGCGGCAATC
>CALRZT010000473.1:0-3089 GCA_943372725.1 Pseudoxanthobacter soli DSM 19599
AAGGATTGCCGTCGCCGGCGAATGCCGGCGCCGGCGCCAGGATGGGCGGTAGAGAGCGGCCCGAGTGGGCGGCGGCGTCAGAGCGGCGGGGTGCTGGTCGGCGGGCGGCGGTGCTGCGTCACCTGCTCGAAGGCATAGCCGAGACGGAAGAGGTCGGGCTCGTGATAGGGCAGCACGACCAGTTCGAGGCCGACGGGGATCTCGTCGGGGGTGAAGCCCGCGGGAAGGCAGATCGACGGCATCCAGGTCTGCGCGGCGATCAGCGTGTTGGTGGGGAAGCTGAGCACCGTCCAGCGGCCGGCATCGAGTTCGGCGCGGGTCGGCGGCAGCACCCGGCTCGACGGGAAGCAGAGGGCGTCGAGGCGCTCCTCGGCGACGATGCCGACGACCGCGCGCTGGAAGGCGTCGCGGGCCGCTAGCTTCCGGTAGTAGTCCGGATCGTCCGTGGGCTTTTCCGGCCCCTTCATGATCTCGTCGATCAGGTCGAGACGCTTGTCGTACTTGCCGTCGCGATAGATGTCGTCGAGCGAGTGATAGGGTAGCGTCGGGCGAGACGACAGGAACTTGTTGATGTCGTGGCGCGAGTGGGTGATGTAGAGCGACGTGTCGATGATGAAGTCCATCAGGTTCGGCAGGCTGACCTCGACGATCTCGGCGCCGGCGGCCTCCATGGCGGCGATGGCACCGCGCACGACGGCGTTGACGGCCGCACAGTCCGGGTCATCGTCGCTACCGAACGCCTCCTTCAGCACGCCGATGCGGGTGCCGGTGAGCGCACCGGCATCGAGGCCGGCGGCGTAGCTCTGCTTGTGGCCGGCGATCGCGTGAGCGGTGGTGTAGGGGTCCTTCTTGTCGTAACCGACGATGGCGTCGAGCAGGATCGCCGTGTCCGTCACGGTGCGGCCCATCGGCCCGGCGGTGTCCTGGAAGATCACCAGCGGCGACATGCCAGCGCGGCTGATCAGGCCGGGCGTGACGCGGACGCCGACGAGGTTGCAGAAGCTCGACGGCAGCCGGATCGAGCCACCGGTGTCCTCGCCGATGCCGACGGTGGCGAGGTTCGCGGAGATCGCCGCCCCGGTGCCGGCGCTGGAGCCGCCGGGGTCGCGGGCGAGGTCGTAGGGGTTGCGGGTGTCGCCGCTCGCCGACGACGTGCCGAACCAGGAGGTGGCGAAGTCGGGCAGCGTCGTCTTGCCGAGGATGATGGCGCCGGCGGCCTTCATCTTGGCGACGGCGGTGGCGTCCTCCTCCGGCATGTAGCCCTTCAGGGCCACGGAGCCGAAGTTCGTCTCGATGCCCTTCGTCTCGGCCTGGTCCTTCACCGCGACGGGGATGCCGTGCAGCGGGCCGACGAACGCGCCGGTGGTGGCGAAGACCTCGTCGAGGCGGGCGGCCTCCGCGACGGCCGTCGGATTGAGGGCGGTGAAGGCATTGAGCGCCGGGCCGGCCTGGTCATAGGCGGCGATGCGGGCGAGGTAGGCCTCGACCAGGGTGACGGCGGTGAGCGAGCCGTCCCGGAAGGCCGCGTGGATCGAGGCGATGGTCGCCTCTTCGAGCTTGAAGGTCATGTCGATACCCGGTGGCTGGGGTGGCAGGGGGCGACGGTCGCCGTCACCGGGCGGAGCGCACGAGGCGCGTCAGGCCGGTGTCGAGGGCGAGTGCCGCGACGATGATCGAGCCCTTGATGATCGACTGGTAGTAAGGGCTGATGTCGAGCAACACGAAGCCGTTGGAGATGGTTGCGATGATCCCGAGGCCGACGGCGGTACGCCACATCGCGCCGACGCCCCCCGACAGCGACGTGCCGCCGACGACGACGACGGTCAGCACGTCGAAGATGATGCCGGGGTCGAGGTCTGCCTGGGCGGAGTTCAACTGCGAGGCGGTGATGGAGCCGGCGAGCCCGACGCAGCCGCCGAGCAGAACGTAGGTGCTGGCGACGACCGCGCGGACGCGGATGCCGGACAGCCGGCTCGCCTCGTAGTTGCCGCCGACCGCGTAGATCGTCTCGCCGTAGGGGGTGCGGGCGAGCAGCCAGCCGAACACCACGAGGAAGAGGATCAGCAGCATTCCCGAGAACGGGATGCCGTGCCAGCGGCCGGTGCCGAGGATGCCGAAGTCGGGGTTCTCCACCATGAAGACGGCGTTTTCCGTCATCACCAGCGCGATGCCCGCGATGATGAAGCCGGAGCCGACGGTGGTGATGAACGGGTTGATGCGGACGACGGCGACGAGCAGCCCATTTGCCAGGCCGCAGGCGAGGCCGACGGCGATGGCGGCGCCGAAGGCTGCGAGCGGCGGCCAGTCCTGGCCGACATAGGCTGCGACAACGGCGCAGAGCGAGTAGCCCGAGGCGACCGAAAGGTCGAAGCCGCCGGTCAGGATGACGAAGGTCATGCCGACGGCCATGATCCCGGCCGGCGCCCACTGCGAGAGCATGTTGAGGACGTTGCGCTCCGACAGGAAGGCCGGATTGCCGATGGCGACGACGGCGAGGAGCAGCACCAGCGTCAGCACGATGCCGTAGACGCGGATCAGCCCCGGCAGCCGCTCCCGCCACGCCTGGCCGGATGCGGGTGCCGACGGGGCGACGCTTTCGATGTTGCTCATGCAGGCACTCCGACTGCGACGGCACGGTCTTCGACCGCGAAGATCAGGTTGAGGATCCGTTCGACGGAGGCCTCGGGTCCGGCGAGTTCGCCGATCTGCCGGCCGCGCGCCATCACCAGCACCCGGTCGGCGTGCTCTACGACCTCCTCGAGGTCCGACGAGACGAGGATCACCGCCATGCCGTCGTCGCTCAGGCGCCGGATGGTGCGGAAGATCTCCTGCTTGGCGCCGAGGTCGATGCCGCGGGTGGGCTCGTCGAGCAGCAGGATGCGCGGGCCACGGTGCAGCCATTTGCCGAGCACCAGCTTCTGCTGGTTGCCGCCCGAAAGCTCGAGAGCATCGGCGTCGAGACGGCCGGGATTGAAGCCGAGCCGCTCCGACAGGGCCGTCGCCGCCGCCCGGCGCCTGCCGCGGTCGACGACGCCGTAGCGGCTGACGGCGCCGAGATCGGCGAGAACCAGATTGACGAGCGCCGGGCG
>CALRZT010000474.1:0-3082 GCA_943372725.1 Pseudoxanthobacter soli DSM 19599
CGGCCGCGTCCGGCCGGTCGTTCGCCGTCACCGATGCCCCGACCGTCTCCGGCGGCTTCTCGGGCGCGGCGCCACACGGGCGCAACCCGGCCTTCGCCAAGGCGTTCGTCGACTTCCAGAACGACGTCACCGCGAAGGACGTCAAGCTCGCCACCCGCGAGGGCTTCGTCTCGATCGAGCACGTCAAGCGCTACACCACCACGGGCATGGCGACCGACCAGGGCAAGACGTCGAATCTCAACGCGCTCGCCATCGTGTCCGACGCCATCGCCAAGCCCATCCCGCAGATCGGCCTGACGACCTTCCGCCCGCCCTACACGCCGGTGACGTTCGGCAGCTTCGCCGGCGCGGCGCGCGGCGACCTGTTCGACCCCGTCCGCACCACGCCGATCCACGCCTGGGCAGAGGCGCACGGCGCCGCCTTCGAGGACGTCGGCCTGTGGAAGCGCGCCTGGTACTTCCCGAAGGCGGGCGAAGACCTGCACGCCGCCGTGGCGCGCGAGTGCAAGGCGGTGCGCGACAGCGTCGGCATCTTCGACGCCTCGACGCTGGGCAAGATCGAGGTGGTCGGGCCGGACGCGGCCGAGTTCATGAACCGCATGTACACGAACGCCTGGACGAAGCTCGAGCCCGGGCGCCTGCGCTACGGCGTGATGCTGCGCGAGGACGGCTTCGTCATGGACGACGGGGTCGTCGGCCGCATGGCGCCGGACCGCTTCCACGTCACCACGACGACCGGCGGCGCGCCGCGCGTCCTCCACCTGATGGAGGACTACCTGCAGACCGAGTGGCCGGACCTCGACGTCTGGCTGACCTCCACCACCGAGCAGTGGGCGGTGATCGCCGTGCAGGGCCCCAACGCCCGCAAGGTGCTGGAGCCGCTGGTCGAGGGCATCGACCTGTCGAAGGAGGCGATGCCGCACATGAGCGTGCGCGAGGGCCGCATCGCCGGCGTGCCGACCCGGCTGTTCCGCGTCTCCTTCACCGGCGAGCTCGGCTTCGAGGTGAACGTGCCGGCCGACTATGGCCGCCACGTCTGGGAGGCGATCGTCGCCGCCGGCAAGCCCCACGGCATCACGCCCTACGGCACCGAGACGATGCACGTGCTGCGCGCCGAGAAGGGCTACATCATCGTCGGCCAGGAGACCGACGGCACGGCGACGCCGGACGACGTCAACCTCGGCTGGGCGGTCGGCAAGGCGAAGAAGGACTTCGTCGGCAAGCGCTCGGTTCTGCGCCCGGAGATGACTGGCGCCGGCCGCAAGCAGCTCGTCGGGTTGCTCACCGTCGACCCGAATGTCGTGCTGGAGGAGGGGGCGCAGATCGTCTCCGACCCCAACGAGCCGGTGCCGATGACGATGCTCGGCCACGTCACCTCGTCCTACTGGAGCTCGGTGCTCGGCCGCTCGATCGCGCTCGCGATGGTGCGCGACGGCCGCGGCCGGATGGGCGAGACGCTGCACGTGCCGATGCCGGGCGGCGCCATTGCGGTGACGGTGGCCGCCCCCGTGTTCCACGATCCGGAAGGAGCGCGGCTCAATGACTGAGGCCTCACCCGTGCTGCCGCGCGCCGACGCGCTGGCGATGATCGCCGCCGCGACGCCGCCCTTGCCGGCGGCGGAGCTCCGGACACTCGGCAACGACTGTGCGCGCTTCGTCTTCCGCGGTCGCGAGGCTGCGATCGGGCCGGCCGGCGAGGCGTTCGGCGTCGCCCTGCCGCGGGCACGCGGTGCCTATGGCGCGTCGCGCAACCGCACCGCGATCTGGCTCGGCCCCGACGAGTGGCTGCTGATCGCCCCCGGCGAGGCGCCGGAGGAGATCGCCGCTGCGATCGAGGCGGCAACGGGGAGCGTCCCGCATTCGCTGGTGGACGTGTCGCACCGCCAGCTCTGCATCGCGGTCTCCGGCCCTGAGGCCGCAACGGTGTTGTCCGCCGGCTGCCCGCTCGACCTGTCGATCGCGGCGTTCCCGGTCGGCACGGCGACGCGGACGGTGCTGGCGAAGGCCGAGATCGTGCTGGCGCGGACGGGGGCGGACGTGTTCCACATCGAGGTCTGGCGTTCGTTTTCGGCCTATGTCTGGCATTATCTCGACGAGGCACGGCGGGAGTTCCGGGCGGGGTAGGGGGCTCGCGCACGACACGTCCTCCCCCTGCCAGGGGGGAGGACAGCCGGCGAAGCCGGCAGGTGGGGGCCCGTCAATCCAAGCGTGAAACTGTGTTTGGATTCACAGGCCCCACCCTGACCGCTTCGCGGTCTGTCCCTCCCACCCAAGTCGGCTTGCCGACTTGGGAGCTTAGTTGACCGAAGCGGGCAAGCCCGCTTCGGCTGCAGGCGAGAGACGCGTCGCGCCCCTGGCAGGGGGAGGACGCGCCCCCACCCGGGGAGAGAACAATCGTTCGTCCGGCGGGGAGGCCGGCATCGATGATCAGCGTCTTCGAGCTCTTCAAGATCGGCATCGGGCCGTCGTCGTCCCACACGGTCGGGCCGATGCGGGCGGCGCACGCCTTCGTCGAGGGCATCGCGGCAGCCGGACGTCTCGACGCCGTCGACCGGGTCGAAGTCGCGCTCTACGGTTCGCTCGCCTGGACCGGCAAGGGCCACGGCACCGACCGGGCGGCGATCCTGGGCCTGTCGGGAATGGAGCCCGCCACTGTCGACCCGGACGAGGCCGATGCGGCCTTCGCTGCCGCCGGGGCGGGCGGGTCGGTCAACCTCGGCGGCCGCCGCCGCATCGCCTTCGACTACGGCCGCGACATCCTCTTCGACGGCCACGCCGAGACGCCGAAGCATCCGAACACCATGGCGCTCGCCGCCTTCGACGCCGACGGCACCGTCGTCGCCCACGAGCGCTGGTGCTCGGTCGGCGGCGGCTTCGTCGTGCCGGAGGCGGAGGTGGGTGTCGTCGTCCATAACCCGGTGTCGGTACCGCACCCCTACCGCAGCGGCCGCGACCTCCTCCACATCGGCACAGCCACCGGCCTCACGATCGCGGACATCGTGCTCGAGAACGAACGGGCACTGCGGCCAGACAGCGAGATCGACGCCCACCTCGACGCGATCGCCAAGGTGATGATGGCCTG
>CALRZT010000475.1:0-3074 GCA_943372725.1 Pseudoxanthobacter soli DSM 19599
GCGCGCGGCAGGGGGCCGCCCCCCCGCTGCGAATGAGCGCCTGCGCGGCCGCTTGAGGCGACCGCCGGTGACAGCGCTGGCGCGGCCGGCTAAGCATCGTCGCGGGGGCTCATCCCGGCACCGGCGTCCTCCCGCCGGGGGCCGCGGCGCGTCTCCGTCCGATCCCGCCTGACGCGACCCCTTCCGCATGCCGCTTCAAGACGCCGCCCTTCTCGCCGTGGCCGTCGCCGCCGTCGCGCTCCTGACGGCCTGGCGGCGCATCGACCCGTTCCTGGCGCTGGTGGCCGCGACCATCGGCTTCGCGCTGGCCGAAAACCTCTCCAACGCTTCGTTCGGCTGGGAGATGATCACCGGCGTCGGGCCGGCTGCCGCCCACATCAGCAAGGCGTTCGGCACCGGCTTCGGGCTGACGGCGGCGGCCGTCGGGCTTGCCGTGCTGGCCGCGGCGATGCTCGCCGAACTCGCCAACGTCAGCGGCGGCGCCGCCCGCCTCGCCGCCGCCTGTCGCCCGCTGCGGGACAGCGCCGGCGCGGCGGTGCTCGCCCGGCCGCTCGGCTTCCTCGCCGGCCTCGGTGCCTCGGCGGCGGTCGCCTACGCCATCACCGCGCCGTTGCGGGGGGCTCTGTCGGGCGCGCCCGCCACCGGCGCCGAGACGATGCCGGCATCGGCCCGTCGTGCCGCGCTGTCGGCCGGCCTGTCGCTGTCGGCGGCGCACGCGCTGGTGCTGCCGGCGCCGCCGATGATCGCGGCCGTCTCGATCCTCGGGGCCGGCTGGTCGGCGGCGATCACCCTCGGCCTGCCGGTCGCCGTCGCCGCCGCCCTCGTCGGCATGGTCTTCGTCCGCCTCGCCGCCGCGCCGTTGCGCGACGCACCCCCGGTCGAGGCGGCCGCGGCGGTCGCCGGGGCCGAGCCGCGCGGCCTCGGGCCGGCGGTGGCGGCGCTGGCGCTCGTCGCCGTCACGCTGACCGTCGTCGGGCTCACCATCGTGCAGTCGCTCGGCGACATTCCGAGCGAGCCGTTCGGCGGCGGCCGCGCCCGCGAGACGCTGCTCGGCGCAGGCCGGCCGCTGGTGCTGCTGGCCGTCGCCGTCGCCGTCATGGGCCTCGCGACCCTCGCCTTTGCCGGCCGCCGCGACGGCGCCGCCACCGGCTGGGCGGCCCGCGCCATGCGCACGTCGGCGCTGCCGATGCTGATGGTCGCCGCCGCCGGCGGCCTGCAGACGGTGACGCAGCAGCCCGGCATGGCCGAGCTCCTCGGCGAACAGGTACTGGCGCTGCCTTATGGCGTGCTGGTGCCGTTCCTGGCGGCGGCGATCGTCAAGACGCTGCAGGGCTCTACCCTGGTCGCCGCCATCACCGCCGCCGGCATGACCGAGGCGCTGCTCGTGCCGCTCGGCCTCGACGGCGAGACGGGGCGGGCGCTCGCCGCACTCGCCGTCGGCGCCGGCTCGGTTACCGTCGGCCACATCAATGACCCGTTGTTCTGGCTGATCGCCGGCGAGGCGCGGCTGAAGCCGTGGCAGGGGCTCGCTCTGGTGACGGGCGGGCTCGCCGTGCAGGGCCTGGCTGCGGCCGTGATGCTCTGGGCGCTTGCCGCCGTGCTCGCCTGACGATGGACCAACGACGGAGACGAGGATGCGCAGACGGGACGTGCTGATCGGGACGGCGGGACTTCTGGCGGCACCGCTCGCGGGAGCGCTGCCCGTTCCGCGGGCCAGAGCGCAGCCGGTGCCGACGCTGCCGCAGGACTTCCTGTGGGGCGCGTCCACCTCCGCCTACCAGATCGAGGGCGCGGTGACGGAAGGCGGCCGCAAGCCGTCGATCTGGGACACCTTCTCCCACACCCCCGGCCGTATCGCCGACGGCACCACCGGCGACGTCGCCTGTGACCACTATCACCGCTACCCGGAAGACATCGGCCTCCTGACCGGCGCCGGCTTCGAGGCCTACCGCTTCTCGATCGCCTGGCCGCGCATCCTCCCCGACGGCACTGGCGCCGCGAACGACGCCGGCCTCGACTTCTACGACCGCCTCGTCGACGCGCTGCTCGCAGCCGGCGTCGCCCCGTGGGCCTGCCCCTATCACTGGGACCTGCCGCAGGCGCTGCAGGACCGCGGCGGCTGGACCAACCGTGAGAGCGCGGACTGGTTCGCCGAGTACGTGCGCGTCGTCGTCGCCCGCCTCGGCGACCGCGTGCCGAACTGGGTGATGCTGAACGAGCCGAACGTCCACGCGATCTTCGGCCACGCCGTCGGCATCCACGCGCCGGGCCTGACGGGCTTTCCGAACTACGTCTCGGCGCAGCACCACATGAACCTCGCGCAGGGCCGCGGTCTCGTCGCCGCGCGCGCCGAGCGCTCCGGCCTCAATCTCGGCACGGTGTTCTCGCTGCAGCCGATCCGGCCGGCGTCGACCAGCGAGGTCGACCGCGCCGCGGCCAAGCGCTTCGACGCGATCTGGAACCGCATCAACCTCGACCCGCTGTTCCACGGCCGCTATCCGGAGCTGTTCGCCGCCGACTTCGAGCCGCTGGTGAAGGACGGCGACATGGCCGCGATCCAGCAGCCAGTCGACCTCCTCGGCGTCAATTACTACGGCCCCTCCTACACGAAGGACGACCCCGGCGGCGTGCTCGGCGGCACCGGCTACGGCGCGCTGCCGCCGGGCATGCCGGTGACGGCGCTCGGCTGGCCGATCGACCCGGAGGGCCTCGTGGAGGTGCTCGGCGATCTCAGGAGCAACTACGGCAACCCCATCACCTACGTGACGGAGAACGGCGCCTGCTACGACGATCCGGCGCCCGTCGACGGGGTGGTCGACGACCCGAAGCGCGCCGCCTTCATCGCCTCCCACCTCGCCGCCGCCGCGCGCGCCATCGAGGCCGGCGCCAACCTGAAGGGCTACTTCGCCTGGTCGCTGCTCGACAACTTCGAGTGGGCGGAGGGCGAGGCCAAGCGCTTCGGCATCGTCGCGGTGGACTTCGAGACCCAGGTCCGGACGCCGAAGACGTCGTACCGGTACCTGAAGGACGTGATCGCGCAGCACCGGTGAGGGGTGTGATGCAGCGGTCCGTAA
>CALRZT010000476.1:0-3063 GCA_943372725.1 Pseudoxanthobacter soli DSM 19599
CTCGGCCTTGGCGGCCTCGGCCTCCGGCAGGGCGACGAGGCCCTTGGAGGTCAGATAGCCGTCCTCGCCCATCGCCTTGTCGGAGGCGTACTCGACGATGAACTCCTGCAGGCCGGGGATGACGCCGACGTGCTGCTTCTTGAAGTAGACGAACAGCGGGCGAGCGACGGTGTACTTGCCCGACGCGATGGTGTCGAAATCCGGCACGACGCCGTTGATCTCGGCACCCTTGATCTTCGCCGCGTTCTCTTCGAGGAACGAGTAGCCGAAAATGCCGACGGCCTGCGGGTTGGCGTCGAGCTTCTGGACGATGAGGTTGTCGTTCTCGCCGGCGTCGATGTAGGCGCCGTCTTCACGGATCGACTTCCAGACGTTGCCGAAAGCCTTGGCGTCGGCCTTCTTCATGTCCTTCAGCACCGGCTGCTGCTCGGCGCCCGGCTCCATGACGAGCTCGAGGAAGCTGTCACGCGTGCCGGAGGTGGGCGGCGGGCCGAGGACTTCGATCTTCTCCGCCGGCAGCGAAGCGTCGATCTCGTTCCAGTTCTTGTAGGGGTTCGGGATCAGCTTGCCGTCCGGACCCGGGACTTCCTTGGCGAGCGCCAGGAAGACCTGGCCCTTCGTCAGCTTGAAGTCGGGACCCGACTTGGCGTTGGCGATCGTCAGGCCGTCGAAGCCGACCTTCAGCTCGATGATCTCGGTGACGCCGTTCTTCTGGCAGTCGTCGAACTCGCTCTTCTTGATCGCGCGCGACGCGTTCGACGCGTCCGGGTGATCGACGCCGACGCCGGCGCAGAACAGCTTGAAGCCGCCGCCCGTGCCGGTCGACTCGACGACCGGGGTCTTGAACTGGCCCATCTTGCCGAACTGCTCGGCGACGGCGGTGGTGAACGGATAGACCGTCGAGGAGCCGACGATGCGGATCTGGTCGCGGGCCTCGGCGGCGCCGGCGACGAGCGCACCGGTCATGGCGAGGGTGAGAACGCTGACGAGCGTCTTGGTTTTCACCGGGACTCTCCTTGTGGTTTGAACTTTGGCGGCCCGCGGAGGCGCGGCGGCCGGGTGACCGGCCCATCGGGGGCAGGCCATGCGTGCGGTGGCGACGAGCGCCGCCTCCATGCCCCCTTCTATGACTCGCCGATGATCCTTTTATGACTATCCAAGCCATTGGAATCATTGATGCCGTCCGCGGGGGGCGATTCCGAGTGTGAAGGTGGCAAAGCTTCGAGGCGGACGCTGAAGAGCGCGCCGCCGCCGGCCGGCGTCTCGATCGACAGCCGGGCCCGGTGGCGGTTCAGGATGTGCTTGACGATGGCGAGGCCGAGGCCGGTGCCCTTGCGGGCACGGCTCGCGCCGACGTCGACCCGATAGAATCGCTCGGTCAGGCGCGGAATGTGCTCGGCGGCGACACCGGGGCCGTAGTCGCGCACGCCGACAATGACGGCCGGTCGCTCCGCGGCGCGGTCGCAGCGCGCTGTGACGACGACGCGGCCGCCGGAGGCGCCGTAGTTGACGGCGTTCTCGATGAGGTTGGCGAACACCTGCACGAGTTCGTCGCGATCACCGCGCACGACGAGGGGGGCCGGGGGGATGTCGCTCTCGATGGCGACGCCGCCGTCGGCCGCCACCGGCGCCAGGGTGTCGACGACGTGGTGGAGCAGAGGCCCGACGTCGACGTCGTCGGTCAGCGGCACGTGGGCGCGCATCTCGATGCGCGACAGCGACAGCAGGTCGTCGATCAGCCGCCGCATCCGTGCCGCCTGCTCGCCCATGATGGCGAGGAAGCGCTCGCGGGCCACCGGGTCCTCGCGGGCGGGGCCGCGCAGGGTGTCGATGAAGCCGGTGAGAGATGCGAGCGGGGTCCGCAGTTCGTGACTGGCGTTGGCGACGAAGTCGGCGCGCATGCGCTCGACCATGTGGCCCTCGGTGAGATCGCGCACGAGCACCAGCACGAGGTCGCCGGGCCGCGGCGGTCGCGGCTCGCCCGCCGGTGCCGCCAGGGGGGCGATGAAGGCCTCCAGCCAGCGCTCCATCGGCACCTTCTCCGCCCAGGCGATGCGCTCCTGGGCGGCGCCCGTGGAAACGCGGTCGAGGGCCTCGAGGAAGGACGGCGCGCGCAGGCGGAACGACAGCGGATCGCCGAGCCCGAGCGTGCCGAAGGCCGGCGCCGCCGCCTTGTTGGCGAAGCGCAGCCGGCCGCGGCGGTCGACGACGAAGGCGGGCTCCGGCAGAGCGTCGAGCGCGGCCTTGACGCCGGCGCCGGGAAAGCGGGCGTTGGCGTCGCGCGGCCGCGACGTCACCGTGCGCGGTCGCGCCCGGTTGAGGGCGACGGCGGTGGCGACGCCGGTGGCGCAGACGGCGAGTGCCGCCGCCGGCCACGGCACGGCGAAGGCGGCGCCGAGGGCGATGATCGACAGGGTGCCGACGGCGAGCGGAACCAGCACGACCGCCGTGGTGCTCGGCGCGGGTGCGGCGGGCGGCGGATCGTCGTCCGGATCGGGAATCGGTTCGCTCGTCGACATCGCCTCGGCCGCAGGCTCGCGAGGCCGCCCGTCACGGACAAATCACCTCGGTTCATCCGGCAGACTAGCGCGCCCGGCTTCCGTTCGCATGACGGCCCGGCGACGACGTCGCGGCAGCCCCGTGACGTCGCTCAGTTCGGCCGCGGCGACTGGTATCCGGGGCCGGTCGTCAGCGGCGCCTTCGGCATCACCGACTGATCGATGTTGGACGTGAAGCTCGTCTCGAGGCGGCCGATCTCCTCGCCCTCCGGGCTCAGGATGCGCACCGTCACGGCGTAGGGCTTGCCGGCGACGACCCCTTCCACCGGCGGCGACTTCAGCACGAGCTTCGTCAGCCCAACGCGGGCGACCTGTTCCTCGACGATCGGTGGGCCGCCGGCCGGGTCGTCGAAGGCGGTGACGATGCGCGTGCCGGCCGGGATGGTGCGCTCGACGCGGGCGACGAGGCCGTAGGTCGCCTCGGCGATGCGGTAGTTGAAGACGAAGCCGCCGCCTTCCAGCGTCAGCATCGGCCCGTCGCCGCCGCGCTGGGCGAGGGGTGCCA
>CALRZT010000477.1:0-3060 GCA_943372725.1 Pseudoxanthobacter soli DSM 19599
CGGATCAAGTCCGGGGCAGGCTCTCCCCCACGAGGGGGGAGGGGACGCGCGCGGCGGCGGTGGCATGTCCGGCAGAAGGTGCGGCGGATCTCGGGAGGATCATCATGGCGGACGGCGACATGTCCGGGCTCGGCGACGGCGAGGCGGTGGTGGCGGCGGCGGAACTCGCGCGCACCCTCGACGGGGTGCGGCGGACGGCGCGGGGCATCGCCGGCGACCTCGGGACGGGCCTCGCCAGCGCCGTCGTCTACGGCGAACGGCTCGACCAGGTGCTGGCGCGGGCGGCGGAACGGCTGACGGCGCGGCTGCTCGACCGGGCCCTCGTGCCCATCGAGGGCATCGTCGCGGGCGGATTGTCCGGGCTCGCCGGGGCGGCGGCGGCGACGGTGTCGCCGATCGCGGCGGCGGGTGGCGGGGGCGGGTTCGGCGGCGGTCGGATCGGCGGGAATGGTCGCACTGGGAGCGGCGGGAGCGCGGGGGCGGCGGGGCTCGGCGGCGGCGCGGCCGGGGGCGGCGAGCGGGCGGTGCAGGTGACGCTCAATGTGATGACGCCGGACGTCGACGGCTTCCGGCGCTCGGAGGCGCAGGTGTCGGCGATGCTCGCCCGGGCGGTCGGGCGCGGGCGGCGGGGGATGTGACGGGCGGCAGTCGGCAATCGGCAGTCGGAAGGCAGCAGACGGGCAGTCGGCAGTGGGCCGCGGGCAGCGGGACTGAGGACGTCGGGGAGGGCGGGACGTGGCGGCGTTTCACGAGGTGCGGTTTCCGCTGGGGGTGGCGTTCGGGGCGGTCGGGGGGCCGGAGCGGCGGACGGAGATCGTCGTGCTCGGCTCGGGGCGCGAGGAGCGCAACAGCCGCTGGGCGGATGCGCGCCGGCGCTTCAATGCCGGCACCGGCATCCGCAGCCTCGATGATCTCGCGACCGTCATCGACTTCTTCGAGGAGCGGCGCGGCCGGCTCCACGGGTTCCGGTTTCGCGATCCGACCGACTTCAAGTCGTGCGCGCCGAGCGTCGAGCCCGGGCCGGAGGACCAGACCATCGGCACCGGCGACGGCGAGCGGCGGGCGTTCCAGCTGCGCAAGCGCTACGGGGCGCAGCATGCGCCCTACTACCGCCCGATCGAAAAACCGGTGGAAGGGTCCGTGCGGGTGTCGGTCGAGGGGGAGGAGATCGGGCCGGGCCACCTCGACATCGACCCCGTGACCGGCATCGTGACGCTGTCGGAGGAGAAGACGCCGGCGGAGGGGGCGCGGGTGAAGGCGGGCTTCCTGTTCGACTGCCCGGTGCGCTTCGACACCGACCGGCTGGAGATCGACCTTGCCGCCTTCGAGGCGGGGGCGGTGCCGGTGGTGCCGATCGTCGAGATCCGGCCGTGAGGACGCTGCCGGCGGGGCTCGCCGCACGGCTTGCGGAGGGCGCGACGACGCTCTGCCGCTGCTGGAAGATCACGCCGCGGACGGGCGGCGGGCGCGCCTTCACCGACCACGACCGGGTGGTGAGCTTCGGCGGCGACGACTACCTGCCGGCCGGCGGCTTCGAGACGAGCGCCGACACGGCGACCGCGACGCTGGCCGCCGGCGGGGCGGAGGTGGAGGGGGTGCTCTCGACGGGGGGCATCGACGCCGCCGACCTCGCCGCCGGGCGGTGGGACGGGGCGAGCGTCGAGGTGTGGCTGGTCGACTGGACCGAGCCGGACCTGCGCGAGCGGCTGCGCACCGGCACGGTCGGCGAGGTGACGCGCGCCGACGGGGCGTTCCGGGCGGAGCTGCGCGGGCCGGCCCAGGCGCTCGAGGAGGAGCGCGGCCGGCGCTTCGCCCGCGACTGCGACGCCGACCTCGGCGACGGCCGCTGCGGCATCGACCTCGACGACGGCGACTATCGGGGCGTCGCGACGGTGGACACGGCCGACGGGCGAACGCTGGTCGTCTCCGGGCTCGGGGCGTTCGACGACGGCTGGTTCGCCGGCGGGCGGGCGAAGGTGACGAGCGGGACGGCGGACGGGTTTGCGAGCGAGATCCGCCGCCACGCCGTCGACGGGCCGGGGGTGACGATCGAGCTCTGGCGGCCGCCGCCGGCGGCGATCGTGGCGGGCGACACGGTGGTGGTGACGGCCGGCTGCGACAAGCGGTTCGAGACGTGCGTGGCGAAGTTCGACAACGCGGTGAACTTCCGCGGCTTCCCCCACATCCCCGGCGACGGCTTCGCGCTGGCGTACCTGCCGGACGGCAGCGGGGAAAACGATGGCGGGGCGATCGTGTGAGGGGTGGGGCGGATGTCGTCCGAAAATCATGGTTAATCAGAGGTTTAGTCGGTGTGGCTGAAAGGCTGTGGCGGGTGGCGGTGCAGGATCCCGCGCGGCTTTGGGCTTTCGACCTAAACCATTGGGTGAGTTGCAGTTTTCCATTCGGGCAAACGCGATGGAAAAAGGGCGTGTGAGCGGTCGGAAACCGCCGGGGGGCCGCAAGGCGGGGCGGGCGCTAAAAGCTCAGTTATTTCCGTGGGATGGATGCCCCGGTCGAGCCGGGGCATGACGGAGGAGGGTGGGGAGGGCGGGTCGCGGCTCACGTGAGTTGCGAGGCGGAGAACGCATAAAAAACAATGGTTTGAGCAAATATTCTCGCAATTCACGTGACTCTGTTCATCCTTCTTAAACCATGTTCGGAGGTCGTCATGGCGGGCCGCGGGGCGATCGTCGCCGAGGCGCGGGCGTGGATGGGGACGCCGTACCGGCACCAGGCGTCGCTGAAGGGGGTCGGCTGCGACTGCCTCGGGCTGGTGCGCGGGGTGTGGCGCGCCCTCCTCGGCGAGGAGCCGGAGCGGGTACCGGGCTACACGCGCGACTGGGCAGAGGCCGGCGGAGTCGAGGCGCTGGCGGAGGCGGGGCGGCGGCATCTCGTCGAGATCGATCCGGCGACGGCCCGGCCGGGCGACGTGCTCGTCTTCCGGATGGCGGCGGGGGGACCGGCGAAGCACGCCGGCATCCTGATCAGCGGAGATATCACGTCCAGCGTGTCGGTCGGCGGCGATGGCCGGCGGCGGGGGGCGCTGGGATGCGGACGGCG
>CALRZT010000478.1:0-3056 GCA_943372725.1 Pseudoxanthobacter soli DSM 19599
GCCGAAAGTTGGGGCCGATTATTCGGCGATGTCGACGCCGTCGAAGCGGTGCGTGCCGAGCGGGTCCATCTTGTAGCCGGAGACCTTCTTCGACATCGGCATCGTCACCAGCGAGTGGGCGATCGTCGCCCACGGCGCCTGGTCCTTGAAGCGCAGCTGCGCCTGCTCGTAGAGGGCGGTGCGCTCAGCCTGGGTCGGCAGCGACTTCGCCTTCTGGATCAGGTCGTTGAACTCCTTGTCGCACCACTGCGCGCGGTTGGCGCCGCCGACGGCGTCACAGCCGAGCAGCACGGCCAGGAAGTTGTCCGGATCGCCGTTGTCGCCGGTCCAGCCGAGCAGCACCGCGCCGTCGCGGTCCTTCTCGGAGGAGCGCTTCAGGTACTCGCCCCACTCGAAGGAGACGATCTCGACGTCGACGCCAATCTTCTTGAAGTCCTCCTGGATGAGCTCGGCCATGCGGCGGGCGTTCGGGTTGTAGGGACGCGCCACCGGCATCGCCCAGACCTTCATCTTCAGATCCTTGACGCCGGCTTCCTCGAGCATCTTCTTGGCCACTTCGGGATCGTAGGGATCGTCCTTCACGGCGTCGTTGTAGGACCACATCGTCGGCGGGATCGGGTTCTTCGCCGGCGCGCCGGTGCCCTGGAACACCGACTCGATGATGGCGTCCTTGTTGATCGCCATGTTCAGCGCCTTGCGGACCTTCGGGTTATCGAAGGGCGCCACCGTCGTGTTGTAAGCGAGGTAGCCGACGTTCAGGCCCTCCTGCTGCAGGACCTGCAGGTTCGGCTCCTCCTTCAGGGAGGCGATGTCAGCCGGGTTCGGATAGGCCATCACGTGGCACTCGCCCGCCTTCAGCTTCTGCAGGCGCACCGAGGCGTCCGGCGTGATGGCGAAGACGAGCTGGTCGATCGGCTGCTTGCCGCCGAAATAGTCGGCGAAGGCTTCGTAGCGGATTACCGCGTCCTTCTGGTAGGCGACGAAGCGGAACGGCCCGGTGCCGATCGGCTCGTTGTCGATCACCTCCGGCGTCCCCGCCTTCATCATCTGGTCGGCGTACTCGGCCGAGAAGATCGAGGCGAAGTCCATCGCGAGGTTCGCGATCATCGGCGCTTCCGGCCGCGTCAGCGTGAACTTCACCGTGTGGTCATCGACCTTCTCAATGCTCTTGATCAGGTCAGGCATCGACATGCCGTCGAAATACTCGTAGGTCGGCGCCGAGACCTTGTACCAGGGCTCGTCCTTCTTGAGCTGCCGGTTGAACGAGAACAGCACATCGTCGGCATTGAAGTCGCGCGACGGCGTGAACTTGTCGTTGCCGTGGAACTTCACGCCCTGGCGCAGCTTGAAGACGTACTCGAGGCCGTCGTCGGAAACGGTCCACGATTCGGCGAGGCCGGGTACGACGTTGGAGGTGCCGTTCTCGAACTCGACGAGGCGGTTGTAGATCGGCTTCGAGGAGGCGTCGAAGGTCTGGCCGCCGGTGAAGAACGACGGGTTGAAGCCTTCCGGGCTCGCCTCGGAGCAATAGACGAGCGTCTTCGCTTCGGCCGCGGAGAAGGCGAGGCACGTCGTGAGCGCGAGCGCGGAAGCGAGTGTGCGCAGCAGCATGGTTTTTCCCTCTTTCAGGTTCTTGTCGGAACGCCATCGCGCCCTGCGGGGCCGCAGGGGGTACGCAACAGCGCCGTTCGACCTGATGGTAAAAAATCACGTCGCGACGCGAACGCCAAGGGGGCGCGCGGCGATGGCCGCGTTAGCCTTTCGTCACGCTCGAAGGATGCAGTCGGGCCCGTACTCAGCCCAGAGGCGCGCCCGGCCGCGGCGGCGCTCCGGTCGGACGGTCGCGCTCAGCCGGCCGGAAGGCGGTCGGCGAGCTGGGGCAGCGCAAACGGCACACCCGTCGGCGGCACCTCGTTCGGCGGCAGTGCGACGCGGAAGACGTCCGCGAGCAGGCGCCGCGTCACCACGGCCGCCGGCGCGCCGTCGGCGGCGACCCGCCCCTCGTGCACGACGACGAAGCGGTCGGCGTAGCGGGCGGCGAGGTTGAGGTCGTGCAGCACGACGATCGCCGCCCCGCCGGCGCGCGCATGGTCGCGGGCGGCGTCGAGCACGGCAAGTTGATGCGAGAGATCCTGGGCCGCCGTCGGCTCGTCGAGCATCAGCACGCCCGGCCCGCGGCCGATCGCCCCCACCCAGAGCTGCGCCAGCACGCGGGCGAGGTGGGCGCGCTGGCGTTCGCCGCCCGACAGCGCGTCGTGCAGCCGGTCGGCGCGGTCGGCGAGATCCACGGCCGCGAGCGCGCGGTCGACCACCGCCGCCGCCTCGGCGCGCGACAGC
This sequence comes from Pseudoxanthobacter soli DSM 19599, assembly GCA_943372725.1. GTDB lineage: Bacteria > Pseudomonadota > Alphaproteobacteria > Rhizobiales > Segnochrobactraceae > CAMDHY01. The sequence goes on from CALRZT010000478.1 coordinate 2,338, forward strand.
GCCAGGCCAGGGATCGCCACGCCGAGCGCTGCGATCTCCCGCACGGTGAAGGGGAAAGCGAGGGCAGAGGCCTGCGGCAGCACGGCCCGCCGCAGTGCCAGCGCCGCCGGCTTCATCGCCGCGAGTGCCTCGCCGGCGATCAGCACGCGCCCGCCGTCCGGCCGCATCTCGCCCGACAGCAGCTTCAACAGCGTCGACTTGCCGGCGCCGTTCGGGCCGATCAGCACGGCAAGTTCTCCGGCCGGGAAGGCGACCGTCACATCGTCGACGAGCCGTCGCCCGCCGCGCGCCACCATCAGGCTCTCGCCGCGCAGCATCGGCCTCACCCCACGTTCGCGCGGCGGCGCAGGAGCAGCCACAGGAAGAACGGCGCGCCGATCGCCGCCGTGACGATGCCGATCGGCAGTTCCGCCGGCGCCACGACGACGCGCGCCACCGCGTCGGCGACGAGCGTCAGCGCCGCCCCGAGCAGCGCCGAGGCCGGCAGCAGGAAGCGGTGGTCCGGGCCCGTCACGAGGCGCACGAGATGCGGCACGACGATGCCGACGAAGCCGATGACGCCCGCGACCGCCACCGCCGCCGACACCGCGGCCGCCACCGCCAGCATCGACAGGCGCTTGGCCGTCTCCACCGGCACGCCGATATGGTGCGCCTCCGCCTCGCCGAGGAGCAGCGCGTTGAGCGCCCGCGCCACGAACGGCAGCACCACCGCGGCGAAC
>CALRZT010000479.1:0-3045 GCA_943372725.1 Pseudoxanthobacter soli DSM 19599
CGGAGTAGCTCAGCTGGTTAGAGCAGCGGAATCATAATCCGCGTGTCGGGGGTTCGAGTCCCTCCTCCGCTACCATCCCTCGCATCTGCCATCCGCGTCCGAAGACGCCGGCGCCCCTCAGCCGGCGCCTTCGTCGAGCGTGAAGCCGACCTTCAGCTTCACCTGGTAGTGATGCACCCGGCCGTCCTCGATGTGGCCGCGCACCTCGCTCACCTCGAACCAGCGCAAGTTGCGCACGGTCTTGGCGGCACGCTCGACAGCGTTTTCGATCGCCGCCTCGATGCCGTCCGTCGACGAGCCGACCAGCTCGACGATCTTGTAGACGTGCTCGCTCATGATGCTCTCCCTCTCAGGGCGCCGCCGGGCGTGACGGTCGATGCGGACAACGCCGCGGGCGCCGGTGCGTTCATCCTACGGCATCCGCCGGCCGCATGCCGGCCGCGCCAGCGCGTCCCGACCAGCGACGCGCGCCGGCGCCCGGACCCGCCGCTTCGGTCCACCGGCGCACCGTCCCGATTCAGCGTTTGCACGGCGGCGCGAATGCGGCCACGCTGGCCGATAATCCAAAGGCTTCCGGGCGGTCGCAGAGTCGCGCCGGAGCCGCTTCGCCGAGGACGGAGCGGTCGCGCCGACGGAGCCGATGGCCGTCCGACAAGAGCCAGCGAGGATACGGAGGGACGAAGCGTCCCTTCGCGCGTTCTGACATTGCCGCCGGTCGCGCCGACTGGCGGCTCCGATCCTCCCCCGGCGCCCCGGAGGCACGATGCGCATTCTTGTCGGCTGCGAGATGACCTACGACTTCACCCAGCCCACCCCGCTCATCGCGGTCCTCAACGTGCACCCCTCGCGCGTCTCCGACCTCGAGCGGCCCGACTACCTGCTGACCGAGCCCGCCGTCCCGGTGCAGGGCTATCGCGACGGCTTCGGCAACTGGTGCAACCGGCTCACCGCGCCGGCCGGCCGCTTCACGCTGCGCACCAACACCGTCGTCCGCGATGCCGGCCACTGGGATCCGGTGACGCCGGGCGCGCGGGAGACCCCGATCGACCAGCTGCCGTCGGATGCGCTCGAGTTCCTGCTCGGTAGCCGCTACTGCGAAACCGACAAGCTCTCCAACACCGCCTGGAACCTCTTCCAGCACACGCCGCCCGGCTGGGCCCGCGTCCAGGCGATCTGCGACTTCGTCCACAACCACATCACCTTCGGCTACGAGTTCTCGAGGCCCACCCGCACGGCCGCGGAGGCCTTCGAGGAGCGCCGCGGCGTCTGCCGGGACTATGCCCACCTCGCGCTGACCTTCTGCCGCTGCATGAACATCCCCGCGCGCTACTGCACCGGCTATGTCAGCGACATCGGCCTGCCGCCGCCCTATGCGACGCAGGACTTCGCCGCCTGGATCGAGGTCTTCCTCGACGGCGCCTGGCACATGTTCGACCCGCGCAACCACTCCCCGCGCAAGGGCCGCATCCTGATCGCCCGTGGCCGCGACGCCACCGACGTGCCGCTGACGCTGACCTTCGGCATCTCCACCCTCGTCAACATCACCGTGACGACGGAGGAGGCGCCGGACTGAGCCTCCGGGCGGCGCCGGACTGAGGGCCGACCCCCACCGACTCCAGCGAAGATCGGCTAGGCGGTCCGGCGCGGTCTGGACAGCGCGGTGCCCCGCGCTATCCTCAATCCTGCAAACGATTGCGCGCCGCATCGCACGGCGCCAGCAGGGACGGGGCCGCCATGAGCGTCGAAGCCGATGTCGTCGTCGCCGGGGCGGGCCACAACAGCCTGATCACGGCGGCCTACCTTGCCATGGCGGGCCGCCGCGTCATCGTCGTCGACGCCCGCCCGGTCGCCGGCGGCGGCGCCGTCAGCGAAGAGGTGCTGCTGCCTGGCTACCGCATCGACACCTGCTCGACCGGCCACACTTTGATGATGGGCAACCCCGTCATCGCCGACGACGAGCTCGGCCTGATTTCCGAGTTCGGCCTCGACTACATTGACCCCGATCCCGTCGGCCACGTCCGCTTCCCGGACGGGGAGGGGTTCACGATGTGGCTCGACGTCGACCGCACGGAGGCCGAGTTCGCCCGCTTCTCGGCCAAGGACGCCGCCGCCTATCGCAAGCTGCTGAAGGACTGGGACGAGGTGAAGGGCGCCTTCTCGGCCGCCACCTTCAATCCCGTCGGCGGCGAGAGCCTCGACCAGCGGCTGCTGGCAACGCCGCAGGGCAAGATCTGGCTCCGCCGCAAGGCGCTCAGCGCCTGGGACGTCGTCCGCCACACCTTCGAGAGCCGGCACGTGCGCGCCTTCGTCATGTGGCAGGCATTCCAGACGATGGTGTCGCTCGACCAGCCGAGCTCCGGCGCCATGGCCTACTCCGTCATCGCCGGCCGCCAGCGCCGCAGCTGGACGATGCCGCGCGGCGGCTCGGGAAAGCTCACCGACGCATTGGTGAAGCGCATCGAGACGCTCGGCGGCACCGTCGTTACCAACGCCCGCGTCGTCCGCCTGATCATCGAGGACGGCCGCTGCGCCGGCTTCGTCACCGCGGACGGCGAGGAATATCGCGGCCGCGAGGCGGTCGTTTCCACCATCCACGTCAAGCACCTGGTCGAGATGGCGCCGGAGACGTGCTGGGACGAGGCGTTCCGCTACGGCGTCGAGACCTTCGATCCCGGCATCTCCGCCTTTGCGCTGCACCTCTGCACCACCGAGGCGCCGGTGTTTTCGGGTGTCGGCGAGCCGCGCTCGGCGGTGTCGGCCGGCATCGCCGCCTGGCCGGAGGACCTCGTCAAGCTCTCCCGCCAGATCCGCGACCGCGAGCCGACCCCCGACGCGACGTGGATGATGATCGCCACGCCGACCCTCGCCGATCCCTCGCGTGCGCCGGCGGGACGGCACACGGTGAAGATCGTCGCCGCCTGCAGCGCCGTCGCACCCGGCGGCTGGGCGGCCGCCAAGGAGGGCTACGCCGCGATGCTGGTCGAGCGGCTCAGGCAGGCGGCGCCGAACATGACGCCGGACACCATCCTCGCACAGCTCGCCAAG
>CALRZT010000480.1:0-3033 GCA_943372725.1 Pseudoxanthobacter soli DSM 19599
ACGGGCTTCGACACCAAGCATCCGATGCTGAAGGGACGCATCGCCAGCGAGGCGTGCTTCTCGACCAGCGACCGCGGCGTGTCGAAGTCGCTGTGCCCGGGCGGCAGGTCGAAGGCTGTCGGCAGCGGCGCCGCGCGCAACTGTGGCTCCTCGATCTCCGGCTGCGACCACGGCACCCACGTCGCTTCGATCGCCGTCGGCCGATCGTCGCGCCGCACCGGCGTCGCCCCGGGCGCCGAGCTCGTCGCCATCCAGATCTTCAGCCGCTTCGACAAGAAGGAAAACTGCGGCTCCCGTCCGGCGCCGTGCGTGCTGAGCTACACCAGCGACCAGATCGCCGGCCTCGAGCACGTCTACAAGCAGCGCAAGAAGGACAAAATCGCCGCCGCCAACTTCAGCCTCGGGGCGGGCGCCTACGAGAAGGCCTGCGACAAGGTCGTGCCGGCGTTCACGAACATCGTCCGCAAGCTGAAGGAGGCCGACGTCGCCACGGTGGCGGCCGCCGGCAACGGCGGCCTCGACAAGGCGATCTCCGGCCCGGCCTGCGTCGCCGCGGTGATCGCCGTCGCCGCCTCCACCGACAGCGACAAGATCGCGTCCTACTCGAACTACGGTGCGCTGATCGACGTCGTCGCCCCGGGCTCGGAGATCCTGGCGGCGGTGCCGGGCGGCTATGCCACCCTCAGCGGCACGTCGATGGCCACCCCCCACGTCGCCGGGGCGATCGCCATTCTGCGGGAAGCGGCGCCGTCGGCGAGCTTCTCCGACATCCAGCAGGCCCTGGTCGACACCGGCAAGCGCGTCCGGCGAGGCGACCGCTCCAAGCCGCGCATCGACGTCGACGCCGCCCGCAAGCTGCTGCAGGCCGAAGCCGGCAGCTGAGGCGGTGGCATCCGAAACGGAGGCACCACGGACGATGCGGCCCGTGGTTCAGGAAGAGCGAGGCGGACCGATGTGGACGACGTCACCCCTGCGCACCGGCTTGAGGTCGGTGCTCCTCACCGTTGCTGTGGCCGCCGCGACCGCGGCGGCCGCGGCGGAGCCGTGGGATCGCGCCCCGGTCTTCCTCGACAAGCGTGGCCCGGTGGCAAAGTCGTCCGGCGGCGGCGACGCCGCCGACCTCGCGGCACAGGCGCGCCGGCACGGACGCATCAAGGTCATCGCCGGGCTCGCTGTCGACATGCCCTCCGACGACGCGGCCGCGCCGATGGCCGCCGCCCGTGAACGGGCGACGCTCCGCCAGGTCCAGGACGCCGTGCTCGCAACCGTTTTCGGCCGCACCCGCACGCCCGTCGCGGCCGGCGGCGACCCGGCGGGCGACGACGGCGTCCGCCGCTACGAGACCATTCCCTTCCTGTCGATGGTGGTCACCGCGGCCGAGCTCGCGCGGCTGATCGCCGACGACCGCGTCGTGACGGTCCAGGAAGACGTGGCGGTGCCGCCGACGCTGCTCGACAGCGTGCCCCTGATCCAGGCCGCCCGCCTGCACGACCTCGGCTATCTCGGCCGGCGTTACGGCGTGGCGATCCTCGACACCGGCGTCGATCTCGACCATCCGATGTTCGGCAAGCGCATCAAGGCGGAAGCCTGCTTCTCCTCGAAGGTGGCCGGCCAGTCGAAGTCGCTCTGTCCGGATGGCGTGGCGTCGTCGACCGACGCCGGCTCGGGCCGGAACTGCGCGAGCGGCATTGCTGGCTGCGACCACGGCACCCATGTGGCGTCGATCGCGGCGGGCCTCGGCGACGGGCGGCGGGGCGTCGCGCCGAAAGGGTGGTTGATCGCCGTGCAGGTGTTCAGCCGCTTCGACGATCAGGCCGACTGCGGCTCCTCCCCGGCACCCTGCGTGCTGAGCTACACCAGCGATCAGGTGGCCGCGCTGGAACACGTCTACCGGCTCCGCCAAACCCGCTTCAACATGGCCGCGGTCAACATGAGCCTCGGCGGCGGGCAGTACGTCGCGCACTGCGACGAGGAGAACCCCGCCTTCACGAGGATCGTGCAGAAGCTCCGGCGCGCCCGCACCGCCACCGTCATCGCCGCCGGCAACAACGGTTTCGACGGCGCGATCTCGTCGCCCGCCTGCGTGTCCGCGGCCTTCGCGGTCGGAAGCACGACGAAGCAGGACGAGGTCTCGTCCTTCTCCAACCACTCCGAGCTCGTCGACGTGCTCGCCCCGGGCTCCCTCATCACCGCGGCCGTGCCGGGCGGGCTCGGGACGAAGAGCGGCACCTCGATGGCCGCGCCCCACGTCGCCGGTGCCTTCGCCCTTCTGGCGGAGACCCAATACGCCCTCGATGTCCGGGCCGTCGAGCGCGCCCTGAAGCGGACCGGCAAGGCGATCACCCGGGCCGGCATCGCCAAGCCCCGCATCCGTCTGAACGAGGCCCGCAAGTATCTCGAGGCCGAGGAGCTCGCGGCGGAGACCGCGGGCCGCTAGGACGGCACGGCCGTCACGCGACGGAAGCGAGCGCCATCCGCCGGCATGAAGCCGGCGGCCATCTTCAGCCGGCGGCGCCCAGAGCCGCCGCACCGGTCTCGAACTGCAGCCGGGCGAGGCGGGCATAGAGGCCGCCGCGGGCGACGAGTTCGCGGTGGGTGCCGGTCTCGACGATGCGGCCGCCGTCCATGACGACGATGCGGTCGGCCGACAGCACGGTGGCGAGGCGGTGGGCGATGACGATCGTCGTGCGCCCCGCCTTCAGCTTTTCCAGCGCCGCCTGCACCGCCGCCTCGCTCTCGGCATCGAGCGCGCTCGTCGCCTCGTCCAGGAGCAGGATCGGCGCGTCCTCGAGGAGCGCGCGGGCAATCGCCAGCCGCTGGCGCTCGCCGCCCGACAGCGTCTGGCCGCGCTCGCCGACGATGGTGTCGAGGCCGTTCGGCAGCACTGCTGCGAAGCGGTCGACGCGGGCGGCGATGGCGGCCGCGCGCACCGCCGCCGCGTCGGCGTCCGGCCGGCCGCGGCGGATGTTGTCGAGGATGGTGCCGGCGAACACCACCGTGTCCTGCGGCACCAGCGCGATGCGGCCGCGCACG
>CALRZT010000481.1:0-3032 GCA_943372725.1 Pseudoxanthobacter soli DSM 19599
TCGGCCGAGGTTCCGGCCCAGACGGTGCGTCCCTTCTCGACGATGAAGTGGCGGTCGGCCAGGCGCTTGAGCACGGCGAGGTTCTTGTCGACGATCAGGATGGCCTGGCCCGCGGCCTTCAGCGTCTCGACGCAGCGCCAGATCTCGGCCCGGATCAGCGGCGCCAGGCCTTCCGTCGCCTCGTCGAGGATCAGCAGCCGCGGGTTGGTCATCAGCGCGCGGCCCACCGCCAGCATCTGCTGTTCGCCGCCCGACAAGGTCGAGGCCATCTGCCCGGCGCGCTCGCGCAGCCGCGGGAACAGCCCGTAGACCTTGTCCAGGTCCCAGGGCGAGGCCGCCTTCAGCCGGTTCGACGCGGTCGCCACCAGGTTCTCCCGCACCGTCAGCGTCGGGAATACCTGCCGCCCCTCCGGCACCAGCCCCAGCCCCAGCCGCGCCACCCGCTCCGGCGCCGCGCCGGTGATCCCCTTGCCCCCGAAGCGCACCTGGCCCGACCGGGCCGGCAGCAGGCCCATCACCGTCCTGATCGTCGTCGTCTTGCCCATGCCGTTGCGGCCGAGCAGGGTCACCACCTCGCCCGCGCCCACCTTCAGCGCCATGTCGAACAACACCTGGCTGCGCCCGTAGGCCGCCTGCAAACCCTCGACCTCCAGCATCAGACCGCCTCCTCGCCGTCGCCGAGATAGGCCGTCCGCACCGCCGGGTCGTCCCGGATCTCGGCCGGCGTGCCCGTCGCCACCGCACGGCCGTAGACCAGCACCGTGATCCGGTCGGCCAGCGCGAACACCGCCTCCATGTCATGCTCGACCAGCAGCATGGTGATCCGCCCCTTCAGCCCGAGCAGGAAGTCGGTCATCGCCCGGCTCTCGGTCTGGCCCATGCCCGCCATCGGCTCGTCGAGCAGCAGGAGGCGGGGCCTGGTCGCCAGCGCCATCGCCAGTTCCAGCTGCCGCTGCTCGCCATGGGCGAGGTCCGACGTGCGGATATCGGCGCGCCCCCCCAGGCCCACCTCGTCGAGCAGCGCGCGCGCCGGATCGCGCAGCGACCGGTCGCCCCGCGCATCGCCCCAGAACCGGAAGCTCGATCCCGCCGCGATCTGCACCGCCAGCGCCACGTTGTCCAGCGCCGAGAACTCGGGCAGCACCGAGGTGATCTGGAACGAGCGCGCCAGGCCCCGGACCACGCGCTGCGGCATGGTCAGGCCGGTGATGTCCTCCCCGGCAAAGCGGATCGTGCCGGCATTGGGCGCGATCTCGCCCGAGAGCTGGGCGATCGCCGTGGTCTTGCCCGCCCCGTTCGGCCCGATCAGGGCGTGGATCTCGCCCTCGACCACCTCGAGGTTCAGGTTGTCGGTCGCGGTCAGGCCGCCGAAGCGCTTGATCAGCCCCTGGACTTCCAGCAAGCCGCTCATCCCTTCGGTCCCCCGATCCCCGCGAGGAAACCGTAGACCCCCCGCTTGGCGAACAGGATGATGACCACCAGCAGCGGGCCCAGCACGAACATCCAGTGCTCGGTCCAGCCGGCCAGCAGCGATTCCAGCCCGACCAGCGCCGCCGCCCCGAACACCGGCCCGAACAGCGTGCCGACGCCGCCCAGGATCACCATCACCATCAGTTCGCCCGACTTGGTCCAGTGCAGCATGTCCGGGCTGACGAAACGCAGGAAGTTGGCCATCAGCGCCCCGGCCAGCCCCGCCCCCGCCCCCGACATGACGAAGGCGGTCAGCTTGTAGCGGTAGGCCGCCAGCCCCAGCGCGCCCATCCGCCGCTCGTTCTGCCGGATGCCCTGCAGCACCAGCCCGAAGCGCGAGCGCACCAGCCGGCGGCACAGATAGAGGAAGGCGGCCAGCAGGCCGAGGCAGACATGGTAGAACGCCGTCGAATCCCGGAGGTCGAGGCCGGGGAAGTCGTTGCGCCGGCGGAAGCTCATGCCGTCGTCGCCGCCATAGACCTTCAGCGACACGAACAGGAAGAACAGCATCTGGGCGAAGGCCAGCGTGATCATGATGAAATGCACCCCCGACGTCCGCAAGCTGAGCGCCCCGACGATGCCGGCCGCGACCGCCGACACGATCATCGCCGCCGGCCAGGTGATCCAGGATGCGGTGGCGCCGGGGATGAAGCCGAGCAGCGCCGTGCCCTCGGAGGCCTGGAAGGCCAGGATGCCGACGACATAGCCGCCCAGCCCGAAGAACGCGGCATGGCCGAACGACACCATGCCGCCGAACCCGAGGATCAGGTCGAGGCTGGCCGCCGCCATCGCGTAGATCAGCACCCGGGTGCCGATGGTCAGCAGCTGCGGGCTGCCGAGGCCTTGCGAGATCCAGGGCAGCGCCAGCAGCAGCAGGAAGCCGATGCCCAGGACAATGAATTGCCGGCGGGTCTCAACCATGGGCGGGGAACAATCCACGGGGGCGCCACAGCAGCACCGCGGCCATCAGCAGGTAGATCGCCATCGACGACAGCCCGCCCCCGAACCCATCGGCATCGGACGCCGCCATGAAGGTCTTGAGGATGCCCGGCAGGAAGGCCCGGGTCAGGGTGTCGACCAGCCCGACCAGCAGCGCGCCGGCGACGGCGCCGCGGATGGAACCCACCCCGCCGATGACGATGACGACAAAGGTGGTGATCAGGATCTGGTCGCCCATGCCGACCTGCACCGAGAACACCGGCCCGGCCAGCGCCCCGGCCAGGCCCGCGAGCAAGGCGCCAAGCCCGAAAACGGCGGTATAGAGCAGGCGGATGTCGACGCCCAGCGCGCGCACCATGTCGCGGCTGGTGGCGCCGGCACGGACCAGCATGCCGATCCGCGTGCGCTGGATGACCAGCCACAGCATCAGCGCCACCAGGATGCCGGCCACGATGATCGCCAGCCGGTAGACCGGATAGGGCACGCCCGGGATGATCTCGACCGAACCGGCAAGGGCCGGCGGAATCTCGGCGCGCAGCGGCTGACGGCCGAACAGGATCACCATGCTCTCGTTGAAGAACAGGATCAGCCCGAAGGTCGCCAGCACCTGGTCGAGATGGTCG
>CALRZT010000482.1:0-3025 GCA_943372725.1 Pseudoxanthobacter soli DSM 19599
GGGTGGTAGGCGCTCTCGACCTTCCGGCGGACGAAGTCGTCGATCGCCTCGTCCGAGACGACATCGGCGCCCGGTTGCAGTTCGCGACCGCGGTAGGGGTCGAAGGCCTTCTGCGCGAAGATCTCGCGGGTGAGGCGGACGCAGGCGCGCATCTCCGCCATGTCGTCGGGGTGGCTCAGATAGTTGAAGAAGACGCGCGGCTTCTCCAGCGGATCGGGCGAGCGCAGGCGGACCCATCCGCGGCTCTTCGAGCGCATCGGGCCGACATGGGCCTGGAAGCCGTGTTCCGAGGCGAGGCCCTGGCCGTCATAGGTCACGGCAAGCGGCAGGAAGTGGTACTGGATGTCGGGATAGCGGATGCCGGCGCGGGAGCGGATGAAGCCGCAGGTCTCGAAGTGGTTGGTGGCGCCGAGGCCGTCCTTGAAGGCGAGCCAGCGCATGCCGATCAGCGCCTTGGCGAGCGGGTTCATCGACGAATAGAGCGTGATCGGCTGCTTGCACGCGACCTGGAAATAGAACTCCAGGTGATCCTGCAGGTTCTCGCCGACGCCGGCTAAGTCGTGGACGACGCCGATGCCGTGGCTGGCGAGCTCGGCCGCCGGGCCGACGCCGGAGAGCTTCAGCAACTGCGGCGAGTTGATCGGCCCGCCGGCGAGGATGACGCCACGGCGGGCGGTGGCGAGATGCTCGGCGCCGCCGCGGCGATACTGGACGCCGGTGGCGCGGCGGCCGTCGAACGTCACGCGGGTGGCGAGCGCGCCGGTCAGCACGCGCAGGCCCGGCCGCTTCATGGCGGGCTTCAGGTAGGCGTTCGCGGCAGACGAGCGGACGCCGTCCTTCACCGTCATGTCCATCCGCCCGAAGCCCTCCTGGCGGTAGCCGTTGACGTCCTCCGTCTCGGCGTAGCCCGCCTGCTTCGCCGCCTCGACGAAGACGCGGTAGAGCGGGTTCTTCAGCTGCCCGTAGCGGGTGCCGAGCGGGCCGTCGGCGCCGCGGTAGGTGTCGCCGCCTTCCGCGCGCGTCTCGGCGCGCTTGAAGTAGGGCAGCACGTGGCGGTAGCCCCAGCCGCTGGCGCCCTGCTCCTCCCCGCCGTCGAAGTCGAGCGGGTTGCCGCGGATGTAGACGAGGCCGTTGATCGAGGACGAGCCGCCGAGCACCTTGCCACGCGGCGTGTGCAGGCGGCGGCCGCCGAGGCCGGGCTCCGGCTCGCTCTCATAGAACCAGTTGTATTTCGGCATGTTCATCGGGATCGACAGCGCGCTCGGCATCTGGATGAACACCGAGCCGTCGCCACCGCCGGCCTCCAGCACCAGCACGCTGACGCCGGCATCCTCGGTCAGGCGCGCTGCCAGCACGGAGCCGGCCGAGCCGGAGCCGACGATGACGTAGTCGTAGGTGTCGGCCTGCATCGGACTTCTCAATACGGCGCGTCGATGGGGGCGAGCGCCACATAGACGCTCTTCAACTGCGTGTAGTGCTCGATCGCCGCCTTGCCGTTCTCGCGGCCGAGGCCGGAGCGCTTGACGCCGCCGAAGGGGAGCTCGATCGGCGTGACGTTGTAGTGGTTGATCCAGCAGGTGCCCGCTTCCAGCGCCGCCACCGCTCGGTGGCCGCGGGTGAGGTCGCGGGTGAAGACGCCGGCCGCGAGCCCGAACTCGGTGGCGTTCGCCCGCTCGATCACCTCCTCCTCTGTGTCGAACGAGAGCACCGTCATCACCGGGCCGAAGATCTCCTCGCGGACGATCGCCATGCCGTCCTCGCAGCCGTCGAAGACGGTCGGCTCGACGAAGGCGCCGCGGGCGAGCGCGCCTGCGGTGACGCGCTTGCCGCCGACGGCGAGCTTCGCCCCCTCGGCGACGCCCTTCTCGATGTAACCGAGCACCTTCTCCATGTGACCGGCGGAGATCAGCGCGCCGACCTGCGTCCTCGGGTCGAGCGGGTCGCCGACGATCATCTTCTTCACCCGCGCCACGAGCTTCTCGAGGAAAGCCGCCTTCACCGAGCGGTGGACGAAGACACGCGTGCCGTTCGAGCAGACCTCGCCGGCGGAGTAGAAATTGGCCAGCAGCGCGCCGGAGACGGCGTTGTCGAGGTCGGCGTCCTCGAAGACGATCAGCGGCGACTTGCCGCCGAGCTCGAGCGTCACCTGCTTCAGCGTCGTGGCGGCGTCGGCCATCACCTTCATGCCGGTGCCGACCTCGCCGGTGAGCGACACCTTGGCGATGGCCGGATGGCGGGTGAGCAGGCGGCCGGTGTCGGCGAAGCCCTGGACGACGTTGAAGACACCGTCGGGCACGCCGGCCTCCGCCATGATCTCGGCGAGCTTGACGGCGGTGAGCGGCGTGAGCTCGGCCGGCTTGAAGATCATCGCGTTGCCGCAGGCGAGTGCGGGGGCCGACTTCCAGCAGGCGATCTGCAGCGGATAGTTCCAGGCGCCGATGCCGGCGACGATGCCGAGCGGTTCGCGGCGGGTGTAGCCGAAGGCGGAGGGGCCGAGGTCGATGTGCTCGCCGGCGAGCGAGGCGGCGAGGCCGGCATAATACTCGATGCAGTCGGCGCCGGAGATGACGTCGACGACCGTGGTCTCCTGGATCGGCTTGCCCGTATCCTGCGTCTCCAGCCGCGCGAGCTCGTCGTTGCGGGCGCGCAGCAGATCGGCGACGCGCTTCAGCACCCGGCCGCGCTCGGTGCCGGTCATCCGCGCCCAGAGCTTCTGGCCCGCGCGGGCGGCGGCGACGGCAGCGTCCACCTCGGCGGCGCCGGCGATCTCGACCTCGGCCAGCACCTCGCCGGTGGCGGGGTTGATGGTCTCGAAGGTCTGGCGCTCGGCGGCGTCGATCGGACGGCCGCCGACGTGGTTGCGGATGATGCTGGACATGCGGGTCGGCCTCGGAGCGGGGAGGGAGCCGGCCTTCAGGGCGGCCTCGACGGAGGAATCGACGAAGGCGACGGCGATGGCGCGCGCGGCGGTGCTGTCGGTCTCGTGGGTGTCTGACAGGGTGGCACGCAGCCACAGCCCGTCGAT
>CALRZT010000483.1:0-3009 GCA_943372725.1 Pseudoxanthobacter soli DSM 19599
CGGATGCTTTCGTGCAGCAACGGCGGCGCCGGCACGTCCTCCTGGATCGACAGCACACGGCCATCGGCGATCAGCCGCTCGAGCTCGGCCGGCGTCACCGTCAGCGACAGGAAGGGGATGATCTCGTAGCGCCGGATGCCGGCCTCGGACGCCGCGCCGGCGCTCGTCGCCGCGGGCGACGCGCCGAAGGTCGCCGCGATGACGGCGTCCTGCACCGCCGCGAGCGCCGCGGAGGCGGCGGCGTCGTCACCGCCCGTCGCGACCGTGATCGGCACGTCGAGCTCGACCATCACGCGGATGCGGCCCTGCTTGCGCGCCGCTGCGACGAGGCCGCCGTCGGCCGCCCGGCCCGAGGCCCGGGATGGGGAGGTCTGGGACACGGGCTCGCGCTTGTCGAGGAAGGCGGGATTGCGCTCCCACGGCTCGGCCGCCGAGGCGACGGCCGGAACGAGCAGGAGCGCGAGGGCGACGACGGTCGCGGCTGCGCGAGGGGAGATCCGGCGGCTCGGGGTGGTCGGCATGAGGACGCATCCAACAGGTGATTTAGACGTCCTCTATAGACGCTTCGGCGGCACGCTGCACCCTCAGGTAGCCGACGACGCGCCGTCCCACCGGCGGCCGTTCCCCCGGCCGGTCACGGCAAAGGGGCCGCACCGTCCTGCGACGAGCGGCCCCGAAGGTGGAAAGCGTCGGGAAGAGCGTGGCGTGCGGACGAGCGCGCGGCGCGCGCCGGTCAGTCGGCGGCCGCCTGCTGCGCCTCCGCCTGGGCCTGCAACTCGAGGAGCGCGTCGTTGAGCAGGATGCGCGGCTTGGCGACACCGGCGCGGATGACGATCAGGCCGGTGGCCTTCACGACCGCTTCGATTTCCTTCACGGTCGCCGGCGGCAGGGACTGCTTCAGCACGGCGAAGGAGCCGGCGACGTGGGGCGCCGCCATCGAGGTGCCGCTGAGCGTGGCCGATCCACCGGGAACGGCGGCGGTGATGTCCGAGCCGGGCGCCATCACGTCGACGAGTTCGGAGTGGTTGGAGAAGCCCGAGACGACATCCTGCTTCGTCGTCGAGCCGACCGCCACGGCCGCCGAGACGCAGGCCGGCGAGGAGATCGAGCCGTCGAAGCCGTTGTTGCCGGCGGCGATGACGGTGGCGATGCCGTTCTTGCGCAGCTTCTTGACGATCGCGGTGAACGCCGGGTTGCTGCCGTCGCAGTGTTCGAAGAACTGGCCGCCGCCAAGGCTCATGTTGACCGAGGCGATGTTGAGGGTGTTGCGCAGCGCGAAGACGCGCTCGAGGCCGGCGATCTGGTCGCTCGTGAAGCTCAGCACGCACGGCGCCGGCGCGGAGCCGCAGTCACCCTGGTTGTCGAAGCGGCTGAACACCTGCACGGCGATGAGGGTCGCCTTGGGCGCGACGCCGCGCACGCCGCCACCGCCGCCGACGGCGATGGAGGCGACGTGGGTGCCGTGATTGCAGCCGAAGATGTTGATCTTGCAGTTCTTGCCGGAGCCGGGCTGGGTCGATTCCGCCACGCCCTTCGGGCAGACGGACTTCGACTGGCCGCTGAAGGTGGAGGAGAAGCACGCCTCCGACCCGATGCGGTTGCGGAAGGTCGGGTGATTGATGTCGACACCGGTGTCGAGGACCGCGACGGCGACACCACGGCCGGTGAAGCCGGCGGCGCGGGTGAGGTCGGCCTGGATCAGCGGCACGCTCTGGACGAGCGTCGGCGGGACGGGGACGTCCTCCTGGATGGTCGTCACGCGGCCGTCGGCGATCAGCCGCTCGAGCTCGGACGGCGTCACCACCATCGACAGATAGGGGATCGCCTCGAAGCGGCGGACGTCGGCCTCCGCGCCCGCGGCCGTGCCGGAGGCGGTGCGCGTGCGGCGGTTGAAGACGTTGGCGACGACGGCGTCCTGCACGGACTTCAGGCTCGCCTTCTCGCGGGCGGCGGCCATCGGCGAGATCGCGTCGTCCGACATCGCGACGTCGAGGCCGACGAGGACCTTGATGCGGCCCTGCCGGCGGGCCTGGGCGGTGAGGCCGGAGACATCGCCGCCGCGGCCGGAGGCCTGCGCCACCGGCGCGGTCTTGTCGAGGAAGGCCGGCGCGCGGTCCCACGGCTCTGCCGCCACCGCGGCTCCGCCGGTGGCGACGGCGAGGGCGAGAGCGGCGGCGCCGAACGTCAGGCGCGCGGAAATGCGGCTGCGGATCGTCTGGGTCTTCGTCATGTCCCGCTCCCGGGGTTCGATTCTGGACGCGACACTGGTCGCCCCGGTCAGAAACCAGATTAGAGGCCTTCAAGCTGTGAAGTGCATCACACCTTGTCGAGATCACGGCAACGGTGGTGATCGCCGCGCCCGCTCCCGGCCATCGGCGGGACGGCCCACGGCGGCGCCGTGCCGGCGCCGGGGCCAGCAGACGTGGTTAAGGGAGGTTTAATGGGCGTGGTTAAGGGATGTGGTTAACGGCGCCTTAAGGGTTGCCGGGGCAGCGTGGCGGGGATCGCGGGGCCAGGTCAGCGGGTCCTCGCCGACGCCCCGCCCGGAGCCGTCCCGATGCCCTCGTCGCGTCCCGCGAGCAGCGCTCTCGCCGTCCTGTTGCTGGCCCTCGCCTCGCCCGCCTTTGCGGCGACGGCCTCGGTCGGGCCGGACGACGACGTCGTCGCCCGCGCCATCGCCGCAGCCGCGGCGGAGGATGCGGACGAGCCGGTCGACCCCTCGGCGGCCGATGACGCCGCGGCCCCCGTCCCTGCCGATCCGGCGGAGACGGCCGCGGCAGCCGGGCCCGCCCCGGCGGGCGACGGCCAGGCACCGGTGCTCGTGCACGACGAGGACATCCTGCCGGAGGAGACGAGCCGCGCCGGCTTCTACGTGCGCGGCGACATCGGCGCCGCCCTGTTCGCGACGCCCACGGCGAAGCTCCCCACCCCCGTCGGGCGCTTCCGCTCGCCCTCGATCGACCCGGCCGTCACCTTCGGCGCCGGCCTCGGCTACGACTTCGGCGGCTG